>JAZOBE010000001.1:0-4292 GCA_045595785.1 Eubacteriales bacterium
CAAGGATTTTGGCGGAAATGATATTTTCAACATAGAAATGCTCACCAGCTTCAAAGGATTGAAGCCAGACGTGCTTTATTCAGATAAAAAGGTTATTTCTGCAGAATTCAAGGGTTATGACGATTCTGGGAAAAGCAAAGAGGACATTAACCGTCACAACCAAATTGTCTTGGCAGGTGCATTAAATTACGTGCGCATCAAATATCGCAACCCTGTAGCACATACCGAAAAAATAAGCAAGGAAACTATGAAAAATGGCAGAATATCATGTATAGCGTATGACGTTAAACAACAATCTGGTGCGCTTATATGGATATTATTATCAATACTTAAATAAGGAGAAAACAATGAAATATAACGTTATTACATCCGAAACGTACAACCGTTCCGAAAATTATCGCGAAAGCATCGATCTTCGAGACATTGAGGTTGATTGCGAAACCAATATTGACCCCGATATTGCTGAAGCGGAATTTCAAAAGTTTGTGGCAAAACGTATTGCGGAAATGCTCAAGAACGATGGCCGCAGACTTTCCGATCTCGAGAACATATATTTCGCCGAATCTTGGTATCGCAAGGATGACGACGTTGTTGAGGTTGGGTTTATGGTCAGTGCAGCATCAGTTGCCGAAAAGATGTTGTGCGGAGAAATATGAAGTTATCGGTCCGGAAGGTACATATCTTTTCCTGATTCGTTATAACAAATAGTTGTGCTATAATTTACGCACAATATTAAAATTTATCGAGAGTCGTATTATGAGTGATTTGGTAATTTTTCCTCTAATACTTCGATTGCGATTTGGCCATTATGTTTTTCGACAATTTCTAAAACAACATCCTTTACTTTTGAACGCACAAAATCCACAGAGTATAAAGAATAAATCAAACTTTCGCTTTGAAGTTCGCTTCCGTCATTTGTCAAAAACATTGCCTTTAACCAAAAGCCCTGACTTTCGCCAAAACAACTTATTAGTTCCGATAAAAGTTCTTGATACGCCACACCTTCGCAACCAACCTTGTAAACGGCGTTAAACAGCCAGACGGCACGATTATATCCTTAACACCGAAACAAGTCGCGGATATCCTCGGACACAGCATCTCGCAGATAACCGAGATGTACTATGTGAAGAAGGACAACACTCGACTAAACGGACTAACCGATGCGTTTTCGATATAGGTGTCAATGGTTGGGGTGCTATAGACAAAGAAAAGCCGCCGAGGAGGAAATGTAATCCCCGGCGGTTTTTCTGTTCACGATGCTTTTTGAAATGCCAATTTTCCGTCTGCTGCAACTACCTCTAGCATATCGTACCCGTCCAGATACTCACACGCTTTTTCGTATTCGCTTCCCTCTCTGACATTGAACGATTCGACTATGGTGTTAAGGTCCTCGCTTTGCGTTCCTTGCGAAGAATCCACGAGGCTTGAATTCTGATATCTGCAATAAAACACGTTATGGTACTGTGTCGAATTGTGATTGGTTGCCACGGCGGATGCGGCTGCACCGGAAGAATGGGTACCGGTCGTGTAAAGATTGTATACGTAACCGTAATTTGAATATATTGCGCCGGCCTCCTGCTCCGCATTGAGAGCAACGTCGAAAACGCAGTTTATCAGTTCGCCGTAAAGAGCGCGGACGACCTGAGCGCAGATGCCGCCCTTTATGCTTCCTTCAACCTTCAAATTGGATATAACCCCATAAGAATACGGAAAAACAGACATTTGTCCCCCATCCGAAATATCCACCTTGACCGTATAACCGTTTCCGTTATAATTGCCGGCAAAAGTATATCTCGTACTGCCGGATGCGGAAGTTCCGTTGTATCCTTCAAATCCGCACATATCAAGATCTCTCGTCTGCTCGAAATACTTGCCGTAACCAAACATACTCTGTTCATCGGAGGCTGTAGATCTTACGAATTCATCGGTCATAAGCTTGAATTCCTCCTCCGACGAGATCAGATACGGATCTTCCTTCGTACCGCTGCCCTTCACTACGTCAAAGAAATACTTTGCGTCGCTGACATCCTTTATCGTAGGATCGGATACCTCTCCTACGGTGCTTTCATAAGGTTCGGTAGGTATAAGAATACAAGCGGAAGGAATGATCCTGTCGGTAGAAATGTTATAGCCGGTATAAACTATAAAGCCCTCGTAAACCTTTACTATGTATCCTTCGCTTCCGTAATCGGGAGAATTGTTTTTGCGGCCGTCGGTATCGCTTATAAGCGTATCGCCGTGGTTGTAGGAGCTCGTCTGCGTACCGCTACTTACGTGAACCATTCTGCAAAAGCTGCCGTATTGATCGGAATAATTCTCATTTTCATAAAAGGTAAGGTGAGTATGACCTGTCATCATAATCACATTTTTGTGCTTTTCGAGCAATGATTTGAGCCGCATTGTCTGAACGTACGATTCCTTGAAAGTAATCATTCTCGTGTAATCGCCGCCGACACGATCTCCGGGACTCCAATTCAAAAACGGTGAATGCTCGATCAAAAATATATTGGTATTGGTGTTTTCGAACTTCTCAAGAGTTGCTTCCAACCAATCCATCTGCCGTTTGGAAAAATTATCGTATGCAGCGCTGTCACTCGGACCAACAAGCTCCTGCGCCATAAAAATAAACAAATTATCTCTGCCGTTTTCGTTCTTCTTCAAAACGTAATAATACGGCGAGCCTTCAAAGGGATACACCTCGTCGCTTCCGCCCGTATATTTTGAAAACAGCTTAACCGATTCCGATGTGTTTCCGTGATTGCCTATAGCCTCGTATACGCTTTCAAGAGGAATGTCGGAATCGTTGATACGGTCGATATATTGCTGATATTCGCTGTCAAGCTCGGTATCACCGGTTATATCGCCCGTAACGATAAGGCTTTCAACGTTATGTTCCGCAAAAAACTCAAGCGCCTTCTCCCACTTGTCAAGAGAGCCGAAGCCAAGAGATTCGAAGTTCATATGCACGTCCGAGGTTGCGCCGAAGGTGTACTGTACCTCGCCGAGCTCCAATCTCTTCGTATGATCGATATTTATAACGTCAGCCGCATCCTCTATGTTCGGATGCTCTTCGAGAAAACGGCGGTCGCACTCGAAAACAGCCAACTTGGTAACTTCCGCGGGCAGATAAGCCCCGTCCTTGATGTCAAAGCTTACCGTTCCGCCCGTTATATCTATACAAGCGAATTCGTCATAATCCCCCAGCAGACCGTTTTCATCGGCAAAATATACCAGATAATACCCGTCTTTTTTTTCGTCTGCGGTAGGAGTTACCGTAAGTGTTCCTTGCGCAAATCCGGCTTTATCCTTTTCATCTCCACTGAAGGTATAGCTAAGATCAACCATTTTTTCAAAACCTATCTTTTCAAAAATTGCCGTAACCGTATGATCCGCAGAAATATCATTGAGAGTAAACACCGTAACAGCGCCCTTGCTTTCTCCGTCAACCGTTACGTCTTTAACACGATATCCCGCATTCGGAGATATTATCAAGGTCTGTTCTGCGCCGATCTCGAGCAAGGTTTCCCCTGCGGGAAAAATATCACCGTTTTCGTTTTGAACAACGGTGAGGACATACTGTTCTGACTTTGTAAAATACTTTACGATAAATACGGTTGACACTGCCAGCAGCACCGCGAGAATTACTATAAATAACCATTTTGCCGTCTTTGATGTGAAAAAGCTTTTACTTTTGTTTTCCATTTCAAATCTCCTTGTTGGCTCTGATTTAAGCTTATAATAGCACAAACGTGCAGATTTTTCAATGGCAACGAAAAAAACAGGATATTTTTGTCAAAGGCGTTTTTCTTACATTTCCATTACAATTTTGTGTTATATGTGCTGGCTGATATGTTCGGTCCTATCATTATTGATCACGCAATATATCAACACGTGATCGCTTGGGCCAAATTAATGTACGACGCCCTTGGCAAACTGTAGACTTAAGGGGATTTACAAAATCCTCTTATGTTTTCAATCTGTATAAAGTTTTCCGTATATCAGACAATCGTGCAACCCGTCATTTAACTGAAAACAATGGCGTAAATGTCCTTCCTTTGTAAATCCGTTCTTTTCAAGGACTTTTATGGATGCGATACCTCGAACATTTATAATATAATACTTAAAGGCTTTTATCTAACGCTTTGTTACGTTATTTGATGCTCTTTTGATGATGCAACAGACGGAAATATTGAAAACATAACGGAACAGATGGGAAAATGATGCCCGATTTGAGCATCAAAGTGCGTTTTTATGGACCGTTGCTCGTGAAAAAAGAAAAAGCAAAAACCCGC
>JAZOBE010000002.1:0-4261 GCA_045595785.1 Eubacteriales bacterium
CAGTTTTTCCGTCTTGTGGATGATAATATTTCCCGTACGGCAGATGATTTTTTGCTCCATACGTTTTTGGGCTTTTCACCTGTCACCGCAAGAGAGCTCGCTTTTGCCGTTACCGGTGAGACAGACGGTCTGCTTGAAGCGGCGGATAAAGAAAAGCTGTGGACAGTATTTACCGATTTGCTTAATTCCGTTCGTGAGAAACGTGTCACTCCGTATATTGCGGCAGGAGGAAAAGCGTTTTCCTATACTGCTTTGCACCAGTATGGTGATGGCGGCAAAGTGTGTGAAAGTCTCACCTCGCTTCTTAACGAGTTTTATGCCGAAAAAGCTACTGCGGCAGAGATAAAGCAGCTTTCCTTTGATATTTCCCGTGTGCTTTCAAACATTAAAAACCGCCTTGAGAAAAAGCTTTATACCCAAAAAACAGAGCTTTCGGATTGCGCCAAGAAGGATATTTACCGCAGCCGTGGGGATATTATTACTGCGAATATTTATCGTATAAAGCCCGGCGCCACCGAGATAACCGCAACAGATTACGAAACGGGCAAGGACGTAACGGTGGTGCTTGATCCCCGTCTTTCCGCAGCCAAAAACGCACAGCGCTTGTATGCGAAATATGCAAAGCTCAAGCGTGCGGAGGAGCACCTCACGCTCCTCATCGCTTCCGGCGAAAGGGAGCTTGAATACGTCCGCACGGTAGAAGACGCACTTTCCCGCGCCAGAACCCGTAAGGAATTGGACGAGATCCGTGTGGAGTTGGGCGAGGTAGGGTATATGTCCGCACCCACAGTCAAAAAGGGTGCCAAAAAGGTGCCAGCCGGTCAGCCCTTTGTGTTTACTACCACCGATGGGATGCGTGTGCTGGTTGGCAGAAATAACCGTCAGAACGATTTTTTAACTTTCGGCGCAGAGAAAAACGATATTTGGTTTCACGTTAAAAACTTTCCCGGCTCACACGTTATTTTGTGTACCGAGGGAAATGAACCTACCGACCGTGATTATACTCAGGCAGCAATGCTTGCGGCATATCATTCATCTGTGCGCGGCTCCCGCAATGCGGAGGTGGATTATACCCGTGTCAGATATATCAAAAAGCCATCAGGCAGTAAGCCGGGTTACGTTACCTACGATAAGTATTACACCGCTATCGTTGATGGTGTTATTCCTGATTTAGAATAGGAAAAGGAGAAAATATTATGGCGTTAAAGGACGATTGGAAAAAGCTGGGTAAGGATTTTAAGGAAATAGGCTCCGACCTTAAGGAAAGTAAAATCGAAGGCAAAAACCTTAAATCCTTGGGTAAGCATTTCGGAAAAGCCTTTGTAAACAGCGTTGAAAAGGGCGCGGACGTAGTTGCCGACGTAGTTGAAGACGTTGTCGAGGACGTTACCAAAAAGGACGAAAAGAAAGACAATAAAACCGAATAAAAAGACGATTCCCTGCGGATATTTTCTCCGCAGGGAATTTGCTTCTCGTGGTGTTTTTATTTATTCTTAATAGCTTTCG
Source organism: Eubacteriales bacterium (assembly GCA_045595785.1). Taxonomy (GTDB): domain Bacteria; phylum Bacillota; class Clostridia; order Oscillospirales; family CAG-382; genus SFLA01. The sequence goes on from JAZOBE010000002.1 coordinate 1,507, forward strand.
AAAGCAATTTTGCCACTTCTGCTTTAGTAAGCACCTCATCGGTGTCTTCTCCGGTTGATATAATACCGCCGTAGCCTGCGGCGTACATTGCGGATACAGTCATTTCCTCGGCTTCTCCTCTTGTAATATACGATGTGGGTTCAAACTTACCGCAGCCGATATTTACAATATCCTTCTGGAGCGCTAATGCAAGATAACCTTTAGCGGTGGAGGTGAGGATGCTGTCATCGTCAAACAAGGTGTCCTCGCAGGCGGTTACCTGCTTATCCATACCCATTGCGGTAATAAGCATTACCAGATAGTCGATTTTCGTAACCTTTTCGGTGGGAGAGAAATAGTACTCGCCGTCACGCAGAGAATAGGTCATTATTTCGGATTGCGACATCATCACCGCGCAGGCGTAAGCATCACTTCCGTTCATATCGGCAAACACTATATTACGGCTGTTTTTGTTTACGGTTACTTGTACTTTTGCCTCTTCGGAAACAGAACCGAATTTATCGGATACGGTGTAGGAAAAGTAATCCTTTCCGGTATACCCATCCTTGGGCGAGTACTGTGCCACTCCGTTATCACTTACGGTAATGGTTCCGTGCTTGGGGTAAGACAATATATTAACGGTAAGTGAATCCCCGTTGGGGTCCGAAACTGCAAGGGTGTGAATAATGGGAATGTTTTCAAAGGTCTCTATTTCCTCATCTCCTGCAATAGGAGATACGTTTACGTTAGCACGCATCGTAATTATGCAGGGAATATCAGTGTCCGTCCAGCCTGACGCACCGGCGCGGAAGGTAAAGGAGGTGCTTGCCAGATTGCTTGACGCAGGTGAAAATACCAAATACGATACTGAGGAAGCGGGAATTGTCTGACCTTCAACAACAGGCTCACCGTGCATGGAAAGTGTGCCTGCCTCCTTCGCAGGAAGAGTAGATATTACGATATAGGTTATTTTCTTTCCTGCCGCTTTTTCAAAATCCTCTTTGGTAAAGGAAACCGCGGTGTTTGTAATACCGCATTTTTGCATTACCGTAGAGGATTTCAGCACTTCGATGGCAGGGGAGAGACCATACCCCTTTGCGGATGCGCATATCGTAAGCGCGGAAAAGGAAAAAATTAAAAACAAACAGATAAAAAGCTTTTTCATCAAATACGCCCCTTTGTATATTTTTGTGTAATAATAATTTGCCCGTAAAGCAAAAAAATATTGCAAAAGGGCTTAAAATATAGTACAATTTTTGTGTATACATTTTTCTAAAAGAAAGTGCATTTTGTTATGTCAGATATTCTCGTTGCAATGAGCGGCGGAGTGGACAGCTCCGTTGCCGCATACAAACTAATGTCGGAAGGAAACCGTGTCAGCGGTGTGTATCTCCGTCTTGCTTCCGTAAAGGACGAATCAGACGACGCTCTTTCCGCGGCTAACCGCCTGGGAATCGATTTTTACGTTTCCGATAGGCGAGAGGACTTTGTAAATAAAGTCGTCTCACGCTTTGCTACGGAGTATTCAAAAGGGCTCACTCCAAACCCTTGTGTGTTCTGCAACGAGAACATGAAATTCCCTGCGCTTTTCGATGTGGCAAGGGAACAAGGTATTCCTCTCACCGCTACGGGACACTATGCAGGTATATACGAGAAAAACGGCGTTTATTACTTGCGCAAGAGCAAAAACACCGCAAAAGACCAAAGCTATATGCTTTACAGATTACCGCAGGATATGCTTTCAAGACTTGCATTTCCCATTGGTGATATGAGCAAGGACGAGGTAAGGTCACTTGCACAGCAAGCGGGCATTCCCGTTGCTCACAAGGCGGACAGTCAGGACATTTGCTTTGTTCCCGATGGAAATTACCGCCCTGTGGTAAGTGCTGTTTTGGGTAACGAACCGCCCAAAGGAAACTTCGTTTATGAGGATGGCAGAGTTATCGGCAAGCATAGCGGAGTTTGGGGATATACGGTAGGTCAGCGTAAGGGACTTGGTCTTGCGTGGGCACATCCGCTTTACGTTTTAAGCAAGGACGTTGTCAAAAATACCGTTACCGTAGGCAGAAACGAAAGCTTGTTTTCGGATACTCTTTTTGCAACCGACGTAGTGTATTGCTCAGAGGAGATGCCGGCCACCTTCCGCTGTGAAGCAAAGGTGCGTTACAGCCACTCGGGCTCTCTTTGTACAGTTAAAAAAACGGGCGAAAACACCGTAAAGGTGTTGTTTGATACGCCCCAGCGCGCAATTACGCCCGGTCAATCCGTTGTTTTTTATGACGGTGATACCGTCATCGGCGGCGGATATATTGAATGAGAGGTTTGTTTTTATGGAAACCCGTTTTGACAGAATATACCCCATATTAGGCGAAGAAGGCGTTGAAAAGCTGAAAAATGCCAGCGTTTTGCTGGTGGGTATCGGCGGTGTTGGCGGCGCGGCAGGTGAAGCGCTGGTCAGAGGCGGAGTAGGCAATATCACTATTGTAGACAGCGATACAGTAAATATCACAAATATAAACCGCCAGCTTATTGCGCTCAATTCCAACGTCGGCGAAAAAAAGACGTCTGCGGCGCTTTCACGTTTTAAGAATATAGCTCCCGATTGCAACGTTACCGTAATTGATAAGTTTTATTCAGAGGAAGACAGTATTCCACTAGAGAATTTTGATTATATCGTAGATTGTATAGATTCCGTAAAATCAAAGCTGTTTTTGATAGAAAGCGCGGTCCAAGCAGGTGTGCCTATTATTTCCTGTATGGGAACGGGCAACAAGCT
>JAZOBE010000003.1:0-52971 GCA_045595785.1 Eubacteriales bacterium
GTAACCGTATCAAAATATTCAAACATTATATCCGTGCAGGGAAGTGTTTGTATGTTCTCTCCTTCTCCGCAGGAAACAAGTCCTGCGGTAAAGAGAAGGGTAAATAAAACCAAAAATAATTTTTTCATTTTGCGTTTTTCACAGCCTCCGCCACGGATACGGCAAAGTTTGCCGAATACACCGTGCAGGATGCCGCCAAGTCAGGCACCTTTCCTTCTTCGTTTGCTGATTTTTCAATTTGCTCTGCGGTCTTTCCCTCACAGTAGGATGCAAAGGCATTCGCCTGCTCAAACCATTCCTTGTTAATTTTGGATGCCGCCTTCATTCCGTAATCGTTTCCCTTTTCCTGCTTGGAGAAGGGGCTTTTTATTCCCTCGGCGTAAACGTTTCCGTCTTTATCAAAGGGTATCTCGCACTCGGTCTCGTCAATATAGGTGCTGCACACCTTGTTGCTTCCGTCAACTGCGGCGGCGGAAAAGGTACAGCTGAATACCGCGACCCCGTTTTCTCCGTTTTCGCTTTCCTCGGATGCGGATGAAAGGGTGGTCTTTACGGACAGTCCCAATTTCACCTCGTTAACGCTTTTTGTAAAAAACACCTTTCCCGTATTTTTCACAGCCGCCTTTACCGCAGAAACAAAATCCGTTGCGTTTACCGTGCAGGAAGCGGACAGATCGGGCATTTTTCCGTTTTCGTCAAGCCCCTTTTCCACCTGGCTTATCGTCTTTCCCACGCAGTAGGAAGCAAACGCCTCCGCCTGTTCATACCATTCTTTCCCAATTCCCGATGCACCCTTCATAGAGTACCTGTCGCCCAAAGCGTTCTTGGTGGGAAACTCCTTTCCAATCTGCTGGGTAACCCCGTCGGTGTCTGCCTCCGCTTCAAGCTGGTCGATTACGCATTTTATAATTTTGCCGGATTCATCGGTAATTACAGCGGCAAAGGTAGCGGCGTACGCCACCTTTTTGTTGGATACTCCGTGAACCACTGCGGCACCTAAATTATATTCGTTGCGGACGGAAACGGATACCTCGCCCGACGGCACCGAGCTTTCTCCGTCGGTGCTTCCCTTGCAGGCTGACGTCAGGATAAGCAGGGACGCGGCGGCAAGCAAAAACAAATGCTTTTTCAGTTTTAACAAAGCTTTTTTCGTTCCTTTCAAGATTATTAAAAGGCATCACCGCCGTAAAAGCTGTCGCGGCGGTGAATATCACTTTGTAATTTATTTTTTCCGTTTTTTATTAATATATGCCGCCGCGTTTGTAGCCGCAACAGCACCGTCGGATGCGGCGGTAACGATCTGGCGCAAAGGCTTTACTCTGGTGTCACCTGCCGCCCACACTCCCTTGGTATCGGTAGCGCAGTCCTCGGCGGCGATAATGTAACCGCTGTCATCTACAACTACCACCGTGGCGAATATGGCGTTATCGCGGGATTGACCCAAGGCTGTAAACACGGCGGAAACGGGAATCTCCTTTTCCGTGTCCTTGTCTGCAATTCTGATTCCGCTTACACGGGTATCACCGTATATCTCGGTGGGATACATTCCCTCGTAAACAACAATGTTTTCTTTTTGTTTTACTGCTTTTATCCATTCCTCGGATGCAGTAATCTTTTTTGCGCAAATATGCACGCTTTCACACAAAGCGGAAAGATACAAGGCGTCCTCAAATGCGTTGTCGCCTCCGCCGACCACGGCAACGGGCTTTCCTTTGTAAAGCTGTCCGTCGCAGGAAGCGCAGAAGGAAACACCCAGTCCCTCAAATCTTTCACTTCCTTTACAGCCGATACGGCGGCGCTTGGAGCCGTTGGCAATAATTACCGCCATACATTCGATTTCGCCCTTTGCGGTCTTTACCTTAAAGCAACCGTTTTCCTCGGTAACTCCGGTAACGTCCTCATACAAAAACTCCGCACCGCATTCCTCTGCCTGCAGATACATATTCCGTGCCAGCTCCCAGCCTTCAACAGACTTGTAAGAGGGGTAGTTTTTAATATTATCGGTATTTACAAGCTGACCGCCGTACATACCGCCCTCACACACCAGCACGTCTATCCCTGCACGGGAAGCGTATATTGCGGCGGTAAGACCTGCAGGTCCCGCGCCTATAATAACAAGCTCACGCATATATTTTTACTCCTTGGTACGGTTTATCGCCCGTTTGATACGGCTGCCGCAAAATACGCCTGCCGCAACCTTCAGTATATCCGGTATTATAAACGGAAATACGCTTACTGTCAAGACTTTTGCAACGTCTGCTTTTGTCGTAAACCCGTACCATACGCTTCCGAAAAGATACAGCAGGGCAAGTCCCAGCAGAGAAACGCCGAACACCGCAAAACCGTTTTTCAGCTTTCGTGATGCTATTCCCGTTATAAGCGCAAAGGGAATATATCCTATAACGAATCCTCCCGTCGCACCTGCCAGCGCGCCTGCTCCTCCCGTAAAGGCGGCAAACACGGGAAGCCCCGCCGCGCCCAGAATAACGTAAAGCAGTGTACTTAACGCCGCCTTTTCCTCAATGGCGGTGCTTACACAGCATATCACGAATACCGACAGCGTGAAGGGAACCGCAAAAACAGGCAAAGTAAGAGGGGACAGCACGCAAATCACGGCGGCAAACACCGCGGTAAGTACTGTCCCTGTAATTCTTTTGTTGGTTTTGCCCTTCATTCTATATCGAATTCGCGTTCCACACACTCCCGTACCATTTGCAGGTTTTCTTCGGTGTAGTGAAGCGAATCCGCCGTCATCATTTCTGCCGCGCCGATAAGCATTGCGCGCACTATAAAGGTCTTTCTCTTTTTGGCTTCCTCAGACATATTCACGCTTTCGCAATAGCTGTTGATAACCTCGGTCACCTTAGGCGAGATAAGGGATTTTTCTCTTATCTGCTCGGGGCTCAAAAATTTTTCGTTCATTACAGCAATTGTAAAATATCCGGGGTTCTCACATAAAAACTTTATGTAAGCGATACAAATATCAAGAATTTTCTCTCTCAACGTACCGTTATGGTTTTCAAGCAGAGCGGAAACACGCTTTTCCCAGCGTGCGGAAACCGCCTTTATTACCTCTGCAATAAGGTCGTTTTTGCTGGAAAAGTGGCGGTAGGGTGCGGCGCAGGAAAGACCGCAGTTTTTAGCCACGTTGCGTATGGAAAACCCTGCCGTACCGTAAAGATACAGCTCCTGCAGGGCGGAATCAATAAATTTTTCTTTTGTTTCGGGTAATGCTTTTCTCATTTTATTCTTCCTTGTTCTCGGGTTCGTTTCTCTTTATCTTGCTTGTAGTCGTCTTAACGAACTCGTTTTCGCGTATAATCACCTTGCCGATATATTTGTAAGAGGGGAACAGCTTGTTTACCTCTGCCACCACGCCGGTAATTATCTCCTTCGGGCTTACGCCGCGCTTTTCCGCTTCGGCGTTAAGTGTCTCCATATCGGGGTAAATGGCAACTGCCAGCATTGGCTTTCCTTCCTTTTCGGTAAGGAATACCATACTGTCCTTTACGTAAGGCGAACGGTCTATAAAGGCCTCCTGCTCCTCGGGGAACACCTTCTTGCCGTTGGGAAGCACTATCATGCTCTTAATTCTGCCGGTAATGCTGTAAGAGCCGTTGGGGTTCTTTCTAACAAGGTCACCGGTGGAGAACCATCCGTCGTTCAGCACCTTTGCGGTTTCTACGGGGTTTTTGTAATATCCCAGCATTACGTTGGGACCCTTTACCTGCAATTCGCCTATGCCGTCCTCGTTCTGGTCGCAAATACGGCACTGAACACCGATAACGGGGAATCCCGTATCGCCAACGGCACGGTAAAAATCGTTTTGCATAAGACAAACGGGGGAGGTTTCGGTAAGACCGTAGCCTATATGGAGCGCGTATCCAAACAGCTCGTAATCCTCGTGAATATTGGGAAGCATAGCCGCCGCACCTACTACCATACGGGTAAGTCTGCCGCCAACCGCCTCGTGTATAGAGGAAAACAGCTTTCTTCTGCCTGCCATGGTAAGTCCCTTTGCCATAACCTTTTGAGCCGCAAGAAGTGCTTTGCCGCCCTTCATTTTGTTATAGCTTGTCATTATGCTTCTGTGCAAAGTTTCCAGCACCAGAGGCACGCAAACCAAAACCGTAGGCTGGAATATCTTCAATTCTGCTTTAAGCTTTGTAACTGCACTGTTGTATGCAACGCTTGCGCCGGAATAGAATATAGCCATATCCACCATACACTCAAAGGTGTGGTGGAGGGGAAGTATGGAAAGTGATCTGTCCTCGGGAGTTACGGTAAAACGCTTAAGCACCTGAACGATATTTGAGCAGATGTTGTGCTGTGAAAGCATAACGCCCTTGGAAACCCCCGTTGTGCCGGAGGTATACAGCAGTATTCCCAGCCCAAAGGGGTCAATCTTGTGGTCAGCATAAGAGGTGTCGCCGTTGCTTATCAGCTCATTACCCTTTTCTATACATTGGGGCAGCTCATCGGTGGATATAACAATGCCCTTATATCCGCTTTCGGTTATCTTGTTTATGGTTTCGGGTGAGCAGACAATAGCCTTCGCCTCAGCGTGCTCCAGCAGATATGCCACCTCGTCACCGCGGAGATCCTTGTCAATGGGAACGATAACTCCGGTGCCTGCACATACTGACATGTAGGTAAGGGACCAATAATAAGAATTCTTTCCGGTTACCGCAATTTTCTCGTTTTCCAGACCTAAGGAGTTAAAATAGGTCGCCAGCGCGCGCAGGTCCTTTCCCACCTGCTGGTATTTTACTTCAACTATCTCGCTTCCCTTTCTGTAAAGGAAAGCGGTATTTTCTCCATACATCTCACAGCTGGATTCAACCAGATCACGTATGGTAAGAACCTCTCTCACGTTATATACGTATTTATTTGTATCAATTTTTTTAGCCAATTTTTTGCCTCCGTTACTTGGGTAAAATGGAATAAAGTTAACAAAGTTTACATTATCGAGCACAACTATACCACAAAGTTGTTGTTTTGTCAACGTCTTTTTGGAAGGGCAAAAAATATTTGTTCGTTTACTTTTTCAATTTTACCACAAATTTCCCGTAATGTCTATATTATTTCCTTTTTGACGCAAAAAATTCCCCCGTTTTTTACGGGGGAAAACAGCTTAATAGGGCTGGGTATTTGTGTCAAGAAGTGCAGGGTAAGAGTTTTCTATAAAGTCAAACTCCTCGGTTTTTCCGTCTATTTCCCACAAAGCAGGCGTGTTGTTGTAGGTCCAGTCAACGGGTGCGCAAGCGTTGGTTTGTAACGCGTTTATCTTAAAGGCTTCCCTCAGGTCTTTTTTCATTTCCTCGGTAAGCGCTTTGGGCTGTATGGAAACGAACAAAGGTGTTCCGCTTTTTGCCAGCAGATACAGCCACTTTCTGTTAAGTGACCAGGGTATGTTGTCTTCAAGAATACCCACGCAGTCTGCGTCTGCGGAATAAAAGGCGTTGTTCTGGCACAGCCTGAAGGCAAGTGAGTTTATTCCCAGCGTCCTTGTTCTGCTCCAGTGTCTGCCACTGGTATCGTCACCGATACGGTTTACCGCGTGTATTCCCGCGCACAGATGGGAAACGGTGTTGCAGCCGATAACCACCGCACCATCGGAGGTTTCTTGTATAAGACCATACAGCTCCTTAACTATCTCGGCGTTGGTTTTTGTGTTATCGTAAAAGGACCAGCTTCCGTCGCCGGTTATCATACCGTTAAGTGAAAATCCGTATCTGCCGAACAGGTCGTAGGTGGAATAATCGTGCTTTATCAGCGTATATCCCCAATTCCGTATACGCGCAACCGTTTCTTTGAGATATTCCTTTACCTCGGGGTGGGTAGGGTCAAGATATCTTTCGTACTGTCTGTCAATACACCAATCGGGGTGTTCTTTTTCGGCATCAACGTCGTGGAGAGGTCTGAACCATATTCCCGGCTTCAGGTCTTTTTCCTTAAACCGTTCGGCAATATCCTTCATGTCCCCATATTTTTGGTTGGGCAGCCAGGGGCCTGCGCAGGAGTTTAGTGACCATCCGTCGTCAATAACCATATACGGGCGGTTTTGTATTCCCTCGGTAAGAGATGCCAGAATTTCCGCATCTGCCAGAATATCCTCTCTGCTGCTTACGCCGTAAGCGTAATACCAGTTGTTGCTTCCATAAACCGGCGCTTCGGGTAAAACGGGGTTTTCGCACAAACGGGCGCAAAACCTTTTCGCCGCCTCAAATTCGCAGGTGTTATCGTATTTTTCACAAACTATATCGCAGGTCTTAATTGTCCTGCCGTTAAGACAAACTCCTCTTCCGCCGTTGCGTACGTCAATATGGCAGGTAACACCCTGAGCATCATATTGAAAGCACACAAAGCTGTCGGCTCCGGTTTTGACACCGCAGCCCACGCAGTCCTTTCCATTGGATGCAATAAAATACCAGGGCATAAATATTTCACCGTTAAGGGATGCCCAAGTCATATCACCGTAAGCACGTTCCCATTTATCTCCCATCACACGGGTGGGCTCGCCGGTGCGGTGGTTCCAGCGGATAAGCACACGCTTGACTCGCACTTCTTTTGCGGTGAGATAAACGGAAACACAGTCTTTTTCAAGCGCCGCTTCCGCTTTCGCATCTCCGCATTCTCCTTCACAAAAAACGCGTATATCATCCGGAACACGTAAAATATCTATCACAACGTATCACTTCCTCGCGCTTGATTATATCCTACTCCCGTCGGTTAGTCAAGGACAACTGCAGAACATATTTTTTGAAAAAAGGAACGGCATTATGTAAATTCACAACCGGAGCACCCAAAATGCACCGTTTTTTTGTATATATAATATACTAATGAAAATTTTTCCTTGGTTTTTTGCACCAATTTCGTCGAATGGGTTGACTTTTACGGGTTGTTTTGGTATAGTACCTATGTATAAAAATGTGTTACTGTCTCTATCTGTGGACAGTCGCCCAAAAGCGAATAAAAAATATTTTTATAAATTTATCACAGGAGGAGAAAAAATGGGTAAAAAGACCAATTTTTTCAAACGCGCTCAAACGTGGGTTCTCACCTTTGCCTTGCTGCTTACGGTGTTCCAACCCATCTTGGGCTTTGTAGTTACTGCTGATGACAGTACTACAATTGATTTAACAGACGGCGAGATCGTTTCTCTCAATTACGATCTTACCACCGGAGAGAAAAATCTTATCGCTTCCGGCCTTCTTGTTGGTGATGAACGCAACTTTAAGGTTCCTACCGAAAACGATGAGCTTATCTCCGTAGACACCGACAACAAGGTAATCACCGTTGAGTCTTACGAGGGATGGGTTCCCGTTTCCGTTAAGATCATGGTTGGTTCCACCGAGAAAGAAACCGTTACTCTTGACGGCAGCGGAAAAGGTACATATTCCTTTGACGGCAACGCTTTCTCTGTAAAGGTTGATTACGAGCTTAACGCAGAAGTTGCTGACGCTGTTCAGGAAGCTCTCCTTAACGCGCCCGCATATCTCACTCAGGCGTTTGACAACATGGAAGCTATCGCATCTGTAGCAGACAATCTTGAGCTTGTTGCAGAGGCTGTTCCCCATTTTGTTGACTTTGCTGCAGGTGTTCCCCTTCCTGCTCCTCTTAGCGGCACCATGTCTTTTGAAACCGTAGAGAGCAAGACGGCAGTTAACGTGCTTAACGCACAGCTTACCGCAAACGGCAACAAACTTGACCTTCAGCTTATCATTGATGAGTACAAGGCTGCTCCTTCCAAGGTTGAATACCTTCTTGTGAACGGAACGGATATGAAGGACAAGGCTGTAGAAACTTTGGGCTACCTTAAGGATCTGCAGATCGGTCTTGTTGGCGACGGCGCAAGCGTTACCGGTCTTAAGACCACTCTTTCCAACGCTATTTCTTGGGGTTCTTCTCTTATGGACTCCACAATGATAGACCAGGTTAACCAGGCTATCTCCGCAATCGGTCTTGTAAACAGCGGTCTCAACTCCGCTATTTCCGCACTTGAGGCTCCTTGCGCAGATCCTTGGACCGCTACTACCGTTACTTTGGTTAAGTCCGGTCTTATCGACGCAGAATATCTCGCTCTTGATGCTCTTATCAATGAAGTGGTTTCTGTTACCGATGTTTCCGGTATCGTTATCAAGAATCCTCTGGTTGCTGCCACCACTTCCGTTCAGCACAACCTTAGCATGTTCAACGTTTCCGTTAAGGTAGTTCTTAAGACTACTCAGGGCAACGTAGTTACCAACAAGTTCGTTTCCGATACTGTTGTGCTTACTCTTGCTAAAGATGCTACCAAGGATGAAATCCTCACTGCAGTTGAGGATTGCGGTATTGAAGCTGATTCTCTTACCGCTTGGGCAGGCGTATATCTGGCAGACAAGTTTGTTGCCGAGTATTCTGACCTTCCCGCTACTCTCACCGAGGATATCACTTATACCATTACCTATTCTCCCAAGGAATTCTCCGTTGATGAATGGGGCACCGTAAACTCTTATCCTTACGGATACGTGCTTACTCTTGAAAATCATGCAAACGCAGAAAAGGCGTATGACTATACCGTTAACGGTGCTTATTATGCACAGGGCTCTACCATCAAGGTAACCGAAGATACCGTTATTACCCGTAAAGAGGGTAAGAGCTATAAGAACGCAGATCTGTTTGATATCGTTGCAGATAACTATCTGTCCGGCAAGGGCAAGGATATCCTTACCTCCGGCGCACTTAAGGGCGACGAGGTCGTAAGCGTTCGTTATCCCGATAACAGCAACAATATCGTTACTCTTACCGGTGATACCCTTAAGGCTGCTGCTTATCCTTCCAGCTATAAGGGACTTGAGTGGGTTGCATACAGCTACACTCTTCAGGTTGGCGGCGCAGACGTTAAGACCGTTCTGTTCGGCGGCACCGATACCGTTACTATAGTTGATGCATACGATTACGTAAAGGTTAACTACCGTCTCTCTCTTACCAATTTCAACGATGCTGAGATTCTTGAGATCGTAAACCTTCCCGACGTTCTCGCTAAAGAAGCAAAGGACCAGAAATCTGCTCTTGATTCTTTCGCAGGCAAGAAGGATACTCTTACTCAGGTAAAGAGCGCTGTTATCAACACCATGATGATGTTGGTTGACGGCCTTGACGGCGACGATCCTACTCTTAACGCAGACCCTGCAAAGGATGCACTTGTTAAGGAATGTCTCTATTCCGCACTTAAGGGCATCAAAGACAATTGTATGGTTGACGGTACCCTCAAGCTTACAACTCTTATCGAAGCATACGCAGGTTCTTCTGACGGACTCAAATACTACTATCAGAACAGCGATTCCTTCATCAACGAGATTACCGTTCTTTCTGAGTATCTCAAGGATATGCTTTCTGAGGACGCAAAGCTTACCGCAGATGAAAAGCTTAATGCACTGAGAGAGCTCATTCTCAGCACCGGCGTTGTTCCCGCTGCTGAGGTTGACGAATACATTGGCAAGTTCACCAACATCAGTGATCTTGTAAACGAAGTGCTCGATAAGCTTCAGGCTCCTAACGCAGCAATCGACCTTGGCAGCGCAAACCTCGGTACTCTTACCGCAGCACTTGTTAAGTCCGGTTCTACCGAAAGCTTTGTTTCTCTTCCCGAAGAGCTGCATCTTACCGATTCTACCATCGGTCTTGCTGCAAACGACAAGGTTGTTCTTTCCGTTACCGTTGAGGTAGAGGGCGGAACCAACTTTACCGTTACTTCCGACGCAATTACCATTAATACTACCATCTCCTCTTCTGTTATAGAAAAACTCATCGCAGTCGTTGACGCTAAGCTTGATGAACAGGGCGTTGTTGGCAAGTACTACGATACCACCTATAACAAGGCTGAGCTTGAGGCTCTCGTAGGAACCAACGCTTCCTCCTCCACGGTTTCTTCCTATAATTATATATATAGTTATAAGGACTTTACCGTTTCCGTTCCCGGCATGGCTGATCAGACTGTAAACAAGGGCTCTCTCAACATTACCCTTGCTCCCAGCGCAGACGCTTCTGTTCGTTACGACTACTACGTTGACGGTGTCAAGGTAAATGACGTTGATTACACTCTTACCTCCGCACAGTTTGATAAGGTAGTTGACGGTACTCTCGTTATTACTCGTGAGGACGTTGACGTTCTCGGCGAAGAGCTGGTTGACTATGTAAATAGCCTTAACTCCAACGCAGGCGACGGTGTGGTATTTGCACTTGTTGAAAACGGCGGCGCTTACTCCATCGTTATGAAGATCGACGCTTCCGAGCCCAACGGTCTTATGAGTGCAGTAATGGGCACCGCTACCGGCATGATGATGGGCAAATACCAGTACGTTGGTATTCGCGATAACGCATTCTTTGATGACGGCAAGGTTTACCTCCAGTCTATCGTTGACGCACTTATGTACAGCGGCTTCGGCAATGACACCATCCTTGACGTTATGGATGAAAACGGCAACATCAACAACATCAGCATTCCCGGTACTGTAGTTTCTTCCAAGCCCCTTACCACATATGGCGGCGAGCTTCTCACCACCACTATGCAGCTTGGTCCTAACAAGGCTTCCGCCTTCAGCGTTCCTTTCTATATCACTCTCGGTTCTGTTTCCGCAGAAATGGTTGATGTAAGAAACGCAATTGACGGCCAGGTTTCCAACAACTTCAAGCTTCAGTGCTTCGATGGCAAGGCAAACCTTAAGCTTAACCTTCCCGAAAAGGCATACGAAGCATTCCTCGCAGTACTTCTTGTAACCGAAAAGATCGATCTTGCTAATATAGACGCAGTAAACAGCGAAATCGCAATCGGATTCTTCAATGATCTTCTTATCCCCGTTCTCAGCACTCCCGAGGTTACCGTAACCACCTTTGATAACACACTTTCCAAGTTTGGTTTCAACCTTGATCTTGCTTCCAAGAAGGGCTCCGAAGCATTGTATAATTCTTTGGTAGATTTCTATACCGGCGCATCCTTCACTTATAATGCGACCACCGGTACCATGGCAGGTGTTCTTGACATCTCCGATGCTATAGATGCTCTTAACCTCGGTTCTCTCGCAGGCGTTATCGCTGAAAAGAATACCGGCATTAAGATCACCATGACTCTTACCATCGACGATCTCAGCAACGAGTACGAAGCTCTGTTTGTTGACGTTAAGGCTTCCGGCGTAACCAACAAGGTTGGCCTTACCAACAACCTCGCTTCCAAGCTTTCCGAAATCGAAGGCGCTGCATCCATCGTTCTTCTTGATGACGTAAATGCAGATCTCGTATTTGACACAACCACTCTTCTTAACCTTAACGGCTTTACCGTAAACGGTGATATCACCGGTAACGGCAAGGTAATTATCGTTGACAGCAATCTCGCAGACAGCGTTGACGGCGAAGTAACCGGCGCTGTTTCCGGAAACGTTATCATCGTTGGCGGTAAGTACGCAGCAGACGTTTCCTCCTTTGTAAAGGCAGGCTTCGTTCAGAATTCTGACGGCGTAGTTGAAAACGAATTCTACGCACTTTATGAGGATGCAAACGGCGATCTTATCGTTGAAGTTGACGCAGGTCTCTTCAACACAACCGAGATTCCCAACGCAGCAAGCCTCGTTCTTGAGCTTGCCAGCGACCTGGTATTCAACGGCTACACCAGCAACTATCTTGAAATAGACGGCAACGTTGTTTATGACATTACCGTTGAAGATCTCGTAGCACTTTACTCCAAGTCCAACCGTCTTGATTCCGTAGTTGAAGAGGTTCTCACCTTTGTTGATACCGCTGAGCTTTCCGCTCTCATCAACACTGTTCTTGATGATTCCTTCGATTTCACCGCAATCAGCGACGCTATCGCAAACAACGCTCCTGTTTACTCTTATGAGTTTGTAACCAAGCCTTGGGGTATCAACTTCAGACACGAAACTACTGAAGATTACCTCACTGCAGGTATCGTTTCCGGCGAGCCCGGCACCACCAGAAACCTTAAGGTTTACGTAGTTGGCGAAGACAACGAAAAGGCAGCTGTTTCCGACATTTTTGCAGAACTTGGCAAGACCACTTCAGCAGATGTTAACGTAACTCTCGAGCATGGCAAGAACGGTAAGGAGCTCTTCCTTAACGCTTCTGCAAACGTAGACGTATTCTCCGACCTTACCGATCCTGCATACGCAGTAATGTTCAGCGTAATCATTGCAGACGGTATCGGCGCTCCCGCTAACGAAGCACTCGTTGATGGTATTGAAAAGTACTACGAGCTCGATAATATGGCACCTCTTACCAAGGCATTTAACGATCTTACTACCGCACAGGTTATCACTGCACTCAAGAACCTCGGCATGAACGATGAGTTCAGCGATATGGTTGACGACCTTGGACTTACCGGCGTAGTCGGCTCCGAAGTTGAAGAACTTGAAGCAATTTTCGACCGTGCAGGTAAGCTTGCTGCAGCAGTAGTTCGCAAGGCAGACCTTGAAGGCGGCAACCGCACTCTTGCAAGCTTTGTTGATGCAGATGGCGCTTACGGCATGACCAGAAGCAACGTGGAAAGAATCGTAGATAAGGTTCTTCTTAAGGGCTACTCCGCAGTAGCAAACGTAGAGGTTACCGATTTCTACGTTGGTGCTAAACTCTTTGAAGATGGTACCATTCCTCTCGATCCCGAATTCGTAGAGGGAACCGGTATCCCCGAAATCACCGTTAATGACAAGATTGCCGGCTCCAAGGTTGACACTGTTAACGGAATCATCATTCTTGATACCATCCGTAACGGTATTACCGTAGCTGAACTCCGCGACCTCATTGTATTCTCCGCAATTAATGCAGATACTATCGAGGTTATCGTAGGCGACGGCACTCTCGCAGATGACGCACTTGTTCCCAACGGAACCAAGATCACCGCAATCGCAAGCAATGCACTTTCTCTCAACCCCGCAACCGTTGAATACACCATCATCATTCTTGGTGACGTAAACGGAAACGGCCGTGTTGACGTAGGTGACGCAACGCTTATCAGTAAGAAACTTGTTGACGAGATCGTATTTGATGCAAATCAGACTCTCGCAGCAGACGTAAACGATGACTCGAGCATTAAGATCGCAGACGCTGTCAAGATAACCAAGAAGATAGTTTACTGGGACGAATACGAGTCCTCGCTTGACAAATAATAAGGGAGGTAGAAAAGATGAAAAACATTAAAAATATTTTTGCTTTGTTGCTCGTTGCAGTACTTTCCTTTACCATGGCTATTCCCGCATTTGCCGCAGTTGCTCCTACCGGAGCAACCGCGGTAGCCGGTGAAACCGTTGTTATCACTTTTTCTTATGATAACATCGCGGCTCTTGAAGGCACCTTCTATTTCACCGATTCTTCCATGTTCTCCGCCATCTCTGTTGACGTTGTAGGCCAGGAAGAAGAATACAACCCCGCAAACGGCCTTTTGACCTTCTTTAACGCTTCTCCTGTTGATTGCGTTATCGAGCTTACTCTTACCGTAGCATCCACTGCAACGGTTGGTCAGGTTTGCGACATTCTTTTCGAGTATGAGACCACCGTTGACGGTACTCTTCCCAGCGTTCCCGCTTACCAGATCGATACCGCAAGAGTAACCGTTAAGAAGGCTCCCATCGTTCTTCATATCAATTATGATTATCTTATCAAGCAGATCGAAAGAGCTGATGCGCTGAACGAAGATGAATATACTGCAGACTCTTGGGCAACCATGAAGGAAGCTTATGATGCAGGTAAGGCACTTCTTTTCGTTGCACTTACTCAGGGTCAGGTTGATAGAGCAACCGAAAAACTTGAGGCAGCAATCGATGCACTTGTAAAGAAGACTCAGCCTCCCGTAATCGTTCCCATCGATTACACCGCACTTAAGGCAGAGATCGAAAGAGCAGAAGCTCTTACCGAAGATGATTACACTGCAGAATCCTGGGCAGCAATGGAAGCAGTACTTGCAGAAGCAAAGGCACTGGTTGACAACGCTGAAACTCAGAAGGAAGTAGACGATGCAACTGCAGCTCTCAAGGCAGCAATCGATGCACTCGTAAAGAAGGAAGAGCCTCCCGTAATCGTTCCTGTTGATTATACCGAGCTCAATGAGCAGATCGCTATAGCTGAAGGACTTAAAAAGTCCGATTATACCGCAGAATCTTGGGCAGACCTGGAAGAGGCTCTCGAAGTAGCTATCGCTGCAAGAGAATCTGACGATCAGGCAGTTGTAGACGCTGCAGCAGGCGCACTTATGGTTGCTATTGCAAACCTTGTTAAAGCGTCCGTTCCCGAACTCGGCGGAGCTACCGCTATCATATACGCTGTACTGCTTATGGCAGCTGCAGTAGTAGGCACTATTCTTGTAATCAGATCCAGAAAAAAGATTAGTGCAAGATAAATTTTCCCCCGGCACCGAAAACACATAAACGGTGACTATGCCTTGCACATCGCTTTTTAGCGGTGTGCAAGGCAAAAACGACAAATCGATTATTAAAGGACGAAGCAAAATGATACACATAAAAAGAATATTGGTTTTGTTACTCACCGTTGCGCTTTTCTCTTGCACTGTGATTACCGTTAACGCCGCCGCACCCTCTGAGGTTAGCGGCAGGGCAGGTGAACAAGTAGCCGTTGATTTTACCTTTGAGAATATCGCAGGTATTGAAGGCACTTTCACTTTTTCCGATCCCGATATTATAGTAACCAGCAGCACCTCAATGACCGGATTTTCCGGTTCTGCAAGACCTCTCCCCGGCAAGCATTTGGTTGCATATTTTACATATCCCGCAGTTGAAAAATGCACCCTTACCTTAATACTTACTATTTCCGATAAGGCGCTTGCAGGACAGACCTGCACAATAACCTTTGAATACGAAACCAGTGATGACGGTGAGGATATGAATCCTCCCGAAACCGTTACCGTTGAATTCGTTGTAAAAGGCGATCCTAAAATTGATTTTGAAGCTCTTAAAGAGCAAATAAGAATTGCAGAATCTCTTGTTTCCACCGAATACACTTCTGCAACCTGGAGCGTGCTTAAGGCCGCATACGATAACGCAAAGAAAGCTCTCAACAGCACTAACCAAGAGGGTGTTGACGTAGCTACCGAAACTCTTAAAAACGCCATAAAGCAGCTTGAAAAGATTCCCGAATACGTCGTTGATTATTCCGGACTTATCAAACAGATAAAGATAGCTGAAGCTCTTAAATCCAAGGATTATACTTCTGCTTCCTGGTCCAAGCTTACTCAGGCTTTGACAAAGGCAAACGAAGCGTTAAAGAGCACCAATCAGACCGAAGTAAACACTGCCGCAAACAATCTTAAAGCCGCAATTGCCGGTCTGGTAACCGTCTCCTCCAACGGTATTGATTATACCGAGCTTAACAGACAGATAGCTATCGCGGAGGGACTTAAAGAAGAGGATTATACTCCCGAAACATGGACCGCTTTGGAAAGCGCACTTTCCTCTGCTGTTTCCGCAAGAGGAAGCAACAGCCAAAAGGTGGTCGACAATGCCGCTGCGGCGCTTAAAAATGCGATTGCCGCGCTGGTAAAATTAGAAATTACTATTGATTATACCGAGCTTGAGAAACAGATCACCATTGCAGAGGGTCTGGACGAAGCTCTTTATACAGATACAAGCTGGGAAAGCCTTGTAACCGCTCTTGACACGGCAAAGGCAGTCGTTTCCAGCCAGGATCAAGCCGAGGTTGACAGTGCCGCCGCAGCACTTAAGTCCGCCATAGCAGCCCTTGTGCGTATGGACTATACCGCACTTAATGATGCTATTGCGGCGGTGCAGGAGCATGCTGACAACGAAGACCTTTCCGCACTGTGGAAGCAAATGTGCCAGCTGCTTGACAAAGCGCAGGAGCTTCTTAACAGCGGTGACCAAGCCGCGGTAGATGCTTGTGCCGCAGAGCTTGAGGCGCTTCTTGCCGAAATCATCGCCAAGATTGCCGAGATAAAAGACGCGAACACGGTTATTGTTGAAAAACCCGTACCCACCGAGCCTACAGACGATTATTGTAATATAGGCTCCCACCGCGTATGGCCGATACTTTTCTGGATCAGCCTTTCCATCAACGTGGTAGGTGTGGTGTTGTTCGTGGTCATATTCATGAGCAAAAGGAAGAAAACCACCGACGACACTCCGCTTGTTGATTACGATATAGCGGACGATGCCGAGTAAATATTAAATCCGAACCTGATCTTTTTTGAAAAAAGGGATCAGGTATACGGCTATACATAGATAAAAGGAAGAATTTGCTTTGGAAGGACAAAACTGGAAACGAAAAGAATACGAAACTTGGGACGAAGCGTTCAGAGGTCTCGCACCGGTTATCCGACAGCAATCAGTAAGAGTCGCCGCATATACGCAGGCGCTGTTCGTGCAGGCAGTCAAGCTTAGATTTGGCTCCAACACCGCCGGCGGAAAAGAGCGTATCAAGGGTCAGTATGCAGATCTTATGTACAAATGCGGACTTTACCATCAGCTTGGCAAAGCGTTGGTTCCCCCTGAATATCAGATCTGGCAAAACGATTTTACCGATGAAGAAGAGGCGGTGTACAAAAAATACACTACCGACGGACGCCTTCTCGTAGCAAGCCTTCAGGAAAAAGGCGCGCGTGCCAAGGAAAAAAGAAAAGGCGAGCTTACAGAGCGCCCCACAAAGAATATTCCCTGGCTTATTATGCGCGAATGCTGTGAGCAGCATATGGAGCGTTGGGACGGCACCGGATTTCCCGCGGGCAGACTGGGAAGCGATACCAGCGCCCCTGCACAGATCGTAGGTCTTGCCAAAGAGCTGGACCGTATCGCATCTGAGACGAGATCTGAATCTCCTTTTGAGATCGCATTTGACACTATAGTTTCGGGTGCAGGAATTTTGTGGGCGTCTGAATTGGTGGACGTGCTTAAAGCCGCCAAGGAAAGCTGTCTTGCAGTTTACAACAAGTATATTACATATACCCGCACGTTGCCCAAGACCATCCCTCTTGTTGAGAGACGGGCTGACCGTGTTATGGGACTTTCCTACAGACCTATGGTTTCCGATGATGACGGAAACGTGCTTATGTATGAGGCGACACCTTGGTTTGCCGGTATATCTGACAGACCGGGTGAAACAGAATCCGCTTCCGAATTGAGAGAGCTGTTCAAGCGCACCAATCTTGTTGAGGAGCTTTCCTGGTACTTCCTCTATGAGGCGGCGGACACCGTGCTTCGTATCAACAACTGCAATCTTTGCTTGGAGGGCATACTGCTTGAGATGTTGCCGGATTTCTATCTTTCCGGTACACAGCTTCAAAGCTTTATCAAGCTTTTTGAGGACCAGCCAATAAGCAAGGATCAGCTTCTTCTCACCATACCCGAGGAGATCCTGCGCACCTGCAGTAAGACCAATCTTGAGATAATCGAGCGTTATCCCAGAAATGGAATTTGTCTGGTGGTGGATGATTATCATCCTGACGCAGAGCTGTCTCCTGAGCAGCTTATAAAGATGGGTATCACCCGAGTGAGACTGTCTCCTCAGCTGTATCGTAAAAACGAGGGTGTTTCCGGTATTAACGATCTTCGCCGTAAGGGCATTACGGTTATCGGCAAAAATGCTGATACGCCGGAGGTTCTTGCTTGGCTGAACAAGCACGGCGCGTTGTGTTCATCCGGCACTATGACGGGAATCCCCGTCAGCGATGACGAGCTTGTGCTTGATTCCCTTGCAAGGGAACAGGCGTAAGCCGGAGAAACCGATATGGCAGACAAGAAGCAGGAAAAGCAAAAAATAACCGGAGCAGAAAAAAAACAGCGCGGTCTTTTCAAAAAGAAACGTGCAGGCGTAGTCCTCACTAAGGACGAGATAAAGCAGATCAAAGCGGGCAGAAAAAAGCTTCGCCGTGATATGCGTAAAATGGGCGTGAAGGACAAAAAGGATTTTGAGCTTACCGCCTCAAGTCTCGGGTTATATTTTGATAAAAACAAAACTTTTGCGCTTATCCTTTGGTGGTTTTGGCGCAAGGGCGGATGGATATTACTTGCGTTGGCGGCAACCTTGCTGGCATTACTTTACGCCATGTCCTATATCACCGAACTGAGAGGACACTTCACCGTAAGTATGTCTGATAAGCTTTTCCGTGAGGGCTTTGTGCTGAGCGAGGTTCCGGAGTTTATCAACCCCACCTCGCACATCTTCTGCACCCCTGTGGAAAACGTATCGCCGCTGTCTATAATCGATATCCCTGCGGATATAGATGCGTCAAACGGCGCACACACCGGCAACTTTTTCGCCACTACATACTATCTACGTAACGAGGGCGATGAAATTGCGGATTACGCTTGGGAAATACGTGTGAATTCCGAATCCAACAACCTATCTAAAGCCGCGTGGATAATGGTGTTTATCGATGGAAAGATGACATTTTACGCAAAGGCAAACGAAGACGGTACTCCACAGACGCTGCCTACGTTGGATGACGATTTAGCATATATTGTCGCTCCCTTGCGTGAGCACGCCGCTAAGCCGGACGAGCAATATGAGATAATCCACCAAACTCAGGCATTAACCTACTGGCGTCTGCGCCCCGTTCCCTTTGAGTCGGACGAGGTGGTCGCCAGCGGCATACATTATGATTTTGAGCCTATGCAGGTACATAAATACACCGTTGTCGTGTGGCTTGAGGGGGACGACCCCGATTGCACCAACGAGCTTATCGGCGGTAATCTGGGACTCGAAATATATATGCATCACCTTGAGTGATTAAAAAACTTTAGGTTATTTTCCCTTATCACGGCAGTGCTCGGCTGTGAGAAAGGTTAATACATAGCCTCGGCGGAGGTGCCGCAGGTTTTTCCCCTGCGAAAAAACGCAAAACAAAAATACTTTTTTGAAAGGAAAATGAAAAATGCAAAACAAACAAAAGCTTACTTATGGTATCAAAGGTAAGCTGATCTCTGCAACAGCCATGCTCTTAGTTGCTTTGATCATGGTTGTATCTTCTTCATACGCGTGGTTCACCCTTTCCACCGCACCTGAAGTAACCGGCATCAACACCGCTGTCGGCGCAAACGGCGCATTGGAAATGGCACTTCGTTATAACGGCGACGTGAAAGAAGGACAGGTTTCCGGCGACTCCAATCTTTATTGGGGTAACCTTGTTAACCTTGATAAGAACTCTCACGGTATCAACTACGGTGTAGAGCTTATTACCTTGCTTCCTTCTATGCTTAACGTGTCCGGTACAGGGTTGTCCGGTACCCCTCTTCAGACTCCTGAATATGGTGCAGATGGACGAGTTTCTATTCTTAAACCAAACTCTATTCTTGGTACATATGACGATACCAAAGAGAACTTCTATCCTTCCAACGGTTTGGGCTTCCGTGCAGTTGGTACTGCTTCCGGTATGACTGACCGTCAGCTTGGCTATCGTAACGCAAAGTCCAATGCAGCTACTGCAACTGCACAGGCTACCAACATGGCATCTTCTTCTCTCAAGAATAACGGTGGTACTCTTGCAAACATTGCTGTTAAAAAAGCGATGAGCACCGGTGACAGCTATACACAGGAAGATGTTAGTGCTTTGTTGGCAATAGTAAACGACCTTCTTGGTACCGATACCAAGACTGGTGCGATTCAGTACATTGAAAAGGCTTATGTTGAATATATCAGAATGTACGTTGCAGGTACAAGCGGCGGAGCTTCTGATGATGCAACATGGAAGCTTATGGATTCGGCTATCGCCGGAGGTGGAGACCTGTTCACGATGTTCGATTCTGACACAGGCGTTTTCTCTGTAGGTGAGGTTAGTGTAGTTCTTCCTGCAAGCCTTTCCGATCCTATCAAGGCTTTAGCTGCAACAAAAGCAAAAGTTGTTGAAGCGAAAACTGCTCTTGATGATATGGCCGATGACGGAGCAGATGCTACGTTCAACTGGGATACAATAAATGTTCCGTTGTATAAACTCGCTGATATCAACAATATGGAGATCAACGGTATTAAAGCAAGTGAAGCAAATGATAAGATGAGCGATATCGTAAATGGTGTTGCTTCTCAGGGTGTAAGCGTTACTATGAAGAGCGGCGGCGGTGTTTATGCAGATATTGCAGACCATTGCGGCGATTATTCTACTGCTGTTGTTATAGAACAGCTTTCTTCAGGCGGTTTCACTGTTAACAACGTAAATGCAAAAATGTCAACTGCTTCAACTGTAAGCCCTGCACACTTGGTCGGTGTTGGCAACAACATGTCAACTCTTTCTCCCGCACCTTCCAGCGAGGGCGGCGAAGCAAAGCCTTTTACTGAGTATTACGGCTTTATTCTTGACCTTGCTTTCCGTACCAATGCAAAGGAATCTAACCTCCTTCTCCAGACAGAAGCTATCGACCGTATTTACGATGATAATACCAATGATGCTACTATGGGCCACGGAAGCACCATGACCTTTAAGTCTACTTCCGGCAACTTTGATGATATTCAGGTTGCTGCTCTTATGAAGCATATTCGTCTTGTGTTCTTTACCCCGAACGACGATGCTGAAACTGGCGGTATTATCCTTGCTTACGCAAAGCTTAACATGGATTCCGGCGTTACTACTGATGCGAATGGCGTAACTGCAGGTATCTATTTGTACACCTCCAGCTATACGACTGATGCAAGCGGCAACTACCTTGATGAAAGTGGCGCGGTTGCATACTACAAGTATGATGGCAAGTATTATTCAGTAGCAAATTGGGATGCTACTAATAGTGTTCCTGTTGCAAATGCAACCGAATCTACTACTTTTGAAAAGGCAGCAACAACCGAAACAACACTTGAAGGCACCAATGCTGTTATTACCGCTCTTACTCAGAATACCCAGCACAACGTTTCCGTGCTCGTATATCTTGATGGTACCACTATTACCAACGCAGACGTTGCTTATGACGCAGCTACTTCTATGACGGGTACTATGAACCTTCAGTTTGCAAGCTCTGCAAACCTTGTTCCTATGGAATATGCAGATCTTCACACCCCCGGTGCAAACACTAATACTAGTGCAGACGCTAATACCAGCACAGACGCAGGAACTCAGGGTAATTAAACCAAAACTCTTTTGTTCCCCGCAGGCGTATTTGCCTGCGGGGGACAGAGTCCCCAAACATCCAAACAAATAAACACGCGCACGCGGGGAAAGGAGTAACGACGTGGCTGATAAAACAAAGAAATATAACAGAGCACTGTTTATCACATTATATTTTGTTTTGGTAGTTACGCTGTTACTGCTGTTAACAGTATCCTCTTATGCGTGGTTTAACCGCAGTAAGACTACCCGTGTAAGTAACGTAAACACCTACGTTACCACCGTGGCAGGGCTTGAGATAGCTCTCACACCTGATGCGGAGATATGGGGAAAGCAGTTATCATTTCTTGAAATGGTACCCGAGACGGCGCCTTTGCGTCCGGTTACCTGGTCTGATAAAGACCAAAGATTTTATGCCGCGGTATATGGCTTTGACGGTAGGCTTACAGGTTCCTGGCAGCCGCTGTCTGACGAGCGCAATGCCAACCGCGATAATTACGAAGGCTATTATTGTGTGGGTACCTTTTATGCACGCACAACAGACCCCGTAAGCGTTTCGCTTACTCCTGCTGTGGACGTAGAGGAAGGCACCAACGGAGCAGGGACATACCTTGTAGGTACGCCCCTGTGGGATCCCGAGGAAATTAAACATTACAATGGCGGACAGGGCGCCGAGAATGCCGTGCGTATCGGTATAAAGGTAACACGACTCGGCGATGACAATTTGCCCACAAACGAGGCGCCTCTGTTTTTGATCTATGAGCCCAACTGTGATACACACGCAGACGGTTCTACAGGATATATCCCCACTCCCAGTATAGACGGCACGGATTCTCTTGTTCCCGCAGACCGTCTTATAACCCAGACAGCTTCCGTTTGGGAAGAGACTTATCCCGTTGAAAAGGACGTGCAGATATATACCTTTGGCGAGTTCACCTCCTTTACTCAGCTTTTTGAGATGGAAGCGAATTCAAAAGTAAAAATACAGTTTTATATATGGCTTGAGGGGCAGGACGTAGACTGTACCAACGCCATTCAGGAAGCACAGATACTTGCAAACATTCAGTTTGTTGCAAACACAGAATCCGGCGGATCGGGTCTGGTTCCCATATATCCTTCGGATAACGGAAAAGAGGCTTCCGAAGCTTCTTAAAACAGGCAAACCATAACCAAAAACACGAAAAAAACAGCTTTTTGTGCTTTTATATAAAAAAACAGCGATTCACCCTCTAAATTCACTTGCCGTATTTATACGGCGGAAAGGGTCTTTATGAAAAAGAAAGAAAAAATCCAGCCTGAAGTAATCGAAACCGCAGAAAACTCACAGGAATCTACAAAAAAGAGCCCAAAAACGGTTCTTAATACCATCATCAACGTGGTTCTTGTTATCGCTATAGTTATTGCGGCAGTGGCTACATACGTTTCATTCGTTTCGTCTTCCGGACAGGGCGCACCCAACGTTTTCGGCTTGCGTCTGCTGTCTATTCAGACAAACTCAATGGCAGACACTCTTATGCCCGGCGACCTTGTTATTTCCGTCGGCGTTAAGGACAAGTCTACCCTTCGTCCCGGTGATATTATCACTTATTGGACTGTAATCAACGGCGAGCGTGTGCTTAATACCCACCGTATCATCAATATATATGATGGCGGCGATTATCTTATTTTCGAGACCCAGGGTGATAATAACACCTCTGTCGACCCTCTTACCGTTCACCAGAACGAGATCATCGGTAAGTACAAGTTCAGACTTCCCGGTGTAGGTAAGGTGTTTGACTATCTGCAGACTCCCACCGGATTCCTGCTTATCGTTGTAGTTCCCGTATTTATCTTCTTCATATATCATCTGGTTCAGTTCTTCCGCGTACTGTTTGAGTATCAGAACGTAAAGAACCGTATCAAGTACGAGCAGGAAAGAGGCCGTACCGAAGATCTTATCGCCGCACAGCAGGAAGAGCAGGCGAGAAAAGAAGCAGAGCGTGCTCAGATGGAAGCAGAGCTCCGCGAGAAACTTCGTGCAGAGCTGCTTGAGAGCATGGCAAAGGAACAGCAGGCTGCAAAGGAAGCGGCTGAAACCAAAGCCGAAGAAGAACCCAAAGAGGAACCCAAAGAGGAATAAATTACAAAAGTATTGGATGAATTAATGCCGATATGGATAATTTTTTGAGATATTTCTTTCAGGATGCAAACAACGTTCTCAAAGGCTTTGAGGAGCTTTTCATTGCTATTTGGAACTGTTTGAATCTGCTTTTCAACTTCCCCAAGAGGATGGAGCTTATACAGCAGTACGACGAATCCTTCACCACTATGGACAGAGTGCTGGTCATAACCGTAAACGTTATTTTGCTTGCTTTTGCCGTAGTATTGATAGTTGCCGCTATAATGCTGTGCAAAAAAATATTCCGATTCCGCATCTCGCCCAAGAAGTATGACGAGGTAGTTAAGCAGGTCCGCTCTCTCCAGCGTGACCTTATACGTGCCAACTACGAAAAGGACAGACTTTTGGCAATGCGTGTTGAGCAGCTTGGCGGCAAAAACCCCTTGGATGCGCTCCCTCCCGACGGTGAAGAAGAGCAGCAGGAAGAAGGGGAGAAAGAGGAGTACGTTGCTTCCGAAAACCGCAACAGATTTGATTCTCCTTGTGTGGACCCCTCCGAGAGCCGTTTCTTCCGTCTTACGGGTGTTGATAACTATTATAAAACCGAATACGTTACTCCCGAGTATGATAACGATATAACTCTTGCCGAGTTTTGCGAGCGTTTCCGTAAATTCGCCGCATCTCGTCTTAAGTTGTATTATGACCTTGATATGATGCGCTATTTCGTGGCATCCATGGGTACTGCAAGAATTATCATTCTGCAGGGTATTTCCGGTACAGGTAAAACCAGTTTGCCTTATGCGTTTGGTAAGTTTGTTCAAAAGGATACTACCGTTGTTTCGGTTCAGCCTTCATGGCGTGAGCGTACCGAGCTGTACGGATATTTCAACGAGTTTACCAAAAAGTATTCCGAAACCGAATTCCTTCGTGCAATATACGAAAGTAATTATTACCGTGATCCTCACATCGTTATTCTGGACGAGATGAACATCGCACGTGTTGAGTATTACTTCGCAGAAATGCTTTCTATTCTGGAAATGCCGCTTCAGGAGGAATGGAAGGTTGACGTTGTAACCGCTGTCTGGGATAACGACCCTTGCCTTATTAACGGCGGCACCGTTCAGATAACCAACAACGTATGGTTCGTCGGCACAATTAATAACGACGACTCTACCTTCGCCGTTGCGGATAAGGTTTACGACCGTGCGATCCCTATCGACCTTGACAGCCGTGCGGATCCCTTTGAGTGCGAGGATACCGAGCCGGTTTACGTTTCTACCGACCATCTTAACGCACTTTTCGCTCAGGCAAAGCAGGATTATCCTATGTCCGATGAAATTGCGGAAAAGCTTGAGCTTGTCAACGCTTACGTTATAAAGAACTTCCGTCTGGCATTCGGTAACCGTATTATGAAGCAGATACGTGATTACGTTCCTTGCTTTATCGCATGCGGCGGCACCGAGATACAGGCAGTTGACTTTATTATTGCAAAAAAGGTTTTGCGTAAGTTTGAATCCCTAAGCCTTGGCTTTATGAAGGATGAGCTTACTAAGTTCAGTAATTTCCTTGATAAAACCTTCGGCAAAAACGTAATGGTACACTGCAAATCGTATATCGAATTGCTTAAAAAGAACAACTAACATTTGAATTCAGCTGAAAGGAGGGCGCAATATGGCAACGAAAAAAGCAGAAAACAATTCAGGCTCTGCTCTTATAGACCCGTTTTATCAAAAATATGTAAAAAGCGTTGTCCGCGCTCTCGGCAGCACTGAATTTTACGAATATTTTATGGAGTCTGTTGCTCATGCTGAGAATGAGATCCAGTTTTCCAACAGACGCATGGAAAAGATCGTCGATACCTCTTGGATCGACGCAATTGAAAGCGCCCTTCGCGGATTTCAGAATATTATTGAATCCCCCCGTAACGTTATCCGTGAGGATGAGCTTATCGTAAACGTGGCAAACGCAAAAAAAACGGGAAGCGACGTTGTGCGCCATCTGGCAGTACACACTTCCTTGGTTGAGGATTTCAACGAGGAAAGCGGTGACGTGCGCCCCAGTAAGCTGATGCAAAAGTACAGAGAGGATTCCATCGGTCAGGTTTATGAAAACCGCGTTGTGTTCACCACTCTTGAAATGGCATATCAATTTGTAAAGATCCGTCACGATGCACTTTTTGAAGTAATGAGTGACGAGTTCGGTGCGAAGCTAAAGGTAAAAACCGATATGCAGTCCTCCAACGAGGTGGTGCATATGGACACCTTTGTTCATATCCGCGACGTGGACAGTGCTCTTGATACCGATGACAAGAATCGCGAGATTTTTGACAGAATATCCAGATTGTATCGCATTCTTTCCACTAATATGAACAGCCACTTCGCCCGCCATATGTCCAAATATCCCAGAGTAAGAGGCACCGTAACCAAGACCAACGTTCTTAAAAAGAACAAGAGCTACCACGCAGTTATGGAGCTTATGGAATACCTTAAGGGCTATCAGGATATAGGCTATACCATAAAGATAATCGAACAAAATCCTGTTGTGGACGAAACCTTCCAACGGGATATTTTTCACAATGTGCTTTTTAATTATCTCGTGCTTAAAGGACATCTTGAGCGTGATAAGGACAGACGTTTGCCTGCACCCTCCAAGGAGAAAAAGCGTTCCCTTAAGCCTAAATTTATAAAAGAGATAATCGAAGAGCTTACCGAGGATTACGATCTTCCCGAGGTAGAGATAAGAAAGGTTCTTATCGAGGAGCTTACCAAAGAGCAGCTTATGCGTGAGGAGGCAGCAGAACGCCGCCGCCTCGTAGAAGAGCAGGCTCAGCGCAAGAAGGATGAAGAAGCGCGCATAAAGCGTGAAAAGGAACAGGAAAAAGAGCGATTGCGCCTCGAAAAGGAACAGGAAAAAGAACGTATACGTCTTGAAAAAGAGGCAGAGGAACAAAGGCTTCTTATTGAACGTATGGAAAGAGAGCAGGAGGAACGCCGCCGCAGCGGATTGTTCCGCAAGGAACTTGCTCACTTTGAAAACGGATTTTCCGACCGTATGCAGGAGCGTCTTGAGCAGGCGGAACAAGAGGTTGTTGCCCGTCAAGACTTTGAGGATGCGGCGTATATCGTAGAAGAGACAGAGCGTCTCAAGCAGGAAGAAGCCGAAAGAGCAAGACAGCGCCGCCGCGACGAAATGGAAAGACTTCGCCGCGAAGAGCTGGAGGCACAGCAGCGTGCGCTTGAAGAAGAGGCACAGCGCCTTGAGAATATCCGTCTTGAGAAATTGGCAGAGGAAGAAAAGCTGAGATTACAGCTTGAGGAGCAGGAAAGACAGGCGCTTCTCGAAAAGCAGCAGCAAGACCTGCAGGCAGTAGAATGCTATCTTAACGAGATATCCGTGTTCAACAGCAATTTGACACTTCGCTCTCTTATGAGAGAAAACGAGGTTCAGCGTAAACATACCGAGCAGCTTATGCGTGAGGACGAGCGCCGCAAGCTTTTGGACGCGCGTTCTTCGGCAAAGAAGCGTAATTGGAGATTTGGCAGAAGATGAAAAAAACACTTCTCAAGCTGGCGGCTGTCGTTATGGCACTTGTGCTCGCTGTCGTTATGGTCGTTACCATGACCTATGCGTGGACCACCTTGTCTACCGCACCTATAGCAGAGGGAATACAGATTTCCATCGGCGGCGGAAACACCATAATGGTGGCACCGAATCTTAAAAAAACGGTTGACGGAAAAACATATTGTTATCCCGGATTTTTTGAGGATACGCTTCATTTTTCTCGTTATGACGAGTATGATTACCTTAAGGAGCTGGCACCCCTTACTCCTGTGTCCACTTCTGACGGTATGAATTGGTTTATTCCCGAATATTATGATATTCTTGATGAAGAGGTTTTGAACGGAACCGCATCTGTGGGTACGTTGAAGCCTATCAACCAATTCACTGTGGATTCGTATCTTGAATACGCTAACGTCCCTAAAACCGACGTTAACGGCGGATATTATGTTTTTCTTGATTTTTGGGTGGTTTCCCCTGCGTCCAACTGCACTTTGCGTGTTTCTACCGGTGACGAGGGCGGAAGCTATCTTGTAGAGCTTATGTCTCCCGTAAAAAAATCAGACGGAGGCTTTACCCTTTCCCAATCCGCAGGTGTTGCGGCTTCATCGGCAAGAGTGGGATTCCTTGTTAATCCCGACTATGTAACCGACGATACTATGGTTCATTATCAGCAAAGCTATGCTTATTCACAGCAATACACCAAGCTTCGCGGCTCATATGCCGAGGAAGGCGAAAAATGGTATTCAAGCAATCATAGATTTACCATTTATGAGCCTAATGGCGACGTTCATCCCGAGGGAACGGACGGTGTATACAAAATAACATCTCCTTTGGGATATGACGGAACCAACGTTGTTTATACAGATATCAGCAGTATTCTTACCGTTCAGCTTAAAAATCAGTGGAGTGAATCCTCTGCAGTGGGTATCGGTCTGGAGGAAGTATTCCAAACTGCCATAGCAGGCAAGAATATCAATACTGTTGATGATGCGAAAAACGAGCTGTATAACAAGTATCTGCAAGGCAATTTCGCACCTTACGTTACAAAGGGTGAGTTTATTGTAAACAGTGCAGACCTTTATACTTATTATTCCAGCGGAAATATCGTGGATTCGGATGAGCTGACTGCCGCAAATAAAGGCGGCGCTACCGAAAGCACTTATATAGTTTCATTAGAGAAAAACGTTCCCCAGCGCATTCGTATGTTTGTGTGGTTAGAGGGTGAGGACCAAGATTGCACGTTAGTTGATGCAATAGATTTTGCCCTCGGAATTGAGTTGGCGGGAAGTAATCAAGAAGTATATGATTAAAGAAAAAAGCAGTAAAAGCGTCCGTAACAAAATAATATCCTCTGTCGTTTCACTGTTTCTGGTATTGGCAATATTCTTTTGCCTCTTTGTGGTGATACAGGTTTTAAGCAAAGGCCATGTTTCAATTGCAGGGCACAGCTTTTTCAAGGTAGTTACCGGAAGCATGGAGCCGTCCATCTCCGTAGGTGAGCTTATATTGACTAAGCGTGTGGATATGGATGCCATTGAAATTGGCGACGTTGTAAGCTTCCGTTCAAAATCGCCGCAGATGATCGGAAGGATCATTACACACAGAGTTGTGGATATTACCGAGAACGAGGAAGGCGGCATTTTGCTTGTCACCAAGGGGGACGCAAACCTGTCAATGGACGGCTACTACGTGTCGGAGCAGAATATGATCGGAAAGGTTATCTGGCAATCGGGAGAAAGTCCGATTTCCGGAATAATGACCTTTTTATCAAACAAATTCGGCTTTCTCGCTTGTATAGCCTTTCCTGCGCTGTTGATATCTACGCTTATCCTGCGTGATAACGTTAAGTCAATGCAGCGTGATATAAAGAAAATATCCGATGAGCTGGAAAAACGCGGAGGAAAGCCTGCGGTGTCCGATAGCACGGATATTGATAAACAAGAGTATGAACAAATGCGCGATAAAATTCGCGCCGAGCTTATTGAGGAGTTGAAGCAAAGTGACAACTCAGAACAACCAAAACAACAATAAACCGTCTTTTGGTTCAATTGTTAAGGTTTTACAGCAAAAAATAATATTGCGCGCCGCTTTGGTTGCTCTTACCGTCGTACTTACCGTCGTTTTGGTTTTTGCACTTACGGTTGCTTGGCACGTAAACGTTGTAGAGACCGAAGGGCTTTCCTTTACTGCTGAAACCTGGAATTTCAGCGGTGAGGTTAATATCGGGAACAACGATTTTACTATCGCTCCCGGCGACAGCGTTATTGTCCCTATGACATTTAATAACGATAGCTCCGGTATTGTTGCCGCAAGCATTACTGCTTCAAAATCCCAGCTGAATAATAATATGCAGGACAGAATGTTTGTGTATGTTGATACGTCTGCAGTCAGAAACGGTGAGACTGTTGACCGTATCTATATCAGCAGCGACAGCAGCTATACCTATATTGCCTTCCCTCACAGTCAGCTTTTGCTTACCGAGGAGGCTCAGAATGCACCTGTGCTTAAATGTGAATGGGTGTATGATACGTTGGGTTATTACGTGCTTGGTAGAGCTACTGCCAACGGCGGTGTTACTGTATTAGAATATCTCAGTCCCATCGAATACGATTACGATGAAATGAAAACCGTCTTCGATACGGACGGATATCCTATGTACATTAACGGATACACTACCGAGAAGTTTTTGTCGGTATTATCCGAAACGGATGGATATGCAGGCACTATTGATGCAAGTGAAAGAACTGCGGCTGGCTATTATCCCGTTTCTGTAAGCAACAGCGGCTACGGCGTCTGGGCATATCTTTGCACCTACAGTGAGATTCAGCAGAATTCGGAAATAGATATGCAATTAGGTGCAGACGGTGCTTCCTTGGGAAGCATCCGCGTTACCGTTACAGGTCAGAACAGCCGTGAAGAAGGTGTGAAGGTAAGCAGTGAAGCGCAGCTTTTGGATGCGCTTAACGATGAAGGCTTGAGCATTGTTACACTTGAGGATGACGTTGTTCTTTCTCAGCCTATCAGTCTGGATTCATCTTCCATAACTGTAATTGATTTGGGCGGATACACCATGACCTCCAGCGCAGATACTATAATCGATGCATCTGCAGGCTCCAGCTTAATGGTACATAACGGCAGTATTGAAGGCACGGGAACCGAAACTGCCATAACCTCTTGCGGAGCGATGGTCGTGCTTAACGGAGTTACCGTTTCAAACGTAAGTGAAGGTATTACTGTTTTTGATAATAAGAATTCTGTCGGTGCAGATTCTGATGTGCGGTTGGTAGATTGTAATATAACCGCCTTTGAGGACGGTCTGTGGATATATGGAAACGGCGGAGCGTCTGAGCGCAAGACCAACATTTCTATTGATAATTGTAATATTAACGGTACCGGTTATGCAGGTGTTATATGTAACGGCACCTATTACGGTGTTGATATTGATATAACTGACAGTACCATTAAGGGCTATTATGCCGCAGTATATTTCCCGCCGGCAGAAAGCCATCTTACCATTAAGGATTGCACCCTTGAGGGTTGGACAGGATTGGTAGTAAAGGGCGGATTCGTCGACGTTATTGATTCGGTTGTTACCGGAACGGGTGAGCACAGAGAATTGCCTGAGGATCCCAATGATCTTTCATTAAGCGGTTGGGTCGATACGGGCGACGGAATTTATCTCGAGGCTAACTATACCGCATGGCATACGGAAATTAATATTTCCGGTGAAAAGACAGTTGTTTCAAGCACCGACGAAGGCGCTTTGGCTGTAAGACAGTATCCTGATGGCGACAGTGTTTTACAGGCGTCTATAAACATCAGCGGCGGTAGTTTTAGCAGTGACGTAAGCGAGTACGTTATTCCCGGATACAGCGCTGAAAGCAGCAACGGCAGATTTGTTGTTACTGCAAACTGATTAAGATTAAGGCAAAGGAGAATGTGAATGAAGCTTAAATCCAATAATATCATTCTTCTTTGCGTAGCATTGTCTGCTATAATTGTTTTGTCCGGCGTGGTTATGTCGGTCAACACCACATACGGGCGTTATTCGGCGGAATTTGTTAATGATGTTGATTTTATTGCAAAGACCGCTTCGGACGCTTATATAATTCAATTAAACGAAAACGGAGACAGAGTCGAGCTTTCTCCCGAATGGGAAGTGGTCGGCGGCGAAAAGTGTCTTTCGTTTATCATCAGCAATACCGATTGCTCTGCGGAAAGTGTTGCCGATAGCGATATGACAGTAAGAGTTCGCGTTTTTATTCCGGAAAGCGCTGTGGAAGATAATAATGACTCTGCAGAAGAGATATCGCAAACCTCTGAGGACAGTACAACGTCGGATATTGGAGAAAATAGCCCTGCCGCGGCAGAAGAGGCTTCGCAACCGTCCGTTAATCTCGGAAATCTGGTTTTTACCATTAAAATAGGCACCCGTACTGAAATTTTCAGTTCTCAGGTAGACTATTTAAGTACACAAACGCCCATGTATATGGAATCCGAAAACGGTATAAGTGGTTGGGTGTACAGCTTTTATAACGTAATTAATCTCGGTAACGGAACCATTTTGCACAATGAGGTTTCCTGTGTTCTGGATGGGGGAGACGTTGCCGATATACCCGTTACCATCACCGTTCAGAGCCTCGATCTGGATACTTCGAATATTGCCATTTACGTTGATCGAGTCGAGTGATTATTAACCTGCTTTTTAAAATAGCGAGGAGACGATATTATGAGAGAAACACACAGAAGGATAGCTGAATATAAGCGCATTTTGCCGGGGCTTAAAGAAAAAGTCGTGGCTGTTGCGTTGTTGCTTGCTATGTCGACCGCTATGGTTACAACTGTATCCTTTGCGTGGTTTGCAATTTCCCGTAATCCTGCTGTTTCGGGTGTGAATACGACTATTGCCGCTAACGGCAACCTTGAGATCGCGCTGGTTCCCTTTGACGGGTCAATTCCCCGCGAATCCTTGGTGGGTGACAGCACTCTGCCCACTACCGAGCGTAATCTTACCTGGGGTAACCTTGTAAACCTTTCTGATTCTGCATACGGACTTGATAATCTTGTTCTCCGTCCTGCTATGCTTAACAGCTACAGCCTTGACAAAAATCCTCTTTACGGTCCTATCTATGACAAAGACGGACGAGTTATTGATCTTAACACCGATTTCGGTTATTCTGCTTGGAATTCCGATATGCTTCGTTTTGACTATACCACCGGATTCGGCGTTCGTGCTATCAGCTCTATGACCGAAGGTGAATCCTCTGCCTCCAGAGTGTATAACGAGGGCCTTAATAAAGTAAACGCTCTTAATATGAACGTTCAGAACGAGTATGAAGCGCTGGCTAACCGCGATAGTGAGATAAACGCACTTTCTTCCATTATTGCAAATTATATGGCGTATTCTCTTATTAAAAGGGGAAGCCCCGCCGCAAGTATGCTTGACACTCCCACTGTAACGGCTGAAAACTTGGGACATCTTGCAAACATGTATGAGTATGCCGCAGGCGTTATGGAAAACCAGGCGGACACGTTTGCAGCGTTCCTTAACTTTGAAAAAACACTTTCTGAGAATAATGACGAATGGGCGGATATTTCATACGTTGCTTCAGGGGAGGGGCTATTATCCCGCACTGATGCAAACGCCACCTCTAAAACTGTATATAACGATCTTAAATCCAAGGGATACGTATACACTTCCAACGGTTTTATTCAGGAAATAGACCAGTTTATTCTGGATTATCAGACTATAAAAAATGACGTTTCCGCATTAAGAACATATCAGCAGCAAGCTCAGGCAGCAGGCGGCAGCTTGAATTGGAATGATAATCTAACCGCGCTTATCGGTAATCTCGTAGATATGGATAAATGTGAAATCGTTGATATAAACGGGAAAAGCTACAAAGTTAAAGAGATCGACGGTAGCACAGCGTTGGGCTTGGTAAATCAAACAGTAAATGCGTATATTACAAACGGTATTCTTTTGCGCTTTGAAAACAGAAGCGGTGCCCGTCTTTACGCAGAAAATGTCAAGTTTTCACTTGGTACCAGTATGGGTACACAGAAGATTTACGGTAATATAATGACCTCTGCTTACGGTACCAACGTTAACTATTTTGAGACTGAGCGTGCAAATATTGCCGCAATTATAGAAGAAGAGTTTGGCGCGCCCGACCGTATTGCAAACGATACTTACGGTCTTGCTATGGATATGTGGGTACGCACCAACGCCCCCGGAACCTATCTCACACTGCAGGGCAACGTGCTTACCGAAACCAAGATCGAGCGTGCAATGGGCAAGGATTCAAACGGTAACGTTGTCGAGCTTTGGACAATAACTGTTGCTATTGAGGGAGAAGAGGGCACCACCGTCGGCGGAATTGAAATACAGCAGACGCAGGATCATGATATATATCAAAGAACTGAAAAAGATGAGTCCGGCAACGACGTTACTAATTGGTATTATGCAAGTAACCACGGAAGAGTTGCGGATAATCTGGTTTATGAGCTTGATGAAAACGGTAACAGAGGCGCCCTTCTTGCCAAGGAAAAGTGGGAAGAGGTAGAATACGTTATCGGTTACGAAGGCGATAACCGTGTATGGAACGGCTCTGCTTATACCGATCTTACCGTAAACAGCTCTACTCAGGGCAGCGGCAGTTGTTACGTTTTCTATGCAGACCCTGCAGACCAGCTTCGTACTCTTACCTTGCTTCAGGCAATGAAGGTTGCTTTTGTTGATGAAAACGGCACTCTTCTTGCTACTGCATTTCTCGATACCGAGCGCCACTATGCAGAAAGCGGTAAGGTAATCGTTCCTCTCGTTTTGGATCCTGCAACCAGTAAGTCCGCAGGAACAGACCTGAACGGAGACGTTATTTATGGCATTACCGCCCTTGAACAAAACGTTCCTTTGCGTATTACCTCTATTTTATATCTGGACGGCAATGGTCTTGGCAATGAAGACGTACTTGCGGCTTCGGATATTCAGGGCCAGTTGAATATACAGTTCGGCACCAGCGATGAGATGAATTCTATAAAGAACGAAACTCTTTATAATTCTATTATCGAAGCAAGCGCAAGCGTTTCTCGGAGCTCCTTCAATTACGATAACGATACAAACCTTACTACCAAAGTTACCGTAAATATCAACGGCGTAGAGCCTAAGTCTGTAAAAGCATTTTTCATCCGCGAGATAAACGCTTCTCAGGGTGTGCGCGAAAAGACTTTTGAGCTTACTAAGACGGCAGACGGCTCCTGGACCTATGATTACACTTTTGATTACCCCGGAACTTATATTATGCGCAGTGTCCAGATAGACGGAACCGAGTACGATCTTTCGGGCACTTCATATCCTCGCGTAGTAGTTGAAGGCTTTGCTATTTCTGACGTTATGTATAACCTCGGTGAAATCATAATGACAGATAAAAACACCTATTCCGGTGAGGTTATGCTCAGATTTGTAACCAACGACGTTTCAAAGATGCCGGGAAAGGTACAAGGCAACTTTGTCCGCGAAGACGGTACTTCTGCCACTATTAACTTCGCGTATAATCCTACCAACCAGATGTGGGTAGGCACTGCCAACTTCGGTTCTTCCGGTGTTTACACAATGAATACCGTAACTCTGGACGGACGAATTACTCCTTTGGGCGAGGGAAATAGTTATACTATCGATCTTACCTTGGGTATGCGTGTTAACGTAACCACCTCTACTTATCCTACTACTTTCGGTACCGAGGATGAGGATGCGCCCAAAAAGCTTGTAATGCAGGTTCAGGTACTGGATAATACCGGCAAACCCGTTGTAGGTCTTTCTAACGCAAGACTTAACTACGTTAACGCAGGCGGCTCCGCTTCCACCTTGGAGACCAAGCTTACCTGGAATTATGAGACCGAGTGTTATGAAGGCGAATTGCAGGTAAAAGAGGGTATCTGGAAGTTCAATTACGTTACCGTTGCAATGGGCAGCGGCACCGGACTTACCACCAGCACTCTTACTGCCGCCGTTAATACCACTCCCGTGTTTACCATCGTTCCTCCCGATCCTCCCTCCATGTCTGCAACACAGCCTGTTGTTGATATGTATCAATACGTTAAAGGGGCAGACGGAGTTAACACCGGTGCAAAGGTAAGCGTAAGCCTTGACGATGCTTCTGCCGCAACTGTTGTAGGCAAGATAACCAAGGCAAACGGTGAGGTTAAATACGTTCTCGGCACCTTGGCATCTGACCTTGATGCAGGTGAGGAAGACGTAAAAACCGTTGAATTCCGCTTTATTCTTCCTGAGGGCGAGTGGACGCTTTCCGACGTTTACGCTTGGAACGTTTACGGCGCAAAGGCCGCAGGCGCTTCCTCCGCTCCCTTCTACGGTCTTCCCCTGAAGGACGGTACTTCAGATCCCATAACTACAGAAGAGCTTGTTGCGCTTCTCAACGATACGGCTACAAGAGATTCTACACTTGCTACTGCTTACCATGTCGGCGCGACCGATGCGACTGTCGCTGCGTTGTATGATGTTACTGCAGTTTTGGTATATGACGATAAAGCACTTACTGAAGTTAAAAACACCGCTTCGAAGGTGTATCGTTTCGGTAAGGACAAAGACGGAAACACCACTGCGGTATTTATGGATAAATACGATATTCCTGCAGATGCTATCAAACTCAAAGTTACCGATAACGAGGGACTTCTCGGCAAATATTTTGATGTTACCTCTGCGGAAATTGAATATAAGTATGGTGCAGCATCATATGGCGGATATACAAGTGAAACATTGACCGCTTTGCAAGGTACTGTTTTTAAGAAAATAAACTTTAATATTGTCGGCAATACCAATATATATTCAATGAAGGAAGGCTTTACCCTTCAGTTCGCTACAGATTATAAGCCGGGCGCCCTTAATGTTACTGTTACTGAAAGAGCAGGTTTGGACGCCAACGAAGATACTCCCGATACAGGCACTCTTTCTGTTACCGACAATAATGGAAGTTATGCCTTTGAGGTTTATTCTGTAACACCTACTGCAACAATTTCAGCAATCACGCCTACAGGAAGCAATCCTACAAAGATTACTTATAAAACATCTTGGGGTACGCCTACCTTTACAGCAGGTACACCGCTTGAAAGCTCCATTGATACAGACAAAAATTCCGCTACCGTATATGCAGTAGCGACAGCGGATAATAGCGGTTTGCGAAGAAATGGTTCCTTTAAACAGCCTACTCTGACTGTAACGATCTCAGGCATTACTGCTGATAGTGTAGTAACCTTGGTTCTGCCGAAGGGCGATTCGGTGAGTGATATAACATTTTCACGAACCGGAAACGGTACAATAACAAAAACTTTGGGTATTGTAACACAACTTAACACATTTTCATATCATAGGCTTTATGCTTACTATGGTCACGGAACTCAGACTATAACTACAATGACTGTAGTCAGAGATGGCGTAACCTATACTGTAACCTTGCCTCAACCTATTACGATAAACAATCCGTCATCTGTTAATCAGTAACAGTCTTGGTTTTTAATAATCAAGGTCATCCCCCTCGATGAAAGGAGGTGCCCTATGCGGAAAAAACTTAATATTGCGCGGTTAATGGTGCTTTTAACCGTTATTCCGTTGATCATATCCGTTTTCGGGGCGCTTCCCGCTTATGCGGAGGGCGGTGAATGCGGTGAAAACCTTTCTTGGGTGTTCTCTGCAGGAACCCTTATCATTAGCGGAAAAGGGGATATGGACAAGTATTCCGACGATTCTCCCGCGCCTTGGCACGAGTTTCGCGATGAGATCACCCGTATTTCCTTCGCAGAGGGAATCACATCAATAGGAACGCTGGCGTTTCGCGGATGCGTTAATCTCAAATCCGTGGTTTTACCCGATTCTGTCCGCAGTATCGGCGCATACGCCTTTTCCGAATGTGAGAATCTTGTGCTTCTGGATATGGGGAAAGGTGTCACCTCCATCGGTAACGGTGCGTTCCACAGCTGTTTGAAGCTGGATGCCCTTACTATCCCCTACGGCGTAAGCCGAATAGGTTACCAAGCCTTTTATCGTTGCGAATCCTTGGTGTCGGTCATCATACCGCCCAACGTTACAAATTGGGGATCCTCCTCGTTCTCCTACTGCACGTCGCTGGTTTCCGTAACTGTAAACGCACATATTAATACCATTCCCGAATGGACCTTTTACGGTTGCGAAATGCTGGAGTCCGTGGTTTTGGCGGAAACCGTAAAAGAGGTTGAGGAGTACGCGTTCAAGAATTGCGATACCCTTTCCATCGTATATTACAGCGGAACCGCAAAAGAGGATATCGACCGCGGCATCTCGGAGGATAATGAAAACTTCGGTTCCTTCGGTCATATTTCCAATAGTGAGCCGCCTAAGACGGTTACGTCAACCAAGGTTCAGGAAAACGATGACGGATCCACTGTTCAACAGCAGACAACCGTCCGCACAGACGAAAATTCCACCGTTATCACAAAAACGGAACAGACCTCCGGTACCGATGGCAAAGAAAACACCTTGAAAACCGAAATATCTGTTACGGTTGACAATAAGGACGGATGGGACACCGCAACCGAGGCTGTAAAGGACGCTTTGAAGGACATAAACCAGCTTCAAAGCACTCATAAGACCGATGAGAAGATATCGGTTACAATAAACGTAAAAAACGAAGAGGACGTTTCGAAGGAATTTGTTTCCGATCTTGCAGGCAGAGACATAAACGTAACGATAGTTACCTCCAACGGCTCCTCCTGGAAAAATGATTATTCTGAGCTGGATAAAGATAAGCTGTCCGGCGAATACACCTTTTCTTATACCGTCATTCCCTCCGATAAAGATATTTGCGAAAAAATAGGAACCGACAGCTGTTATACTCTGTCATTCCTCCGTTCCGCTACTATTAATACCGAGGTTTTGATACAGCTTCCCGCAGCCGTGACGGTAAATGGCAACGCCTTCCTGTACCAGCAGGAATCCGATGGCAGCTTTACCCGCTTGCAGGCAGTTGCCGTTGATAATAAGGGTGTGGCACACTTCTTCCTCGCGTCTGTTGATAAGGATACGGTTTACGTTATCGGAATAAACGTTCCCGGTGAAAAAACTGACGATGTAATTATTCCCGATGAGCTTGCAGCCACAAACAACGCAATACAGCGTTTGGAGGTAATCGAGTACGTTACTACCGGGGTGAGAAATTATAAAGGACTTACCCTGAAGCATCTTACCCTTATAATCATCGGCGCCGTCGTTGCGGCTTCGATAGTAGTAGGCGTAATAATGTATATGCTTAATAAACGCAATATCAATAAGATGCGTCAATCAAATACGTAATAAAAAAGGGCTGAAATTTCAGCCCTTTTTGTATTAAAATGATTTTTTATTTTTTATCAAACGCAGGGTTATATGCGTAAAAGTTTTTATAATCCAGTGCGTCCTGAACGATACGCATACCGTCGCCGAAGCGCTGGAAGTGTACTACTTCACGCTCGCGCAGGAAGCGGATTGGGTCGGCAACGTCACGGTCGTCGCAGAAGCGCAGGATGTTATCGTAGGTCAGCCGCGCCTTTTGCTCTGCCGCAAGGTCCTCGGAAAGGTCGGCAATGGGGTCGCCGGTGGATTGGGTGTACGCCGCGGTGAAAGGCTCGCCGCTGGCGGAAACAGGGTAGATGCCGGTGGTGTGATCCACGAAATAGGGGGCAAATCCGCCTTCCTTAATCTGTTCGGGGGTGAGGTTTCGGGTAAGCTGGTGAATTATCGCCGAAACTATCTCTTGGTGCGCCAGTTCCTCCGTTCCCACGTCGGTTAAAATGCCTACAACCTCGCTGTAAGGCATGCTGTACCGCTGGAAAAGGTAGCGTGTAGACGCACCCATCTCTCCGTCAGGGCCGCCAAGCTGTGTCATTATCAGCTTTGCCAGGGCGGGGTTGGGGGTCTTGATGTTTACGGGGTACTGAAGTTTTTTCTCATATATCCACATATTTTACACCTCGTTCTGCCAGGGCCAGGGCTCGTCGACCCAAGTCCAACGGTCGCCCTTTACGTCACGGTGGGTAGCAGGACCCACGTGGGCACAATATTCTTTTTTGGCTTCATCACGCATGGAAATAAGCTTTTTGTAGTAATTAAGCGCTTGGGTATTTTCGGGGTGTCCGTCCAGATACAAAGCCGTTTCCCATATAGCAAAATCAAGCTGCTGCATCCGTTTTTGCACGTCTCGGTTGATTCTTGTCATCATCTGCTGTTCCTCCCGCCTAAAAAGGGCAAATCAAGGGC
Organism: Eubacteriales bacterium; assembly: GCA_045595785.1. Lineage (GTDB taxonomy): Bacteria > Bacillota > Clostridia > Oscillospirales > CAG-382 > SFLA01. The sequence goes on from JAZOBE010000003.1 coordinate 38,983, forward strand.
GCGGAAAAGCGTACCTCTCTCCAGCGCCTCCTCTTCGGAATACAGCTTTTCCCACCGCTGGTACGGCACGTACAGCATCGCCAGTGATATCTGCTGTGGAAAAAGATCCGCGCTTTGGGCGGCGGCAGGATATATCTCAAGTTTTTCCAAATTTGGTTCTCCTTTGTAAAAAATCATAATATGAAGTTGTTCACTTCGTTCACAGTGAAGTTTTGCTCGTTTTACTCGCAAAGTGAAGTTGCTCGCTTTGCTCGCAGCGTTTTTCCCTCTTGCTCACTTCGCCGCAAGGCGAAACTTCACTCACGCAGTGAACTTCACTGCTGAAGGCAACTTCACTTGCCCCTTGGGGGCAAACATAGTTGTTTTTACAGAATGTAAAAACATGGCTTACAGTGTCAGTATATGTAAAAAAATCCCCGAGGTTACAAATGTAACTTCGGGGTATGCTATAGTGAAGTTAAGGTTTTTAACTCAAGGGGATTGTTCCATCTGCACAAATGACTTCAGTTGCAAGAATGTCGTGATACCAAACGTCCTCTTTTTTTATTTTGTTCCATTCATTTATTGTTCCTTCAAAGTATATATGTGTTAAACTCAGGCATTGATAAAAGGCATGGCGCTCAATTGTCGCAACATTAACAGGAATTGTAATTTCGGTGATTTTTTGGCAGTTAGAGAAAGCTGAGTTTCGTAACGAAACAATGCTGTTAGGCAGAAATACCTCTGTTACATTCTCACAATACGCAAATGCATCTTCTCCAATTTCCGTTACACCTTCTGGTATTACAACTTTCGTAAGATTGGAACATCCTTGGAAGGCTCCTCCTCCAATCGCAGTTATATTATCAGGAATAGTACTGCCGCATCCTCCAACCAATGTTTTGCTTTCGATTTCGACTATACAATTATCAATGCTATAATAGGTTGTGTTTTCAGAATCGACGTCTATTTTGGTGAGTGAAGGACAACTTTTAAAAACGCCTTCTCCAATATGTGTAACGCTTGAAGGAATTGTAATCGACACTAGATTTTCACAGCCATAAAAAACTTCGTCTTCTATAGTGGTTACACTGTTAGAAATATTAACACTGATAAGACTTGCGCAATTTAAAAATGCTAATTTTTCGATTGTTGTTACTCCGTAAGGGATAGTGACTTTGGTTAACGGACAAGCAATAAATGCACCTTCTGAAATAATTGAAATGCTCTCAGGAAGAGATATACTGCTAAGCCCCGCACATCTAAATGCATTTTTTTCAATATGCGCTAAGTTTTCAGGAAAGGTGATTTGGGTAAGCATTGAGCAATCACCAAAAGCCTCTTCTCCTATAACCGTTACACTGTTTGGAATGGTAATATTGGTAAGATTTGTAAGTGCGTTAAAAGAATAATCTCCGATTTCTATAATATCATCAGGAATTATGCTATTAATGCATCCGGCGATAAGTCGCTTTTTGTCGGTTTCAATTATACAGTTCCCTTTACTATGATATGTTTGATTTTCAGGGTCTACTGATAATGAATCCAATGATACACACCCGGCAAATGCTCCGTTGCCAATCGAGATTATACTGCGTGGAAGGAAAATACTGACTAATTTTTCACAATAGTTGAACGCACCATTTCCAATAGAAACAACTTGGGAGGGGATATCGATTTCATCGAGATTTGAACACCAACGAAATGCGAAAGCTGAGATAACTCTAGTGTTAGTATTGATGATACACGTTGTTATTGTTTCGGATTTTGCACGTATTAGTGCGATATAGGGATTTTCCTTATTTCCAAGGTAAAGCGCGTTGTCATATTCATTGTATTGCATTTTGTCGCATTCACTAAATACGTTAACACCGATGCATTCAATGTTTTCGGGAATGGTTATGCTGGTTAATTTGGAGCAACCACTAAACGCAAAGTCCATAATAACGCTTACACTGTTCGGTATAGTTGCAGTGGTGATGCTTTTCTTGTTATAAAATGCGTTTTCTCCGATTTTTGTTACAGTGTATCCGTCGATTGTCGAAGGAATGTTTAAAACGCTACTTTTGTACGTTCCTACGCCGGTTATAGTGCATGTTACACCGTCATCGTTTACTACATATTCGAGTTTTCCTTCTTCACATCCGCAAAGCGCTATTGTGAGTATAAGGCATACGAACAGGGCAGCAATGATTTCATAGCATTTTTTCATTTTCGTACTCCTTTTTTGTAATTCGATAATTCGTTCTCACAAACTCTCGATAAACTCGGCAGTTTTTGCTCTTAACTGCTCTATATCGCCGTTGTTGTGGATATATTTGTGGGCGAATGCGATGGGGCCGCCTTTTTCAAGGTTTTCGATCTCTGCAATATCTCTCGCCATAGACTGCTCGTAGGTGAAGGGGCGAACCTCACGGACAGCGAGACGGTCGTATCTGTCGCCCGAATCGGTAACGATGGCAAGCAGGATAATATTTCCGATTTTTTCGGAAAGATATTTATATTCCGACCAAGAGTAAAGTCCGTCCAGCACCACGTTGCCCTGTTGGGAAAGTGTGCGTATCTCATCCTCTAATTTTACAGCGTAAGCCGCCATACCGTACTGAGCGCGGAGTCCCTCACGAATTATCTTTTCGTTTTCGGGCGTCTTTTCCAAGCCCTCCTCGGCAATAATTTTCATAGTAACACCGCCGAAATACACGCTTTTCCAGCCACGGTCGGTGAACACCTCGGTCACAACGGATTTACCGCTTCCGCACATACCGACAACAGCAACGATATTTCCCATATTACACTCCTTCTGCACAAAAACAGTGCATCTTTTTTATTATTATACACCTATATGCCCGTGTTGTCAAATGGTGGGATAAAGCTTTCTTCCGCCGTGTTGCCGTCCTGAATAAAGGCGTTTTGCACGCCCAGATTTTTTGCGTATTCCACAACGGATAAATACTCCTCTTCGGTTACCTTACGGTAAAGCTCGGGGTGGGTGTCCCGTACACATTCCATGGGGGTATATTGGTTCATTATGCTTATGTATATCTTGTTTCCGTATCTTTCAAACAGATATTTTATTATCTCCTTGCTTTCCTCCGTGTTACCGGGCAGAATAAGATGCCGCACAATAACTCCGCGCCGCATAGTGCCTCTGTGTATCACAGGCTCGCCTGCCTGCAAGACCATCTCGTCCAAGGCTTTGGATGCGTAATCAAAATAATCTGCCGCACCGCTGTATTTTTTTGCGGTCTCGGCTCGAATATACTTCATATCGGGCAGATAAATATCAACAAGACCGCGCAGCTTACGTATTTCTTCCGCCTTCTCATACCCGCTGCTGTTCCATAGGATAGGAATACCCAGCGTTTCTTCCTTTGCTCTTTTAAGAACAGGTATCAGCTGCTCTGTATAGTGGGTGGGGGTGACAAGGTTTATGTTGTGGGCGCCTTTGGCTTTGAGCTCTCGGAATATCTCGTACAGCCTGTCCGCCGTAACAGGCTTTCCCACCATTTTACGGGATATTTCTCTGTTCTGGCAGAACACGCACTTCAGGTTACAACCCGAGAAAAATACCGTTCCGCTTCCTTTTTTATAGGATATAGGCGGCTCCTCCCAGTAGTGGAGTGCCGCACGGGAAATATATATGTTTTCATCGCATCCGCACACGCCGATACGCCCGTTTTTTCTGTCCGCCCCGCATTCTCTGGGACAAATATTACAAGCCATTATTACTCCTTTTCATAAAAAACATTGACAGCGGAATTGTTGTGATTTATAATTAAAATACAAATATAAACGGAGGAACTGATATGAAAAAAACTTGGTTTTTCTTTTTGTCCCTGCTACTTTTATTCTGTCTGTCGCTTTCCCTTGCTTCCTGCGGTGATGATAATAATACTTCAGGCGGTGCAAACGACGTAAGCGGTTCTCAGCAGACCACGTCTGAGGATGACAATGCCGAGCCTGTTACCGTGGAAAACGGTCTGGCGGTGTATATGCCCGAGGACAGACCTATACGTATAGCTCAGTTTGCAGACCTTCATTTCGGTATAGAGGGCAACGCTTATCACAATAACAAAGTGGAACGCACCAAGAAATATATGCAGTATCTTGTGGATACCGAAAAGCCCGATCTTATCGTTTGTACCGGCGATAACATTTTGTCCACGGGTGTAGAAAAGCTTAAAGAGTTTGTTGCTCTTATGGACAGCTATGAGATTCCCTGGACCTTTGTTTACGGCAACCACGATGCGGAGAGTAACTCTGCAGGCTACAGCAAGAAGGAATTATCCGAATATCTGGATTCCTGCGGTTCGAAATATCTGTTGTATAACAGCGGCTACGTTGAGGCGGACGCCAACCGTTACGGCAACTTTTCAATTTCCGTGCTTAACGCAAACGGCACCAAGCTTCTTGGCGCAATAATGCTGTTTGATGCAGGCACCTATGACGGCGCTGTAAGCACCTATGAATCTATTACCGAAGGACAGATTGCCTGGTATAATCAAGAGATAGACAAGCTGAATTCTCTTTATACCGGCGAAGGTGTAATGCCCTCTATCGTGTTCTCTCACATACAGATACCCGAATATTACACCGCGTATAAGGCGGCGCTTTCAGGTAAAAATGCAGAGTTTATTATTGAACAAAAGCTGTCTGATTACGCTGTTGAGGAGATCCGCTCAGGCGGTCCCACCGATAAAAACACCGGACTTTTCGACGCGATGAAGCAAAAGCAAAGCACAGTTGCTTTCTTCTGCGGACACGCTCATACCTTTGATTTTCAGGTAAAGATGGACGGTATCGTTCTGGGTTTCGGACCTCAGTCGGGATTCTCCACCTTGTTCGAGAACAACGATATGCCTCGCAGAACCTATATTTATAATTTTGATAAAGACTTTAACTTCACCACCTCGGTTTGCACCGAGGACGGAAGCGATCTGGGTCTTACCTATTGCGGCACTTTTGATGATTCCGGTGTGTACGACGAGGCAACCGGCACATACACCGTAACCGGTAACTTCAATTACGGAAACGAAATAGTCTTTGCGTATAACGGCGTAAGACTTACCACCGAAAACACCGAGTTTCTGGGCGAGGTAAAGGAAGCATCCAAGCCTCAATGGAAGGGCGGCTTCTATTATTCCGACGGAAAGACTTTTGTTTTTGATGATACTGTGGCGCGCACCTGCACCTTTGTTTATGACCCTGCTGCAAATACCATCACCGTAAGCATTGAGAACATCGAGATTGACCCTAATGCTCCCACAAGCTTAAGTGTAAAGACTGTAAACAAGGATGCCGGCGCAGACGCCATCGCTTTGTGGACCGAGGCGGGCACCAAGCTTAAATTCGTTGACGATCCCTCTACCGGTGAAGGAAACTGGATCGGAAACGGCTGGAGATATTATATCGTTGTAGACGCAGAGGGCAGGATCGCATACGCGGTGCTTTGGCCCTTAAGCGGATACGGCGGACCTACCGGAACAAGCTATTACACTCATATGTGTTATTCCGATTATACCACCAATCCCGCAATCAAAATGCTTGATGGCTTTGCCAACGACTGGGCTGCAGGCGGATTTGGATATACCTTGTTCGAGATAGTCATTCCCGAGGGCGGCTTTGCCATCACCTCTCACGGACAGACCAATTATCAGCTTGTGGATATGCTTTCTCAAGGCACCGTTGAGGATTACGAGGTAGGCAATATCAACACCCGCACTCTTTACAACAGCAATATCCGCGTTTCTTACGATGCGGACGCAAAGACCGTTTCGATAACCACGGTAGAAGAATAGAATATCAATTACCGCCATCCTTTGGGATGGCGGTTTTTTGTCGTTAACCCCAAAAGTCGCAGACTCCTTGGGACATTTTGTCACGGTGCCGTTTTTGGAGTTTTCGCAAATTTGTACAGCGTTTACAGAATCAGCTTGTCCAATTCCACAGACAATCTCTTTTTTAATTCTTTCAGTTGGTTTTCTGTCGGGCGGTTATCGTTATGATACATCAGTTCTTTTGGATACCACCATACGGGACCTTTTCCGTTGTTGCCGTAACAGCCCAAATCACCGCTTGTCCGCGGGAAAAGATGCCAGTGTAAATGTGAATCGCCGTTCCCTAACAATTCATAGTTCATTTTTTCTGCGTCAAAGGCTCTTGACACCGCTTCCGCAACAACAGACATTTCCAACAAAAATTTCACTTTGGTGCTTTCGTCCAATTCAAAAAGTTCAGTTTTGTGTTCTTTGCACAGAAATATGGTGTATCCTTTGAAAAATTGGTGGTCACCCAAAACCACATATCCCGTTTCAAGCTCTTTCACAAAATATGGGTTTGTACCGTCTTTTATCATTTTAATTCTGTCACATATCAAACACATTCAAATTCTCCTTAATCAAGTCACCGGATAAATGCTGTTTTTAAAATAGGCTCTAATTTAGTTGAGAAAACATCGGATTTCGTTTTTTGGGGATACATTTTTCTAAAAAAGCCAATCACTTTCAACAAATCTTTCGTACCATTCGTTTTGCATAAGTAATTAATCCGAAAAAGGTTTAGCGATATCAGATGTGTCATTTTGTATATATTCAAGAGATTTAAGCGCTTCAGAATAATGAACGATACTATCAAATACTTTCGCAGTGAAAACAATGCCCGGAATTTGCGCTTTAATTGTTTCAATCAGATTATCATCTAATCCCCCGCGAACAACTTCTCCCATCATGCGTTGTGTTTCATACTCGTCTATGAAAGCATTAAGTTTGATCAGCAAATTGTTTGTGTCATCTTTTATTTGCATGGCATCATTATTCAATTGCAATCTTCTTGCCTCAAAATATTCTTTGTTAAGCATTGTTTTGTTCCTCTCTATACGGCTATGTGGTGTTATTATACATTATGCCATCGCTTGCGCTCGGCGTAGTATACTTGCTTACGCAAGCGTGATATGTTCACTTCGGCGGTAGCCGAAACTTCACTGCTTGCAACTTCACTTGCCTTTAAGGGCAAACTTAGTTACCTTTCTATCAAACACACGCATTCGCAATGGTTTGTATGAGGAAACATATCCACGGGGATGACCTTTTTCACCTCATAGCCGTGCTTTGTAAGATACGCGCAGTCTCTTGCCAGCGTTTCGGGGTTGCAGGAAACGTAAACTATCCGCTTTGGAGAGAGTGTGATGCAGGAATCCAAAAATTCTCTTGAACAGCCTGCGCGGGGAGGGTCGGTTATCACCGTGTCGATATGCTCGTTTCCTTCGGCAATTTTACGCATAAGGGCGCCTGCATCCTCGCAGTAAAACTTTATGTTTTTAATTCCGTTTATCTTTGCGTTTACGTGGGCATCCTTCACCGCCTCACGGTTGGACTCTACACCTATAACCGTTTTTGCCTTATCCGCCGCAATAATTCCCATGGTGCCGATACCGCAATAAGCGTCAAGCAGCACGGTATCGGGGTCGGGAGAAGCAAACTCAATAGCCTTTGAATACAAAAATTCGGTCTGTACGGGGTTTATCTGATAAAAGGATTTGGGCGATATTCTGAACCGCTTTCCGCACAAAATATCCTCAATATATCCTTTTCCGTAAAGCACCTTTTCTCTTTCGCCCATCCACAGAAAGATATCGGTATCGTTTATACACTGTACAACGGTGGTAACGTCGGGACGTATTTTTATAAGCTCTTCGGTAAAATGCTTTGCCTGGGGAAACATCGGTGTGCTGGTTACCGGCACTACCATAATCTCTCCCGTCTGCTTTCCGCGGCGTACCAGCAGGTGGCGAAGGGTTCCTCTGCCTGTTCTCGGGTCGTATACGCTTATTCTTTGCTTTTTTACTATCTCCGCAACAACTCGTACTATCTGACCGCAAATCTCGTCCTCAAGCAGACAGTCGCCTGTCTGCACTATCTTGTGGGAGGAGGATTGGTACATTCCGTTTATCATTTTTCCGCCGACCATACCGAACGCGGACTGCACCTTGTTACGGTAGTGCAGGGGAACGTCCATTCCGTGTATCTCGTCCACACGGCAGAATTTTCCCATAAGAGAAATAACGTCTGCCATTTTTTTACTTAACTGCCGGTTGTAGGTCAGATTAAGCATCTGGCATCCGCCGCACTTTTTCTGAACGGAACAGTATAGTTTTTCGGTGTTCATGTTTTATATCTCCTTGCCGTAAACCGTTTTGTATATCTGCTTTACGGCAGATTCACAATTATCCAATTTGCGGGGATAGCTTAATATTTTTAATTCCACCTCATTACCGCCTTCTCGGTAAGAGGGCTGTATATAGGGAAATTCGTTAATATAAAATCCGTTGCGCTTGTAAAAATTCAGCCTGCGGGCGGCAATATCGGTGTGGGGCGGCTCTGCCTCAAGCACTATTGTGCCCAACAGCTTTTGTGCTTCAGCCAGACCTTTTCCTCCGTATCCGCAGTTACGGAATTCTTCGCATACAACAAAATGCTCCGCAAAATAAAAACCGTTAAGCTTCCATACCGTAAGGTATCCCACGGTCGTGCCGTGAAGCACAAGCTCGTATACACAGTATTCTTTTTTATTTAATATTTCTTTTGCGTTTTCTCGCGGACGTATCTCGTCTGCGGGAAAGGATTTTTCTATTTCCGTATACATTCTGTCAAACCCGCAGGGGCTCATAGGTACAAGCTTCATTTCACACGTCTCTTTTAAAATTTCCAAACACCTCGTTTACCTTAGAAAAGCTTGCAAAGGTATCGGGGTAGCTTTTTATTATCCGCATCATCTCACCCAGCTGGCGCTTATTGATAATGCACACCAGCATATACTTGTCCGTATCCGAATACACGCCGTGAACACGTATCTCGGTAACACCCCGCTTTAATCGTGTCATCAGCACCTCGGAAAGCTGGTCGGGATGGCTTGTTACTATCTCAAACTTATATCCGTTTTTAATACCGCTCAGACCGTGGTCAACGATAATATTTGCAATAAACAGGTTAAGCAGGGTGCATATTACGGGGGTAACCTTCATTCCGTAAACGAAAAAGGCAATAGCCACCACGCTTGAATCCATTAAAAAGGAAACGTATGCAATATTCTGCTCGGGGTTAAAATGCTTTATCAGAGCGGATATCCCGTAGGTTCCGCCGCTGGCACCGAAGCGCTTGAGCATCATGGAAAATCCGATGCCCGAAACCACGCCTGCGGCAATAGATGCGAAGATCATATTAAAATCCTCGCCGTTGTTTATAAGGCAATATGGCTTTGCGCCCAACAGATCGTAAAGCTGGGGCATAGAAGATTGCACCACCATATACAAAATGAGCATAAACCCAAGCTTTTTATCAATAATTATACTAACGAGTATAAATATGGGCATATTGAACAGCACCATAAGCAGAGACCAGCTCACCTTGTATCCCAGCAGATGGTAGGTTATGGTTGCAAGACCGCCCACACCGCCGGGTGCAAACCCGTTGCTGTTCTGGAAAAAGTGGTATGCCGTACCCACTATCATTCCTGCAATAACTGCGCAGAGAATATCAAATATAAGCCGTTTGGCCCGGGAATCCTTTTTCATTTTTCCTCTCGCTTTTACTCTTTGTACTTTTTCGCCAGACCGCCCTCGGCTGTCTCGCGGTAGATGACCTTAAGGTCCTTTCCGGTTTCGTACATGGTATCTACTATCATATCAAAGCTTATTTTTCTGGAATCCGCCAGAAAATCCGCCAGATTAACTGCGTTCAGCGCTCTCATCGCCGCAATTGCGTTCCTCTCAATGCAGGGTATCTGCACCAGACCGCCGATAGGGTCGCAGGTAAGTCCCAGATGATGCTCAATCGACATTTCCGCCGCGTATTCTATCTGGTCAAGATCCAGTTCATACAATTCCGCCGCCGCAGCCGCCGCCATAGCGCAGGCAGTACCTATTTCTGCCTGACAGCCACATTCCGCACCGCTTATGGAAGCGTTTGTTTTAATCAGATTTCCCACAACGCTTGCCGCCGCCAGACCCCGCAATATCTGAGTATCCGTAAAATTCCGCTTTACCTGCAGATATTTAAGCACCGCAGGCAGTACGCCGCAGGCACCGCAGGTAGGCGCGGTAACTATAAGTCCGCCTGCCGCGTTTTCCTCGCTTACCGCATAGGCATAAGCGCATATAAGACGGTTGGTTTTGGTTTCCTCGCTTTCGTCAATATGCTTTTGACGGTAGAGGTATCTGGCTTTTCTCTGCAGTCCCAATCCGCCGTGAAGAGTGCCCTCAGCGGCAATACCCCGCTTGACCGCGTCCTGCATTACTTCCCATACGTCGGCAAGATAATCCCAAATCTCCTTGCCCTCGCATTCCTCAACGTATTGCCACAGACGCATACCCTTTTCTCGGCAGTATTCGGATATACGGGTAAAGGAGTTTATGGGGTATACCTCCTCGTGCTCGCTGATCTCCTCGCCGTGAGCGATCACTTCGCCGCCGCCAATGCTGTAATATCTGACAACATCAGCATTTTCTCCGTTTTTGATTGCGATGAAATCCATAGTGTTGGGGTGGAAATCGGTAGGGGTATCGTAATCGAATACCAGCTCCAGCTTCTTTCCCTCAAACACCCTTTCCAGCGCCTCGTCGGTCATGTGTCCCGCGCCCGTCTTGGCAAGAGAGCCGTACAATATCACCTTGTATCCCTCTGCGTCGGGATGCTCGGAAAGAAATCTCCTTGCTGCGTGGACAGGTCCCATAGTGTGGGAGGAGGACGGTCCGGAGCCGATACGGTATAAATATCTTAAAGATTGCATTGTGTTTTTCTCCTTTTTATTCGGGCAGATAAAAGGTCTGCTCGGGGCCCGTGTCCTTCATTAAAAGCCTTTTGTCACGGTTTTTCATAAGCAGATATATGCAGTATATATCACCGCTGCATCCGCCAAGGTGAAGCCCCAGCAGAAAAGCGGAGATAAAATAAAACACAGTGTCAAAATAAAAAAGCGCTATTGTGGCGGGAAGGAGTATTACTGTAAACACCACAAGAGGGGCGGCCACTGACACGAGGGCTGTCTTTCTGTACGTGTATATGTTGGGCACACCGCAGAATGCACAGCTCCAGCTTAAGCCAAAGGTCAGCTTTTCGCCTGTCATCGCCTTGTATGCAATACCGTGGACTATCTCGTGGAGCACGATATACACCACCATCGAGACCATAAAGATTATGTAGGGCGCCCAAAAGGTCTTGGTTATTTCGGAAATTAATAATTCACCTTTTATAATAACGGGAATTGCGCAAATCGCCATAATAACAAACAGCACACCGATGGCTATAAGATTCATAATAATACCGAACTTCGCGCTTTTTGCGTTTATGTGCTTTATCACACGGTACCCTTCGGGCAGGGTCTTTTCAAAGTTTTTCTGTTTCATGTCTCATTTTCCTCAAAACCAGTGGTCTTTCATTTCTTTTAAGAATTCTTTTGTTATAGGGTATCCCGCACTTTCACCTATCACCGCGTCCACTCTGCAATAGGGGCATAACGCCGTCTTGCCTCCGTCGGCAAATTCGGTTATTTTTTCGGGCGAATACACCTCAAGACAGTAAAAACAACCGCAAACATCGTCTTTTTCAAGCATTTTTCTGTTGTTTGAGCAGTATCCGTGTGCGGCTATAACGTCAGGTTTAACGCTTGGGGCGAGAAGACTTTTGATAACGGATATTGTTTGTTTCTGTTTGGCTGTCATATTTTCCGTATCGGCTTTTTCTGCCTCGCACACGTGGATATGCTCGTGATATATGAACAGGTCTTCTTTGCTGTTTATGCGGGCACTCAAAGGATAGCACATATAGCATTCGTCAGTGAAATCAATGCAACGATTTTGCACAGGCGTTTCGGCTACGTAATATAGTTCACCGTCATAGGATATAATGTCACCGACCTTAAACAAAATCGGCATATTACATACTTCAAAAAAAGGAAACAAAGGGGTAATTCCTCTTTTGAAAAAGTATTTATTATATACATCTTTTGCATTTTTACCTGGGCAACCGCAGATTTTAATATCTTCTATTGCGGCTTCAAGCAACGCTTTTTCCTGTTCGTCGTTTGTGTCTTCAGCCAGCATTGTAAAAATCAAATAAATCTCGTTACGGGTTTTTATATATTCCGAGAAGATCGTAGCTTGCTGAAGTACGGATAAACACGGAGGATTATTATCCAGATATTCGCGCATATCCTTGGAGGGCATACATTTTAGCATTTTGGTAAGAAATGCGTAGTTGGAAACATTTTGCCCTTCCATAAAGACAATAACAGCTTTTTCCGCTTCTTCTAATTTGTTCAAATGAAAATGGGCGCAAACCACTCCGTCTTCGTTTGTTACGTAAAAAGGAAATGAAACTCCGTCATAAAACAGTTCAAAATATTTCCCTTGGTACTTTCCGCGCAAAACGGTAAAAACACTGTCGCTTTTATGTCCAAATTCTTTTGAACTGCATAGGGTTACGGGATATTTCTCTTTAATGCGCTCGTAGATCAAAGTGATGTCTGATTTCATTTTTACTCCAATACTTTTATAATCTCGATCTTTCCGATAATGTGGCGGTTAAAGTTTTCAAGCTCTTCGGCGGGAATCCACATTTCTTGGTGGTAAGATGCGCCTACGGTCTGTACTGCAAATTTTGAGATATATTCGTCGTCAACGGTAAAACGGGTAACAAAGCCTTTGTAACCGGAATTTTCGTCCTTTGTGTTCCATTTTCCCGCAATTTCTTCCGCATATTTTTGGTTAAGAACGGGGTAGAATATAGGCTGCCAATCTAACCTCGGCGGAAACGCAGTGAACCCGCTTGCTTCAATCAGTTCTTTTTCTTTTACCCCGACAGGTCGGTATAATACCATAGCGGTTCTCCCTTTATCAAAACTCGTTTTTGCCCGACATAAACTCTTTAATCCATATTATTGCGATCTCGGTGTTTACTGGGTGAGAATGGAAATATCTTTCGTCAGGCGATTTTTCAAAAAGCTCTGCGGAGAAAACGTACAGGTCGTCCTCTTTATATAAATCAAACCGTCTGTCTGCCCCCGTTCCGCGAATCACCGGCACATCGATGGTGTATCCGTCGTTCAAAGCAAAAGTGGTCGTAAACACTATATCGTAATCATTTTTTAATTGGTCGTATATAAATTTCAGGTCTTTCATAGAATCACCGTTAATTCCTTGTGAGAACGTAATCAAGAGAAATCATAAGTGGTATATCCGCTATCAGAAATAGCTTGCTGTAACGTTCTAAATCGTTTTGCTTTTCCGCCCACCAAAAAACGCTTTCCTTTTTTGAACACGAAAGATCTTTTGAACAAAATCTTGATAGGTATACCCGATGAATAAAACTCAAAACACCACTTTGTGATGTTTCGTTTAGCCACGCAAGATTTGCTTGGACCGATAGCGGCGCAATCCGAAAAAAAGATAATATGATTTCTTCCAAGCTCATCGACATACGTTATGCCTTTTTCATTAATATCGACTATGTTTGTGTCATATACTTTGAGTTCAGGTAAATCTTTTCTTTGCTCATGAACAAAGTCCAAAGCATAGAAATATATATCCTGATCTTCCCATTCTTCCTTTTCGGGCTCATTGTTCAGGTATGTACGATAACAGTATTTGTTCTCCTCTATCTTCAGAACATCGGAATTATATCGGATTATAATTCTATTATTTTCCAACCCGATATTCAAAACCGCATCTTTCAAATCGTCGTACAACTCTTCAATAGTGTTGTAATTTCTGTGATAAACTTTATACAATTTCTCGTTATCTTGCATAGCCTTTCGCCCTCGATAATCGGTGAAGTTTTTGTTTCGCAAAAGTGAAGTTGTTCGCTTTGCTCACAGTGGAGTTTTGCTCGTTACACTCGCAAAGTGAAGTTAAGTTCGCCCTCGCTTCGCCGTCAGGCGAAACTTCACTCATGCAGTGAACTTCACTGCCGAAGGCAACTTCACTTGCCCGCGAGGGCAAACTTAGTTGTCGAATTCGCG
>JAZOBE010000004.1:0-19015 GCA_045595785.1 Eubacteriales bacterium
GCCTTAGACCAGCTCAGCCATCTTTCCGTATACAGACTGTGAGAGTGCTTCTCTCACTCGTGCTTTGCAATTATATCACAGGAAAACCAAGTTGTCAACAGTTATTTTCTTTAATTTTTGCTTTTTGTTTACATATTATGCTTGTAAAGTTGGAAAATGTACTTGATTTTTTACAATACGTATTATATAATGTAAAAAGCAAAACGTATAGTTTTGAAAGAAAAAGGAGAAAATTATGAAAAAGTCAATTATTGCTTCCATTCTCAGTGTAGCACTTGTACTTGTTATGGTTTTCGCTCTCGTTCCCGCTTCTTCTTCTGCAGCAAGCGCTAACGTTGAGCTTGACCTCAAGTATAACAATGTTGCACCTACACCTGACGGTGTTGTAAATACCGGTGAGTACGGTCTTACCAAGATCCACTCCATCGATTACAACAGCGATGAATTCCTTACTGCTTATGATACCGATAAGTCTATCAAAGCAGACTTTTACGCTTGCTGGGACGATAGTGCTATGTACATCGCTTGGGTAGTTTATTCCGAGCTTGATGCATACTCCTCTCCCGTTTACGGCGCAGACAACCTGGGCAGCATGTGGCAGCACTGCTGTGTACAGCTTATGTACACTCCCTACCACCCCACTCAGGCTGAAGAAATCGCTCCCGACACTTATACCGGTGACTATCTTGAGCTTGGTGTTACCATGCACGAGGGTCAGACCCCCATTAAGTGCGTATGGAACGCTTCCGGTGCACAGGCTGGTATCGGCTCTGCTGACTGGGATTTCGCAGGTAACGTAGAAGAAACCGATGACGGTATCGTTGCTACATACGAAATCAGATTCCCCTGGAAGGCTTCCGGCCTCGAGTCCGTTGGTAACGGCACTCAGATCGGTCTCGGCTATGCTATCGGCGACCAGACCAACTTTAACGATCACAACAATATGGCTGAGTGGATGGACTGCCTCCTTGGCGGCAAGGCTCCCAAGAACCTCGCTATCGTAACTCTCGCAGGTAAAGAAGACGACACTCAGGTAGAAGTATCCAAGGATCTTACTGGTGACGTGAGCTATGACATTCCCGTTGCTCCCGGCAACATTGACACCTCTCTCATCCCCGAGGATGCTACCGGTGTTCTCCAGCAGTCTCCCTTCAACACCTCTATCGTTGCAGGCTCTTCCACCATCATTACCGACCTTTCCAAGGTTAATGATTACAACGTTAAGTGGGCAGCTACCGCTCACCTCAGACCTACCGATGAAGCAGGCGTTTACGAAGTTCTCGAAGTAGTTTGGGCAGCAGGCGGCGAAGCTGTATTTGCTAACGAAGTTCAGGAAGGCGATATCGCTCTCGCAGTTCACGGCGACGACAGTACTGACCCCAACTCCGAATCTTGCCAGAAGAGAGAAGCACTCCGCGCTCTCGTTCCCGGTGAAGATACCGTTGTATTCCTCGGCTACGACTTTGAAACCCAGCTCTTCGCTACCAACGCTGTAGTTTACTACGGTGCAAAGACTGTAGAACCCGAAGTTTCCGAGCCCGAAGTTTCCGAAGAACCCTCCGCAGCTCCTTCCGAAGATCCTTCTGAAGACGAGTCTGCTCCCGCAAACGATTCTTCCGTACCCGCTACCTCTGATGACGCTTCCGAAGAAAAGGGCGGCAACACCGGCCTCATCATCGGTATCGCTATCGCAGTTGTAGTTGTTGTTGCAATTGTTGTAGTTGTAGTAGTTGTTTCCAAGAAAAAGAAATAATTAAACATTAAACAGCACAAATTAAAAAAAGCGAGAGATTAACTTCTCTCGCTTTTTGTATTTTTGTGCATCGAATAAATTATTATGCCAATGATTAAAGTTCATATATAAAATATTGACTTTTCCTTTGGCGGTATGTATAATAACTGTGTATGCAACTATACGTTCAGGAGGGTTTGTGATGAAGGTCAAAAAAGCGGTCATTCCCGCGGCAGGCCTGGGTACGCGTATGCTGCCCATATCCAAAAGCGTTCCCAAGGAAATGCTGGCTATCGTAGATAAGCCTGCCATACAGTATCTGGTTGAAGAGGCTGTAAACAGCGGTATTACCGATATCCTTATAATCTCCAACCGCGGTAAGGAATCGCTGGAGAACCACTTTGATTATAACCCCGATTATTCTGAATCACTCCGCCGTGCCGGACGTGACGAGGATCTGGCAATGCTTAACGCCATTACCGAAATGGCAAACGTCAGCTATATCCGCCAGAATAACGCCCGCGGCTTGGGCCACGCAGTAAGTCTTGCCCGTTCCTTTGTAGGCAACGAGCCCTTTGCCGTTATGTACGGCGACGATATCATTTTTTCCGAAACCCCCGTTACCAAACAGCTTACCGATATTTATGATGAGTTCGGTCTTGCGGTCGCAGGCGTAAAGCACGTGGACGCGGAAAGCCTTTCCAAATATTGCTCGCTTAAAGCGGAAAAAATACGTGAAAACGTGTATCATTGCACGGATATGATAGAAAAACCCCGTCCCGAGCAGGTGTTTACCGACCTTGCCATACTTGGCAGAGTGGTGCTCACTCCCGAGATATTTGATATTCTGGATAAAACTCCTCCCGGCGCAAAGGGGGAAATACAGCTTACCGATGCCATGGCTACTCTTGCACGTACGCGTGGTATGAAGGCTTGCGTATTTGAGGGGGACCGATTTGACGTAGGTAATAAATTAAGCTATATCAAATCCAACGTATATATGGGACTTCGTCATCCCGAAACGAAGGACGGATTCCGCGAATTTATATTACAAACCGCAAAGGAGCTTGAAAATGACACGTCCCGATAAAATAAACTATTATCTTGATATTGCACAGACGGTTTCCCAGCGCGGAACCTGTCTCCGTCGTAAGTTCGGCGCTATTATCGTTAAAAACGACAGTATCGTTTCCACCGGATATGCCGGCGCCCCCAGAGGAAGAGTTAACTGCTGTGACAGAGGCACCTGTCTTCGTGAGGAAATGGCTATTCCCCGCGGAGAAAGATATGAGCTTTGCCGTTCTGTTCATGCGGAGGCAAACGCAATAATCGCCGCATCCCGTGAAGAGATGCTGGACGCAGATCTTTATCTTGCTTGTACCGACCCTAAAACCGGCGCGGTGCTGGGCGGTACCACAAGCTGTCAGATGTGCAAAAGAATGGTTATCAACGCAGGCATTAAAAGAGTTATTGTCCGCGAGACGAAAGATACATATTCTGTATACGAGGTAGAGGACTGGGTCAAAAACGATGACAGTCTGGGACAGAAAGGCTATTAATGAAAAGAACACTTGCTTTAATACTTATATTCGTTTTCCTTCTGACTATGTGCGCTTGCTCGGATGAAGAGGCTCTTAAGGGATACGAGGTATCTCTTACCGAGTTCGGCTTTACTGACCCCGAGACGGGAATTGAATACGAGATGTTCTCCAATCCCATTTCCGTTTACGCGTTGGAGAAGGAAGACCCCATCTGCAATGACGGCGAGATGCAGTATTATTCCGTTAAGTGGGAGGACAGCACCCGGTTTTTGTGTGATTCCGACGGTCTCGTATACAAGGTAGCCGGTGAACCCGACCTTACCGTTGACGTGTTTGATCCCGTTGCCGCCTTCGTTTACTACGGCTCCGCATATCTTACCACCCTTTATTGCGAAGAAAAATACCGTGATCCCGAGATAAGCTATCCCGAGGACACCGAGTTTCAGGATGACAGTGACCTTATTTATACCATAAGAGACGCTATCCTTTTGGAAGACGAGACTCAGCTTCCCGTCGATCTTGATGATGAAAATACCTTTACCATCCGTCTGCTTTCCGCAACCTATCCGGGTCTTTACTACGTTGTAGTATTTGCACAGGATCTTAACGGAAGCTGTTATCTTTACGACAGAGCCACCCGTAAGGCGGTTTACGCCCCTCAAGAAGTGGTGGACAGATTCTTGGGCGATGAATAAGGTATTTGCCATAACAAAAGAAAAAATACCCGCAGCCGCGGTGTTGGAAAAAGAGTGTCTGGATACCGCGTGGTCGGAAAAAGCTATATCCGATTTTCTCCTTTCCCATACCGCGGTGTATCTTTACGGAGAAACAGACGGGGTGTTAAGCGGTATACTTTCCGCAACCGTTGTGTGCGGTGAGGCGGAGATAGAAAATATCGCAGTCAAAAAAGAATTTCGACGCAGGGGAATGGGCAAAGCGCTCGTGGACGCTTTGAAAGAAAAGTGCGAAAAGATATTTTTGCTTGTCAGAGCGGATAACAATGGCGCTATCGGCTTTTATCAGTCTTGCGGCTTTGAAAATGTGGGTGTCCGTCGCGGATTTTACGGTGGTACGGATGCTTGTATTATGGAATTGAAGGTGAACTAAATGAAGATATTGGGTATTGAAAGCTCCTGCGACGAAACTGCGGCTTCCGTGGTGGAGGACGGCAGAACGGTGCTTTCAAGCGTAATTGCATCTCAGGCGGAGGTACACGCGCTGTACGGCGGCGTTGTGCCTGAAATAGCCTCCCGCGCCCATTGTGAGGCGCTTTCCGGCGTTGTAAGAGAAGCGCTGGAAAAGGCTTCCCTTACTCTTGATGATATTGACGCTATCGGTGTTACCTACGCACCGGGACTTATAGGTGCACTTCTTACGGGACTTTCCTTTGCCAAGGGGCTCAGCTATTCCTGCGGCAAGCCCTTGGTGCCGGTACATCATATCAGAGGTCACGTTGCGGCAAACTATATAGCTCATCCCGACCTTAAGCCCCCTTTTATAGCCCTTGTGGTTTCAGGCGGACATACGTCTCTTCTTAAGGTAAACAGTTATACCGAATACGAAAGCATCGGTCAGACCAGAGACGATGCGGCAGGCGAAGCCTTTGACAAAGCCGGACGAATGCTGGGGCTTCCGTATCCCGGCGGTGCGGCGATGGACAGACTTGCTTCTGCAGGCAATAAAAACGCATATAAGTTTACCATCAGCCACGTGGAAAACTGTCCTTTTGATTTTTCCTTTTCGGGATTAAAGACTGCCGTTATCAATCAGGTTCACACTATGGAGCAAAAGGGAATAGAGCTTACAGACACCTTCAAAGCCGACCTTGCGGCTTCCTTTACCGAAGCACTTGTAAAAAGCATCTGCCTCCGTGTGGATAATCTTTACGATACCATCGGAGCTTATCCTTTGGTTCTGGCAGGCGGCGTTGCGGCAAACTCCCATCTGCGTGCAGGCCTTAAAGCGCTTACCGATAAAAAGGGAGTTTCCCTTTATTTGCCTCCTCTTTCTTTGTGCGGAGATAACGCGGCAATGATCGCTTCTCAAGGCTATTTTGAGTACGTTTCGGGGGCTTCTGCAGGGCTTGATCTTAACGCTTACGCAACTAAAAACGTGTAATGTATTATACATAATGTTTTCCACATTTGGTGGAAAAGTGTGTGGATAACTCACATTTTATTGGGCTAAAATGTAAAAAATCCCCGTTTTATCGTGTGTGTAACCCCAAAAGATGTGGATAACTATGTGGATTATGTGGATTTCATAATTTTTATTATGTTAATTAACACCGAGTTATGTTAACCTGTTTATGAATAAATACCGTGAATATTCACCATATACAGAATAAAAAATCACGCCCGTTAAGGGCGTGAAATATTTTGCGGTTTTATGTTTTTATTTTCGCTTTTCGCTGCCTGAAAAGCTTTGGTCGGTACCTCCGGAAAGAAAGCGGATGCTTCTTTCCACAGAGTCCTTGCTGTTGCCCCAGGGCTGGTCATCAAAGCGGTAATCGAACTTTCGGCAGAACCATGAAACATCATCCTTCAGGGTGCCCAGATATCCCCTTACCAGCTTGTCCGCATCCTCAAAAAGGCTGGCATATACCTTTTTGGGTACGTTGCCTGCGGCGGCATTCAAAAGACGCTTGTAGTGGGGAAGGCATATTACCGTGGCGGAGTTAAACTTCTTGCGGAATTCCTCCTCGGTCTCATAAAGATATACCGCGGTGGCGAACATCTTTTTATATTTTTCCTCAACACGGTCGCAAACGTAACAGCTTTCCTCCAGCTCCTGAATACGCTTTACCGGCTTCGCTGATGCATCGCGTGCAAGCAATCCGCCGGGGGATAAGTCTTTTTTCAGCGTTTCCAGATGGCTCTCAAGCATAAGCGCCATGCCGAGACGGTTTTTCATAGTAAACATACGGCGGTAATGCTTTCCGCAAAAACCCTTTTGGTTGGTCTTCTGGCGTACGTCGGGCTCCATCATAGAAGCGCCCAGTATAAGGTCCAGCTCGGTTTCCTCAAGGTTTTCAAAAAGCATACAAAAAGGGCAGTTTCCGCCGCAGCTTTCAAAAGCCTGGTTAACGGGGATGGTATAAATATGTTCGTGCAAAAATATCACCTCTTATTTTTATTATACAATACAGCGGCGACATTTGCAAGAAAAGGTTTTGATATATGGAAGTTATTTTCGAAAAAAACAAGGTTTTAATAAAAAGCGACGGGTATTTCACCCTTGACCAGACTCTTGACTGCGGTCAGTGCTTCCGCTTTGATAAGGATGGAGACGGCGTCTGGCACGGAATAGCAAAAGGGAAGCGCCTTTCCTGTTATGATGCAGGCGATACCGTGGTACTTCTGTGCAGTAAGGAGGATTATCTTTCCGTTTGGCAGGATTATTTTGATATAGGCAGAGATTATTACGCCGTTGTGGCATCTCTCGCTTCCGACCCCGTTTCTTTTTCCGCCGCACAATACGGAAAGGGAATACGTATTCTTAAGCAGGATAAATGGGAAACGCTTATTTCCTTTATTATTTCCCAAAACAATAATATCCCCAGAATTAAAAAGATTATTTCTTCTCTGTGCGCACTCCTTGGAGAGCCCGTTCCGGGGGGCGGATATTCCTTCCCCACGGCAGAAAAGATACTTTCAGCCGGTGAGGAGGGCCTTGCACCCATAAAAGCAGGCTTCCGTACAAAATATATTCTTGATGCGGCGTATCGGGTAGCTTCGGGTAACATCGACCTTGAGCAAATCTCGGCGCTTTCCTACGATGAAGCGGAACAAGCGCTTATGCAAATAAAGGGAGTGGGCAAAAAGGTTGCGTCCTGCGTATTGCTGTTCGGGTACGGATTTTTGTCAGCCTTTCCCGTTGACGTATGGGTAAAGCGTGTTATAGAGAAGTATTACGATGAAGATTTTTCTCCCGATATTCTGGGTGAATATGCAGGTATCGCACAGCAGTACCTCTTTTACAGAGAGCGTTACCTGAATTAACACAAAAAGACCCGCTTGACACTTCAAGCAGGTCTCTTTTGGGGTTATTTTGCGGATGTTTTATTAGCCGCAGCAGCAACAGATGATGATCGCTATAAGAATTATGATCCAGCAGCAGTTGCCGTTATTTCCGAAAAACTGATCAAAGCAAGCCATCAGGCATCCTCCCTTCCTATTTGCATAATATGCTTTTCCGCTTTTTGGTGTTACAAAACGGAGCTTTACTCTGTCTGTTTCTTTTTTCTCTGATAATACAGTGATATGCGAGGTAATTAAAAAATGATAATTCTTGCTTCAAAATCTCCCCGCAGACGGGAAATACTTGAAATGCTGGAATGTGAATACCGTTGTGTACCTGCGGATACAGACGAGACCGTTGTGGAGGGAATGTCCCCCGCAGATACGGTCATGCTGTTTTCTTCCAGAAAAGCGGAGGCAGTACGTGCCGAAGCCGAAAAGGGCGATATTATTTTGGGAATGGACACCATGGTGTGTATCGACGGAAAACTTTTAGGCAAGCCAAAGGATGAGACGGATGCTTTCCGTATGCTTCGTATGCTAAGCGGATGCCACCACAACGTGGTAACGGGATATACCGTCATTTGCGGTGATAAAAAGGAGACCGGCTGTGTCTCTGCAGACGTGTATTTCAAGCCTCTTTCCGACGAAGAAATCAATTGGTATATAAGCACGAAAGAACCCCTTGATAAAGCAGGAGCGTACGGAATTCAGGGGAAAGGATCGCTGTTCGTTGAGAGCATTGACGGAGATTTTTTCACTATTGTGGGATTTCCCGTGTGCAGAGTTTTTGAAGTGATCAAAAAATTACAAAACCATTAAAGAAATATGTATTTTTTAATTGACTTTATATGCGTTTGTGTGTATAATTAATATGAAAAACCAATACAAGGAGACGGCATTTATGAAATTTACCAAAAAAGCCACAGCGCTTGTTCTGGCGCTGCTCATGGTCGGTTCGCTTGCATCCGTAATGGCGTTCGCTGCTTACGATATGGAAGCTACTTCCGAAGCATTCGAAGTATCCGACAATGTTTTCCACACCAGCTATAACATTACCAGCGGTGAGAACGGTAATAAGGTTACCGCTCAGGCGCTGGAGTTTGACCCTGCAGACGGCTACGTTCCCGTGGTTTACGCTGCAAACGCAGGCTGGGCTTCCTTACTTAAGACTCATTACGATAGAGCTTCCATCGAACGTTGGGGATATGAGCCTGTTGGTATCATCAACGGTTCCTTCTTCTCCATGGCAGACGGCACTCTTGTTGGTATTACTATTACCGACGGCAGAATTACCTGCGCTCACGTTGGTTATACCGATGAAATGGTTACCTTTGACAGCAACGGCAAAATGAACGTTGTTAAGAGCTGTCTTGATTATCAGCTTTACGTTAACGGCAAAGAGCTTACCAACTCCATGTATTACTTCAACAAAGTAAGCAGCGGTACCGTAAGCGATAAGATCTATTACTGGGATTCCGCTTGCGGCACTATTTCCGACTCTGCTGAATATGACACTCCCGGTATTGAAGTTCTTATTAACAAGGTTGACAACACCGAGCTTTCCGTTGGCAAGACTCTTGTAGGTGAAGTTGTTTCCGTTGGTGAAAACACCTCCGGCACCAAGATCGGCACCAATCAGTTCGTTCTTTACTGCAAGCCCTCTTCTCCCTTCGCTTCTGACCTTAAGTCTCTTAAGGCAGGCGACGAGGTTAAGATCTCCGTTGCAGAAACTATTGAAGAATCCAAGGCAGTTATGGAAAACTGCTCCTCCGCTATCACCAACGTAGGTTGGTTGGTTAAGGACGGCGTTGACCAGACTCAGATCATGTCCACTATCGGTACTCACTCTGTTACTCTTGAGGCTCGTTGGACTGCGTTCGGCACCAAGCCTGACGGATCCTACGTATTCTTCACCTCTGAGGGTGCAAGCACCGGCTCCAAGGGCTCTATCACTCTTCGTGACGTAGCTAAGGCTATGATCGAGCTTGGCTGTACCAACGTTATCCGTATGGACGGCGGCGGATCCTCCGCAATGTACGTTTGTGATACCGGTAACGGCGAACCCGGCTACGTTCAGTCCTCCAGCCGTTCCGTATCTGACTGTATAATGATCGTTAAGCGCTCCTCTATGCTTCCTGCAGAAGAGCTTGTAGCTGCTCTTGATGCGGCTATCAAGGCTGCTGATGAAGCTTATACTGCAGAGGGTGACGAAAACGTAAAAGCAGCTCTTGACGCAGCTAAGGCGATCCGTGAAAACGCCGGTTCTACCGAAGGCGATTACAAGCGTGCTGTAATGAACATCTCTGCAGCACTTTCCGGCAAGAAGGAACTTCAGGCACTTGTTGCAAAGGCTGCAAGCGCTAAGTTTACCGATTATTCCGAGTACGTTCTTAAAGAGCTCCGCGCCGCTTACAATAAGGCTACCGCAGTTGTTGGTGATAAGAACGCTACCTCCGCAGATATTAAGGCTGCTTACAACGACCTGCTTTATTGGTCTAACCTTACCGGCGACCAGAGCGTAAACGTTGCATACGGCAAGGAGTACACCGCTTCTCAGAACGCTAACTCCGGTTACGTTGATACCAACGGCGTTGAGCTTACCGACGGCGCTCTCGGCAACGGTGACGACGCGTTCTCTCCCACCTGGGCAGGCTATAACGGCGCAGCAGGCGGCAAGTATGAATTCGTTATCGACCTCGGCGAGGTTTATGCTAACATCGAAGGCTTCAGCATCAACGTTCTTCAGCTTAAGAGCTGGGGCATTGCTACTCCCAAGAGCTACAAGGTTTACGTTTCTGACGATAATACTACTTGGACCGAAGCTGCTTCCGTAACCGTTGATTCCGCTATTTACGGTTCTGATGAAACTGCAGGTCATACCATCAAGGCAGAGACCGCTTCCGCAGTTTCCGGCAGATACGTTAAGTTCGAGCTTATCGCAGCTTCTACCTTCATCTTCATCTCCGAAGCTACCGTAAACGTTAATTACGAAGCAATTGAAGGCGGCGCATTCCTTACCGGCTTCAACACCAAGATCCTTGCTGACTACACCTCCATCTTCACCTCCGGTACCATCACCGCAGGCGACCACAATCCTAAGTGGACCCAGAACATCTGGCTTGAGTGGAACGATACTCTTGATGCATACGTTGTTACCAAGAATACTTTCGGTAACGGCAGCTTTGCTGATTACACCCTTAAGGACGGCGAGATCATCATCTCCGTTCACCGTGATTCCGTAGTTTCCGATAAGAATATGGAAATCGCAAAGGCAGCAAAGGTTGGTCAGGTACTTGTTACCAACGGTATCAACATCGCTGAAGGCACCACCGAGATTGGCGCTTACTTCTATTTTGATGATGGTATTACTCCCGGCGACGTTAACCTTAACGGCGAACTGGACGTAAACGATTACCTTATGGTTAGAAGAGCTGTCGTTGGCACTATGGAGCTTACCGAAGATCAGTTTGATATAGCTGACGTTAACGAAAACGGTAAACTCGACGCCAATGACTATCTTCTGCTTGAAAGAATGTATCTTGGCACCTATAGCAAATAAATAGCTTTGCTTTTACCGCACCCGAAAAACGGGTGCGGTATTTTTTTATTATCTCGGGCGTATAATTACCGGAGGTGATAATATAATATGCTTTCGGCACTTGCCTACTTTTTTTCAAAGGTCGTATGTATGTTTTTGCGAGTTTCGGGTGGAAACAATTTCCCTCCGCCCCTTACCGCAAAGGAAGAAAAACGGCTGTTTACCCTTGCGCGGGAAGGGGATATGACTGCCCGCAGCACACTTATCGAGCATAATTTGCGTCTTGTGGCGCACATTGTTAAAAAGTACTATTCCTCTTATCCCGATCAGGACGATCTGGTTTCTGTGGGAACTATCGGTCTTATAAAGGCAATAGATACCTTTGATATCCATAAGGGTGCGCGGTTTGCCACCTATGCGGGAAAATGTCTGCAAAACGAGATACTTATGTATTTCCGTTCCCGCAAAAAATACACAAACGAGGTCAGCATTGAGGAGCCGGTGGATATTGACAAGGACGGAAACCCTTTAACTTATATGGATATAATAAGTACGGACGAGGATATGGTGGATGAAATAGAGGTCCGTATACGCTCCACCGAGGTTTACAAGGCTATCGAGCAGGTGCTCACCCCCAGAGAAAGAAGCATTATTTTGCTTCGTTACGGGCTCACAACTCAAGGAAAGGAATATGCCCAACGGGAGGTGGCGGAAAAGATGGGAATATCCCGTTCATACGTGTCAAGGCTGGAAAAGGGTGCTTTGGAAAAGCTGAGCGAATATATGAAAAAGCGTAATCTTTAGTAAAAAAACGCTTGAAAAGACCGTGTTTGTATAGTATAATCACAGTATAGAATATGAAGGAATTTTTTGTATGTTACCTTATTTGTTAGTATTACTTTTAAGTATGGTTCCCGTGCTGGAACTCCGCGCCGCTTTGCCGATGGGTCTTTTGGTTTACGATATGAATCCCGTGGTGGCGTTCCTTCTTTCCTTTATAGGAAATATGCTTCCCGTCCCCTTTCTTGTGGTGTGGGGCAGGCAGGTGCTTGAGTGGCTGGCTTCCTATAAAACAATAGGCGCGCCCTTCCGTTGGATACTCCGTCTGGGTGAGAAAAAGGTTGCAAAAATGCACCGCACACTCTTTTTGGGACTTATGCTTTTTGTTGCTGTTCCTCTTCCCGGTACCGGCGCTTGGACAGGTGCTCTTATTGCACTTACACTTAATTTAAAGCTTAGAAAAGCAATTCCTCCCATTGCCTTGGGCGTGTTTGTTGCAGGAATCATCGTTGCAATAGCATCCTTTGCAGGCGGCGGTCTGGCAGAGCTTTTCGTTTCAGATAAGCTTATAAATTTATTCAGCTGAAAGGACGTTAAGGTATGAAAAAAAGATACGTTGCACTTCTTTTGCTTGTACTGGCGGTAGTATCCGCTTTCGCAGGCTGTAACCGAGGTAATACGGATAATTCAAACGTTTCCGAGAATTCTGTGGACGATAGCTTTTTCGGTCTTGACCTGCCGGAGGATCTTTATTATGACGGCAAGAAGACTGTAAAGTTCCTTACCACCTCCACCAATGATGACTGGTCTTATCAGATACAGCCCACCTCCAATCCCGCTTATTCTGCAGAAACAGTATCTTCCATCGTTTCCGCGGCGGCAGAGCGTACCAGAATAGTTGAGGAAAAGCTGGGAATTATTATTGAAGAGCAGGTAGTTTACACCTCCAACCGTTACGGCGGCGAGATGTATCAGCGTATCATTACCGATATGTCTATGGGCGGCAGTGATTATCTTATTTGTATGCCTGCTTCTACCGAGGCGGCTATGCTTTCTACCGAGGGTGTGCTTCTTGACCTTGCAGCTCTTGACACTCTGGATATCACCCACGAGTGGTGGTCTCAATCCTTTAATCAGCGCGTTGCAATTGCAGGAAGCGTATACTTCACCATCGGTGATATGGGTTACGTTAACAAAAATGCCACTCTTTTCGTGGCGTTCAATAAGAATATGGTAGAAGAAAAGCACCTTTTAGAGGATTACGGTTATTCTTCTCTGTATGAGATGGTTGATGAAGGCGCATGGACACAGGACGTTATGTTTGCAATGTCCAAAGCCGTATATCAGGACCTTAACGAGAACAACAAGCCTGATGTTGGCGATATTCTCGGATTTGCACAGCAGGACGGCGTTATAGCTTGTCTCCTTTCCGGCGCAGGTGAGACTATCGTTTCTCCCGATGCGGACGGATATCCTTCTCTCACAATTAAGAACGAGCGTGTTATCTCTCTTATTTCCGATGCGCAGGATTTCCTTCAGGACCCTAACAGCGGATTTATCTCTGCAAACGATTACTTTAACGTTTCCGGTGTTCCCGTTTCAGACGTTATTGTTCCTGAATTCAAGGCAGACCGCCTGCTGTTCTTAATGGAGGCTGTACTTAACCTGCCTCTCCTCCGCGATATGGAAAATGATTTCGGCGTTCTCCCCACTCCCAAGTATGATGAGAATCAGGACGAATACTATTCCCGTATCGGCGGTTGGTCTTGTGATACCGTTTGTATTCCCGCGTTTGTTGAGGGCGAGGATCTTGAATTGGCAGGCTACGTGCTGGATGCACTTGGCGCCGCTTCCAGAGCAAACCTTAACAACGTTTATTACGAGCAGACCCTGCAGTATCAGATCTCCCGTGATGATGAATCCATGCGTATGCTGGATATAATCTTTGAATCCCGTATTCCCGACACTTGTGAGATATACCGTTGGGGCAAGATGTACGATACCGTTATCGGTATGTATAAAGCCAGCAAGGACTCCTTTGTTTCCGCTTACGAATCCGCTGAGGCAGAAACACTTGCTGAAATAGAAGAAACCGTTGAAATATTTAAGGAACTCCAAAAGAGTAACTGAAAGGATACATAATTATGGAAAAAAGATTTTCGATCGGCGTAATGACCGATTCCTTCAAGAAACCCTTTTTCGAAGCACTTGACAAGGCTGTTGAAGTAGGCGCACAGGGCATTCAGCTTTACGTTGTTGAGGGCGAGATGTCCTACAAGACCTTTGATGATGAAAAGATCAAGGCTGTTAACGATGCACTTGCTTCCCATAACCTTGTAGTTTCCGCTGTTTGCGGTGACTTTGGCGGACACGGCTTTGCTACCGAGGAAGAAAACGCATGGAAGATTCCCTCTTCCAAGGAAGTTGCACTTCTTGCAAAGAAGCTTGGCAGTTCTGTTGTTACCACTCATATCGGCTGTGTTCCCGATGACAAGAATTCTGAGGAATATATCCGTATGAAGAACGCCTGCAAGGATATGGGCGACTATGCTGCTTCTATCGGCGTTACCTTCGCTATTGAGACCGGTCCCGAAAAGGCAACCGTTCTGGCTGACTTTATCCGTGACGTTGGCAGCAAGGGTATCGGCGTAAATCTTGACCCTGCTAACCTTATTATGGTTACCGGCGATGACCCTGTTCAGGCAGTTTATACTCTTAAGGATTTCATCGTTCACACCCATGCAAAAGATGGTATTATGATCAAGCAGACCGATCCTAAGATCATTTACACCTTCTTTGCAGAAGGCGGTATTGAGGATATGCGTATGTCCGATTACTTCCTCGAGCTTCCTCTCGGCGAAGGCAAGGTAGATTTTGATGCATATCTTAACGCTCTTACCGATATCGGATTTAAGGGCTTCCTTACCATCGAGCGTGAGTGCGGCGCTGACCCTTACGCAGATATTCTTAAGGCGGCGGACTTCCTCAGAAGCAAAATATAAAAGTGAGGTAAAATAAAATGGCAAAAAAGATTGGTTTTATAGATTATTATCTTGATGAATGGCATGCTCTGAATTATCCCCAGTTTATAAAGGACGCAACCGACGGTGAGTTTGAGGTTGCATATGCTTATGCTGAAATGGATAAGCCCGGCGGAATGACTACCGATCAGTGGTGTGAAAAGTACGGCGTACAGCGTCTTGACAGCATTGACGAGGTTGTTGAAAAGAGCGATTGCATTATCGTTCTTTCTCCCGATAACCCCGAGCGTCATTGGGACCTTTGCCAGAAGCCTCTCCGCAGCGGCAAATGCGTTTACGTTGATAAGACCTTCGCACTGGAAAAATCCACTGCAGAAGCACTTGTTAAGATTGCAGAAGAAAGCGGCACCCCCTTCTTCTCCACCTCCGCACTTCGTTTTGCAGATGAACTGAAGGATATTGACAGAGAGGGCATCTGCTTTATCAACTCCCGCGGCCCCGGTAACTTTGATACTTATTCCATCCACCAGATCGAGCCTATCGTTGTTCTTATGGGCAGCAAGGCAAAGAGAATTATGTCTGTTGGTAACGGTAAGTACGAGAGTATGGTTATCGAGTTCGAGGGCAACAGAAGCATCGTTATGTCTCAGTACGGCTGGACCAACGTTGATTTCAGTATGCTTGTTAACTATGAAGACGGCAAGACCGTTTCCGTTCCTGCCATGAGCAATACCTTCCCCAACTTTATTAAGGCTATGTGCGATTTCTTCCGTACCGGCGATATCAAAGCCGCTCACGACGAGACCGTTGCTATAATGGGTATTATCGAAGCAGGTAATAAGGCACTTGCTAATCCCGGCGTTTGGATCGAAATCTAAAAAAATCGGGAACTGTCTAAACTTTGCAGACCGAAACGCGAAGAATATAATAACGAAATAACAAATGTGAGAGGTTTCATATAATCTCTCGCATTGTTGTTTTTATAGGTAGGAATTTGTTTTTTACAAATTCCTTTTTTATTTCGCGTTTCTAACCACTTTCGCTCGGGGGGCAGTAGTAATCTACAGCTCCCCGCTCGCGAAAGATGGTTTCTGCTTTGTTTATACAGTTCCTTGCTTCAGCGATACTCTTGCTACTACAGCCGGTAGTTTCGTGTAGGGAAGGGGCTGGCCCCTTCCGCATAAAAATGTAAAAACTCCGCAGACGTAAAATCTACGGAGTTTGATCTTTTTACTCTGTTTTTTCAATTATTAATTCGTTTTCTTCGTCTGAATTACCCGTAAAAAACGAATTGAAATGCACATGTGCTCCTTGTTGAATATCGTCACTTGCCAAATACAGCATTTGCTTTGCGAATGATATCAGCGCTTCTTTGTTTCCGCGCAGCACTATTTGGTTGCTGTTTACCTCAACGGAATATTTACCGTTTCTGTCCCAAACAACATCAATACCATTTCCGTCATGATCGGGTATATCAACAGTTATACGCATGGCTCCTCCAAATATTAATTCTCGTGCAATTTATATGCTGTCATGGTGTTTTCCATCAGCATTGCTCTTGTCATAGGGCCAACACCGCCGGGAACGGGGGTGATATAACTTGCTTTTTCGTAGCAAGATTCATAATCGCAATCACCGCAAAGCTTGCCTTCGGCATTTCTGTTCATACCGACGTCAACCACTACGGCACCCTCTTTTATCATATCGCCTGTAACGAAATTTGCTTTTCCCACAGCGGAAACCAGAATATCTGCTTCTCTTGTAATAGCCGCAAGGTCTTTTGTCTTGGAATGGCAAACGGTTACGGTACCGTTACGGTCAAGAAGCATCATAGCCGCAGGCTTTCCTACGATGTTGCTTCTGCCGATTACCACGCAGTTTTTACCTGCAATTTCAATGGAATACTCATCCAGCACTCTTATAACGCCTGCAGGAGTACAGGGAAGCATACAAGGCACGCCTCTGAACAGCTTCCCGGCAGATACGGGATGGAAGCAGTCTACGTCCTTATCGGGTGCGATACGCTCAAGCACCGCAGTAGAGTCTATATGCTTGGGTACGGGAAGTTGGCAGAGGATACCGTCAACGTTATTGTCAGCATTAAGCTTGTCTATAAGGGCAATGAGCTCCTCCTGGGTGGTCTCTGCAGGCAGAGTATATCCTTCGGAAATAAATCCAACCTCTTCGCAGTCTTTTTTCTTGTTGCGCACGTAAACTGCGGATGCAGGGTCCTCGCCCACAAGAATTACTGCAAGGCAGGGAATGCGCTTGTTTTCCTTTGCAAGTGCTTCCACCTGCGCTTTAACGCCGTCCTTTACCTTTGCGGCAACGGCCTTTCCGTCAAGTATTATCGCCATTTGAATTCTCCTCGCCTTCGAGTGTGTTTTCGGTTGTTTCTTCGGTGTTTTCGGTTACTGCTTCTTCGTTGCCTTCGGTTTCTGCATAAGCCGCTTTATAGCTTGCCAGTTCGTCTGTTTTCTTTTTGCTTTTTGCATAAAGCAGGCAAATAGCTATAACCGCCGCAACGCAAGTCAAAAATCCAATTACGCTGTTAAGCTTAATAATCTCAAAAACGTACAGCGAATCGGTACGGAGCAGTTCGATAAATCCTCTGCCAAGACCATACCAGGCGGCGTACATAAGGAAGCACTGACCGTCAAACTTTTTCTTTTTGTAAAAGATGTTTATAATAATAAATCCGGTAAGGTTCCACAGAGATTCGTAAAGGAAGGTAGGATGCACGAATTCCGCGCTGACCTTGGTCTCAACTCCGTTAATTATCTCGGTGTAGTAAGCCCCCTCCAGCTTCATACGCCAAGGGAGTTTTGCCACGTTTTCAGACCAACCGTAGGCTTCTCCGTTAAAGAAGTTGCCCCATCTGCCCATGATCTGACCGATCATTACGGCAGGCGCGGCGGCGTCCAGCACACGGAGAACCATTAATTTTCTTAATTTGCTGTATACAAGTATTGTCAGCGCGCCAAAGATAACTGCGCCGTATATAGCAATACCGCCGTTCCAGATGCTTATTGCGCTCCACAGATCGGGATATTGGTCGAGATTAGTTATAACGTACAGAGTTCTTGCGCCGATTATGGCAATGGGAACGGTAAACAGGGCGATATTGTAGCAATCATCTTCACGGATATGCTCGAACTTTTTAGCTCTCCACAAAAAATATGAAAACGCCAGCACAATTCCTATTGCTATAATAATTCCGTACCAGTATACGGTTATTCCTTTACCGATAGGAATGGTAAACGCCGCACGGTTCAGTTCAAACTGCTCTATACCGAGCCCGGGAAATCCTACTTTTGTCATAAAGATATACATCCTTTCTCCGTTTATTCTTCGGGGAACACAATAGATATTACAGATCTTTCCATATCGTATCCCTTCAAAAATCTGCTTTTTACACCGTCATAAGTAATATTACCGATGATCTCGGCATAATCGAACATATCACACCCCTCAAGAGCTGCCGCCGCAAGACGGTTTGCCGTTTCCGAGGTGGAGTTAAAGCTCAAGCATTCGGTAGCGTATATAACCTTTTTTGCACGGTTGAATTCTTCTTCCGTGAAAAAGGTCTTTTTTCTTTTTTCTATTTCTTGTTTTATAGCGGTATAGACCCCATCGGGATCGTCTGCAATACCCTCAACGGAAATGTACGACCAATCTCTGGAGTTATAATAGCTGTATGCGAAACGGTCGGAAATAAGTCCGCTTTCGTAATTATCGCAGTAAAACTCACCTGACGGTCCAAACAGCATTTGCAGTAATATTGCGTGCTCCGCACTTCTCACCAGATCGTCATCTCCCGCTTCCAGAGATTCCTTTATACCGATGGCAAACTGAGGCATACCTATTTTCAGACTTATCTCTGTACGGGGAGAATTAATATACTCCGGTTCTTTTATTTCGGGCAGGGTATAGTCTGTCTTCGGATATTCGCCCATACATTTATCGCAAACCTCTTTTACCTTTTCCGGGTCCACGTTGCCGCAAATACAAAGCACCGTGTTCGACGGATGATAAAACACCTTGTGGATATCGTAAAGCGTTTCTGCGGTTATATGGGATATGGATTCCACCGTACCGGCAATGTCCTTGCGCACGGGGTTGTTGACGTACAGACATTCAAGCATTCCAAGCAGTGCACGCCAATCGGGGTCGTCCTCGTACATTTTAATTTCCTGACCGATTATACCTTGCTCCTTTGCCACAGTCTCCTCAGTAAAGTGGGGAGTAAACACCTGCTCAAGAAGGGTCTCAAGGTTTATATAAAAGTTTTCGGTGCAGGAGAAAACGTATTCTGTTCTCTCAAAGGAGGTGAACGCGTTGGCGTCTCCTCCGTTTTTGGAGTATGTCTCGAATGCATCGGTTCCGTCAGCATTTTCAAACAGCTTGTGCTCAAGAAAATG
>JAZOBE010000005.1:0-49452 GCA_045595785.1 Eubacteriales bacterium
ATTCTTAAAATGATAGACGATTCCGGTATTATAACCGACCTTTCATCTTATAAAGTTACCTCCCACGGAGAGGTAAAAGCTGATAACTTCAGATATCCTTGGGACAGAACCTTTGAAATGGTGTGCGACGTTATGGTTGAGGGACACGTTACCGGAATTATCGGTGATATTAACGACGACAGGCAGATATGTATTAACGATTACCTTTTTGTAAAAAGAATTATAGAAAATACATATGCTTCCGATAGCAACGCGAATCTCCGGGCAGATACGGACAGCAACGGAATTATTGACCAAAACGACACGGCAAACATAAAGGATATGTATTTGAACAAATAAAATTAAGCACTTGCAGAAAAAACAAACTGCAAGTGCTTTTTTTAATAAATCATTTTGGGATATTCGCTTTTTAGCGCGTTATATATTTCCTTTTGCATCTTGATGACAGAAGTTCTTACGCCGTTCAGATATTCTTCTTTGGTGCATTGTTTTCTTGACTCATCGCTTATATGGGTATAAAGTATTCCGCGCGAGGAGTTGACTACTGCACCGAGTCCGTCAGCATTAAAACAAGGCAGGATATCCCTCGCAGTACCGCCTTGAGCGCCGTAACCAGGCACGAGAAAATAGCTGCACGGCATCAGCTTTCTTAATGTCGCAGCCTCTTCAGGATAGGTTGCACCCACCACTGCACCGATGGAAGAATAACCGTACTTCCCTACGAAAGATTGTGCATTTTCATCAACATATTTCGCAATACTTTGGCTAACGGTAAGACCGCTTTTTGTAATAACATCCTGTATTTCGCCGGAAGTTGAATTTGATGTCTTAACCAATACAAATATTCCCTTGTTGTTATCTTTGCAAACAGAAACAAAAGGTTCTATGCTTTCACTGCCCAAAAAGGGAGTTACCGTAAGGAAATCCGCATCAAAAGTCGGAACACGTGTGCCGTAAAGCGTTTCCACAGTGCCAAGATGGGCTTCTGCATAGGCTTTCGCGGTGTTTCCTATATCGTTTCGCTTTGCGTCGGTAATTACGACAAGACCCTTTGATTTGGCAAACGTAATGGTTTTCTCAAATGCGGCAACGCCGTATGAACCGTATTTTTCGTAAAAGGCGATCTGCGGTTTAACTGCAGGAACAAAGGGCGAAACGGTATCGATAATATCGCGGTTAAACTCAAATATAGCCTGCGCAGCGGAAAGAAGCGGATTTTTATTGTTATCCTGAATTTTCTTATAACATGCGGGAATTTTGCGCAAGTCCGGGTCAAGCCCCACAACGATAGGATTTTTGGTCGTAATAATTCTTTCTGTTAAAAGGTCTGCAATATTCACAGGTTATGCTCCTTTGTAAGAGGAAAGATATTGTTTTAGCTTTTCTGTTTGCTCGCTTGGAGTAATCACACCGTTTTCCACAGCATTCATTATATCCTCTGCACAAATTATCGGGTAAATCTTCACACCGTATGTTTTTTCGATCATGTGTTTTGCAGAGTATGACGTGTTTTCCGTTTTCTCCATTCTGTCAACACATACAACTATGGTTGACGGATACATACCTGTCTTTTTCTTTATCCTGTCAAGAGTTGCGCATATTGTTGCGCCCGATGTAAAAGTATCGGTCATCAGCGTAATTTCACCTTGTATTGTATCTTGCTTAACAGCATCTAAACTTATTAGATATTGAGTGTCAATTCCGTATCTATTAAACAGTATCATTGATGTCGACACCAAAAGCGGAATATCATTATCGTAAACACCTAAAAAACAATCTGTTTTTATTGAATTTTCACGGATACACTCCGCATAAAATTCGCCGAGTTTTGATATTTGATTTCCCCTGCGGTAATATCCGCTGTGTATGAGGTACGGCGATATTCTTCCGCTTTTCAGCTTAAACTCTCCAAAACGCAACATGCCGTTATCTACCATAAAGCGTATTACCCGTTCTTTGTAATTAAGGGAATCAAGCTTATACCCGAAAAGCTCGTCAATAGTAATACCGAAATACCTTGCGATTATAGGCAGTATTGAAACGTCCGGAACCGAAAGATGCGTTTCCCATTTACTGACGGATTGTGAAGAGACGGATAACGCCATCGCCAACTGTGTTTGGGTTATATTTTTGCTTTTTCTTAATGCGCGAATTTTATCACCGATCAACATAACTGCACCTCTATGTTTTATAATTACATTATATCACATGAATGTAAACTTTCAACTTACAAAACGTATAGTTTTGTACAACCAAACAGAGAAAAGGACGAGGGTGTATCTCGTCCTTTGTCGTATTTTATAGCCCGTCTGCAATTTCGTAAATAAGTTTTTCTGTCTTTTCCCAGCCAATGCAGGGGTCGGTAATAGATTTACCATAAACATCATTATCGGTTATCTTCTGGCATCCATCCTCGATATAACTCTCTATCATAAGTCCCTTTACCATTTTACAAAGGTCTGCAGAGCATCTGCGTGTATGCATTACGTCCTTGGAAATACGTATCTGTTCAAGATACTGCTTTCCCGAATTAGAATGATTGGTATCTATTATAACAGCAGGATTCACAAGCTGAGAAGCAGAATACATTTCAAACAATCTTATAAGATCCTCATAATGATAGTTAGGCATTGACTGCCCGTGTTTATTTACGCTTCCGCGAAGAATGGCATGAGTATAAGGATTGCCGTGAGAGGATACCTCCCATCCGCGGTAAATAAAAGTATGACCGTGTTGTGCGGCATAGATAGCATTCATCATGACCGAAAGGTCACCGCTGGTAGGATTTTTCATGCCCACAGGAACATCAAGACCTGATGAGGTAAGGCGGTGATTTTGATTCTCCACGCTTCTTGCACCAACAGCAACGTAAGATAGCAGGTCGGAAAGATAACGGTAATTTTCGGGATAAAGCATTTCGTCAGCGCATCCAAATCCTGTTTCTGCCAGCGCGCGCATATGTAGCTGTCGTATAGCTATAACGCCCTTAAGCATATCGGGTTTATCATTAGGATTAGGCTGGTGAAGCATACCCTTATATCCTGCGCCTGTTGTGCGTGGTTTATTTGTGTATATACGGGGGATTATGAGTATTTTATCCGCAACCTTATCCTGCACGGAGCGGAGACGGTGGATATAATCCAGCACTGCATCCTCTCTGTCGGCAGAGCAAGGACCGATAACCAGTATAAATTTATCGCTTTCACCGGTAAATACCTTGCGTATCTCCTCGTCGTGTTTTGCTTTATTTTGCGCCATTTCCGCAGTTACGGGATACTGCTCCTTTATCTCTGCGGGAATGGGTAATTTACGTTGAAATTCCATATTCATTTTTCTATACCGTCCTTATTCTTTGTCGAACCTTGTTCGTCTTTCTCTTGCTTTACGCATTACAGCACGCATTTCATC
This sequence comes from Eubacteriales bacterium, assembly GCA_045595785.1. Classification (GTDB taxonomy): domain Bacteria; phylum Bacillota; class Clostridia; order Oscillospirales; family CAG-382; genus SFLA01. The sequence goes on from JAZOBE010000005.1 coordinate 3,409, forward strand.
CCGTTTTCCGTTAGCAACATACTCGCGGAAACGAGAAAATTCAGCAGAAAACGCATCCATCTGTTTAAGAAGTGCATCTTTGTTCATCAAAAACAATTCGCTCCACATAACGTCGTTTATCTTGGAAATACGAGTCAGATCTCGGAACGAATCTCCGGTGTATTTTTCAAGATTATCATTATCATTGGTAGTCATCAACGTTACTGCAATACAATGAGTAAGCTGGGAAAGGAAGGCTATCATTTCATCGTGCTCCTCGGGAGACAGCACGGAAATACGGGAAAAACCAAGCGTTTCGCCCAATGCTTTACAAGTTTCAATTGCTTGTGAAGAATTCTTATCGGTGGGTGTAACAATATAGTTGGCACCTATAAAAACACTATCATCACTGAACTCTACTCCGCTCCGTTCTCTACCTGCCATTGGATGGGCAGGTATAAACTCTACGTCATCACGGAGAATCGACTGCACCTCATATACCACAGATGTCTTTACGCCGGTTACATCGGTAAATAAAGTACCGCTTTTAAGAAGGTGTTGGTTTTCTTTTATCCATTTGATAAACGTAGTGGGATACAAAGCGGAAACAATAATATCCGCACTATATATAAGCTCGGGATCGGCAAAGGTGGAACCTTTGACTATCATCCCTTTTTCAAGAGCGTAATCAATATCCTTTTGGTCAAGAGTAACCGCTGTTACGGTATACCCCTGTTTGGAAAGAGCCATTGCGTAGCTGCCACCCATAAGTCCTAATCCAACAATAAGAATATTAGTATTTTTATCAATCTTCATAGTATTTTACCTCTATTCCGAGAGATTCCAATCCCTTAAAGAAATCAGGAAAGCTTTTTGAAATCGCTTCTGCTCCCGATATCTCGCCGCCGGTAAGTGTAAGCAGGACAGCCAAAGACATTACAATACGATGATCATTATGACCGCAAAGAACACTCTCGGGCTTTTTGAAGTTGTTGGGATAAACCACAACGGAATCATCGTGTACAGTTACCGAAACACCAAACTTCTCAAGTTCCTGTGCCATAGCTTCCGCTCTGTCGCTTTCCTTAAAGCGGAGACGAGAGGTGCCGTTAAATACACCTCCGTATTTAGCAGCTGCAACGGCAAATAGCACAGGACCCAGATCAGGGCAATCACCTATATGAACCGTGGGGATACCCTTTTCCAAAAGTGCAAAGTGTTTTTCGTAAATTTTATCACCTTGCAGGGTGTTCTCACGCAAGCCCAGAATATTGATTTCATTTCCCAAAGAATTTAATGCCGCATAAAAAGAAGCTCCGGAATAATCTCCCTCAACGGTAGTTACGGTGGCGGTATATCCGTTTCCGCCGGGGACGAAAATAGCATGATCATCTGTCCAAACAGCGTTAACTCCAAATTCACGGAGCGCCTGCAAGGTAAGATCAATATACGGACGGCTAACAACCGGAGGAATAATATTTATAATGCTATCCGATTCAAGAGTAGGTAAGGCAAAAAGCAAACCGCTGATAAACTGACTGCTTACATCACCGGAAATACGGTATTCACCTGAGGTGAGGGGGCCGTGAAGCATTACGCTGTTTCCGTCTTGTAAAAAAACAAAGCCTTTTTCCTTGCTCAGCTCCTCATATGCGCCAAGAGGACGGCGAAACAATGAGGGGGCGCCGGTCATAAGCACGTTTTTGCCGCACAAAAGACATATTGGCACTAAAAAACGCAGGGTGCTTCCGCTTTCATGGCAATACAATGCCTCGGTAGGAGACACGTTCTTGACGTCAACACCGTAAACGGTAACGGTATTATCATCATATTCAAATTTGGCACCAAGCTTTGATAAGCAATCAATTGTAGCTTTAACATCATCGCAATCAGGTACGTCGTGAACAGTACTTACACCGTTGGCAAGCGCCGCACAGATAAGCATACGGTGCGCCATACTTTTGGATGCAGGAGCGGAAACTGTACCAACCGCCTTTCCTGCCGATATACTGACTCTCATTATTTTTTACCTTCCAATAGATAATCAATAGCCTCAAAATATCCCGCAGTTCCGTGACCCGATATTGTCTTGACACAGACATCGCGGACAAAGCTTATCTTACGAAAATCCTCGCGTGCATTAACATCTGAAATATGCACCTCTACCGCTGGAAGCTTTACTGCGGAAAGCGCATCTCTAAGCGCAATACTGGTGTGGGTATATGCACCGGGATTTATGACTATTCCCTCTGTACCATTAAAATATGCCTGCTGAATAGCATCCACAAGGTCACCTTCGTGGTTAGATTGATATAAAGAAATGTCGTTTCCGCTTTCAATCGCGAAAGCTTTTATACGATTACACAGAGACTCAAAGGTCTCAGTACCGTAATGGGATGGCTCACGAATGCCCAACATATTCAGGTTCGGGCCGTTTATCACAAGTATTTTCACTTATTGAATTCCTTTCTTATTTCTTCTGCTACAGCAGATGGAGCTCCATTTACAGGTATACACACATCGCACGTGGTACGATAAATATCGATTCGTTCATTATAACGTTTTGTAATTGCTTCGACATCGGAAGCGAGAGGTCGGTCAGAAGTGGGGACAAGCTGTTCCAAAGGTCGATCGATAAAGAATATGACTCCGTTGCGTTTCAACGCATCTACGTTTGCTTCCCTTAAGACGGTGCCTCCGCCACAGGAAATTACAACACCTGAAATGGTTGACAGTTTCTTAGTGATTTGAGTCTCAAGGTCTCTGAAATAAGCTTCGCCGTGTTTTTTGAATATATCGGTTATTTCCATACCGTATTGAGAAACGATCTCATCATCAACATCAAAAAACTGCCTTCCCATAGACTCGGCAAGTATTTTACCAACGGTGCTTTTTCCGCTTCCCGGCATTCCTATAAGCACGATATTTTGTTTTGCGGAAAGAATGCTTTGATATATTTTTTCAACAGTGCCCTTTGGATAAGTAACCGAAGCAAAATGCTCAGATGCCGCAACCGCCTGTGCCACCAACATGAACAGACCTCCTTCTGCAGAGATCCCTTTCTTGCGCGCAGTCTGCACCAGAACGGTGGAAAGAGGATTGAAAATCACATCAACAACTGCGGAAAGGCTGGTAAATTTATCAAGCTCCACAGGGCAATCCTCACAGGCAGGATACATACCCACAGGGGTGGTGTTAATAAGCACATCAGCGTCACAAAGATTATCGTACATATAATCGTATGTTACAGAATCATCCTTGCCCGTTCTGCTTACCCTGAATATTTCGGAAGCACCAAGACTCTTGGCTACGGAGAAGGCTGTACGAGAGGTTCCTCCGGAACCGAGAATAACGACTTTTTTATTATTTATATCGCCTGCCGTTCTTTTAACAAGTCCGCTTAATCCAAAAAAATCAGTATTATAACCGTAAAGCAAACCATTTTTATTTACCACAGTATTAACGGCACCTATTTCACGTGCAGTATCTTCAATATAATGCAAATAAGGAATGACAGACTGCTTATAAGGAATGGTTACATTGATTGCCGTAAACTCCCTTTTGGTTAAAAATCCGTCAAGCTCTTGGGGAGAAAGCTCTGTGGGTGTGTAATCTCCGGTAGACAGCATTTTATGTATATCCTTTGAGAAGCTGTGTCCCAGTTTTTCACCAATTAATCCATACTTCATTTGTTTACCCCCAGCCAATCGGTACCGTATCTCGCGCATAAAAGATCCGCAATTGCTATAGCAGTAACACTGTCAACAACGGCACGAGCGCGGTGCACTATACACGGGTCATGACGTCCTGCAAGGCTCTGCACGGTGTTTTCGCCGCTTCTGAGATCAACTGTGTTCTGTGAAACAAAAATCGAAGGAGTAGGCTTTATGGCGGTGCGGAAAAGCAACGGCATTCCGTTGGTAATTCCACCGTTAACACCGCCGTTATTATTGGTTTCTGTAACCACAGAACCGTCTTGAACACGGAAAGGATCGTTCATTTCGCTGCCACGCATTGAACAGCATGAGAATCCGGCGCCGAACTCAACGCCTTTTACAGCGGGAATACTGAAAATACCATGAGAAATTACGCTTTCCACGCTGTCGAACCAAGGCTCTCCCACACCAGCGGGTACGCCCGTTACAGCGGTTTCAAGCACGCCGCCAACGCTGTCTCCATCCTTTGCGGCTGATTCTATTGCCGCCTGCATCTGTTCGCCTTTTGAACTGTCAATCACAGCGAAAAGGGTGTTTTCCAGTTGTTCAATATCTGCGGAAATATCTGTACCAAATCCGGCATCTCTGACGCCTGCTATCTCATAAATATGAGTTCCAATGTTAATTCCCTTCGCCTTAAGTGCAGACATAATTATTGCGCCTGCAGCAACAAGAGGAGCAGTTACTCTGCCGGAAAAATGACCACCGCCACGATAATCGTGAAACCCATGATATTTACAATACGCGGTATAATCGGCATGTCCCGGGCGAGGCATGTACTGTAAATCAGCATACTTACTGCTATCGGTATCCTTGTTAGGAATCAGTATACATAGTGGCGCACCTGTGGTATAACCGTTAAAAACGCCGCTTACTATACGGTAATCATCAGCTTCCTGACGGGACGTTGACAATCTTCCCCAAGGACGACGCATCAAAAGTCTGGAGGCGATATAATCGTTATCTATTTTTATACCGGGAGCAAGCCCGTCTATTACCGCACCTATCTCTCCCCCATGACTTTCGCCAAATAGAGTTACGGAAAGAGATGTGCCGAAAGTATTTTTCATTATATAGTCTCCTTTAACTGTGCTTCGAAATCTACTACAGACATTCTTTTGAACTCAAAGCTGCCAACGTCAGATACGAAGACAATATTTATATCAGTACCGGAAAGCTTTTTATCGTGACGCATTGCTTCAAAAACCGCATTTTTATCGAAATCAGCCGTTACGGGAAGCTCTAATGAACGAAGCACGGGAATGAGTCTTTTTCGCACCTCGTCCGAGCACATTGGAAGCATACCCAACGCAATACATTCGCCGTGAAGCAGTTTCAACTGCATTGCAGTTTCAATACCGTGTCCTACAGTATGTCCGAAATTCAGCACTCGGCGAAGAGATGCTTCCTTTTCGTCCTGCTCAACAACGTTTTTCTTTATCATAATACTTTTTGTGATTATTTCTTCAAGATTCTCATCAGTAACACCGTTTTCCATTACAGAAAACAAATCTTTATCACAGGTGAGTGCCATTTTTACCGATTCCGCAAGACCGGCAGAAATATGTCTTTTGGGAAGCGTAGAGAGCAGATCGGGATCAATAAGCACACGTTTAGGCTGTTTAAAAGCGCCAACAATATTCTTGACATCACCAACATCAATGCCGGTTTTTCCGCCGACAGAGGAGTCCACCTGCGATAGTAAGGTTGTTGGTATGTTATAAAAATCAACGCCTCGCATAAAGGTTGCCGCCGTAAAACCTGCCAGATCTCCCATAACACCGCCGCCGACAGCAACTACGCAATCGGTGCGGGTAAAGCCCAGAGAAAGCATTTGCTCACAAAGATACATATAAGAATTAAAATTCTTGGTAGCTTCACCCTGCGGTAAAGTAACGATATGGGATTGTTTACAGAAAGATGCTAACTTTTGCGCATACTGTGAAGGAACGCCGTCATCGGTAACGACGAGTACTTTACGGTCAAGCTCCAAAAGTTCCCCTGCCTTTGCGAGACATCCGCGTTCAATTATAATATCATAACTATTTATACCTAATGAAAGATGTAAATTCAAATCAAAATCCTCCAAAACCTCATGAATTATGAGAAAAAGAGCCTAAAAGCTTAAGTCTGTCACAGCAAGATGAAAGCTCGTTAAGAAACGCTTCTCCGTTTTCAGAGTGAATGTCGCCTTCTGCCTCAACGAAGAAGTAGTACTGCCAAAGCAGTTCTTTCATAGGACGGCTGCGAAGCGAGTGCATATTGTACCCATACTTACCGATAACGTCAACAGCCTGAGCCAACTTGCCGGCTTCATTGCGAACTGTAAACATAAGAATAAAACGGGTATTCATCCCCTTCTTTGCTTTATTCTTTACAGCAGAAAGCACTGCAAATCGTGTGGTGTTTGTTCTACTTTCATTTATGCCCGTCTCAGCAACCTTAAGACCATATAGCTCAGCAGCTTCTTCGCTAGCAATAGCAGCAGTATGCTTATCTCCGAGCTGAGATACATATTGTGCGGCTAACGCTGTATTTACGTATTCAGTTTTCACCCAACCACATTTCGTAATATAATTATTACACTGCATCAAAGCTTGGGGATGGCTGACAACGCGTGTTATATCAGAAACTTCCGCTTCGGGAAGAACCAATAAATCGTGTGTTACGGCAAGATCAAAGGTAGCATTTATATATAACGGTCCGGAAAACATCATATCGCATACTTCACCAACATCGCCTGCACTGCTGTTTTCTATAGGAAGCACTGCCACGTCGCACTCGCCTTTAACAACAGCATCATACGCCTCACCAAAAGAAGCGTATCCTACACGATTGGAGTCCGGAAACAGCTTTCCGGCAGCAATTGAAGCAAACGCACCTTTTACACCGCAAAATGCAACGTTCATTCCGTTGAAAAGTCTGCTTTGATAAGCGCAAGACAGATCTATCACTTCACGCATAAAGCAAGTATACAAACTCCGAACTGTCTCGTTTTCATCTGCAAGATATTCAGCATTACGACGGATTATCTGCTCCTCGCGAGCTGCATCCTTAATAGGAAGACCCTTTTCCATCTTGTATTCAGCGACAAGACGCGCCGCTTCCATTCTGCGACGGAAAAGCTCTGCCATTGCTTTATCCGTTTCATCTATGATACCGCGTGCAATAAGTAATTTGTTGTTTTCCATAATATATATCTCGTTTCAAAAGAGTGAAGTTAACGGTGTTAACTTGATTTATATAAATTATATACTTATTTTAACATAAAGTCAATAGAATATTGAATATCCCCTTGATTTTTCGTTGTTTTAATGATACTATAACATTGTTAACACCCTTAATTTCATACGAGGAGTGCTGTTATGCCATATACAGAAGAGTACGTAAATCACGAGGAGTTGCGAAAAGCTCTTTTACTTGCCGGAATACGAGAAATAGAAAAACACGGAATAAATGGTTTTTCTTTGCGACGCATCGCTAACGAGTGCGGAGTTTCCTGCGCAGCCCCCTACAGACATTTTGAAAGCAAGGCTGCATTTGTATTTGAGGTAATTGCATATGTAAACTCTCAATGGGTTCTATTGAAAACGCAAATAGAATCTATGTTTACAACCGACAAAAAACGTTTTATAACCGAGCTTTGTATTGCAACCGTGCTATTCTGGCGCGCTAACCCCAATTTCAAGCATATTGCTATGTTAGATGACAGTTTGCTGAATGAAGAGCAGATAAAAGAAAAGAACCGTATAATTGATAATATAACTTATCTGACCCGAGAATACTGCAGCGATAGCTCGTCTGAAAAAACAGTGTTTTTAATAAAAGCTTTGTTATATGGTGCGGCGGCCGACAGTAATACTGACATTAATCTGATAAGATCCTGCGCTGAAAGTATTTTGAATTAAACAACAGGAAGTGACTTATGAAAACTAAGACAAAGCGTATTTCATACGAAAAAGCTGTTTTAATACCTGCACAGAAACACAAAAAGCCGAAACGCCCAAACATATTCTGGCGCACTATTATACGTATTGCTTCTATCCCCGATCTTTGGGGTGTCAAGTTTTCTTATACCGGTTCTTTACCCAAAAACAAGCCATATCTTATATTGATGAACCACTCTTCTTTTTTGGACATGGAGATTGCTTCAAGAATTCTTTATCCTCTGCCTTACGGCATTGTCACAACATATGACGGAACTATCGGAAAACGCTGGCTTATGCGTGAAATCGGGTGTATACCAACGCATAAATTCATAAACGATATTACGCTTATAAAAGACATAAGCTATATGCTTAAAACAAAAAAGACCAGCGTGCTATTGTATCCGGAGGCGAGCTATAGCTTTGACGGAACGGCAACTCCCCTTCCCGACAAGTTCGGCAGACTTATCAAAATGCTTGACGTTCCCGTTGTAATGATAAAAACCGAAGGCGCGTTTACACGTGATCCGCTATATAACGGACTTCAAAACCGTAAAGTAAAGGTAAGCGCAAATGTAAAATGCTTGCTAAGCGAAAATGATGTGAAAAACAAAAGCATTGAGGAAATTGACAAAATATTGACCGACGCGTTTACCTTTGACCATTTTAAATGGCAAAAGGAGAATAATATACGAGTAACCGAGACTTTCCGCGCAGACGGTCTTGAGCGCATTTTATACAAGTGTCCTGCATGCTTAACCGAAGGAAAAATGTGCGGAAAGGGCGAAACGATCGTTTGCAACGCTTGCGGAAAATCATATACAATGGACGAGTACGGACAGCTAAAGGCTCATAACGGAGAAACAGAGTTTCCCCATATTCCAGACTGGTATGCGTGGGAAAGAGAACAAGTGAAACACGAGACAGAAAACGGCACATATCGATTAGATACAGACGTTGATATCGCTATGTTCATTGACAGCAAAGCCATTTATATGGTTGGCGAAGGAAGATTAAAGCACTCAGAAGACGGATTTTTGCTCGAAGGCTGTGATGGAAAACTAAATTACTCACAAAAGCCTCTTGCAAGCTATAGCTTGTATGCCGATTATTTCTGGTATGAGATAGGCGATGTCATCTCCATAGGAAACAACAAGACCGTCTATTATTGCTTTCCCAAGGATAAAAGTGTTCCCGTTGCCAAGGCACGCCTTGCTGCTGAGGAGCTTTATAAAATATCGAAGTCCAAAAAGCGAACATGATTTTACAAAACAAAAAGCACAGAGGCAGCTCTGTGCTTTTTTATTATTTTATCCGATAAAATTATATAATTCCTCGAAATTCATTACCGTAGCACCGTAATAATGCTCTCCGTCACGGTCAAACAGCACGGGAGATATACCTATTTCCTCTGCCGCAACCAGATTTTTTGCAGTATTATCCACAAAGATACATTCCGCCGGACGGGCGCCGATAAGCTCCAGTCCGTCATCAAATATCTTAAAGTCAGGCTTGCGTGCCCCTATATTTCCGCTAATTATCTTGTGAGAAAAGTACTCGTTTATTCCGAAGTATTCGGTAATATATTCACTCCACTCGGGAACGTCATTGGAAACAAGAACAAGCCGATATTTACCCTTTACCTTTTCTGCAAAAGGTATGAATCCCTTGTCAAGAGTAAGATGGTTTCGGATATAATCCTTCATTGCCTTTTCTGTATCCTCAAAGCCCAACACTGACAAGAATTCGTGTGAAGTTACCTCTCCGAGCTGTGCTTTCGTAAACATCTTTTGATTACGAATAATATCATTGATCCTTTCATATTCGCTCTCCGGAAATGTGCTATATACGTACGGCAAAAAATTACCTTTGCTTTCCTCAAGTATAACTCCATACATATCTATAAGTATTGTTGTATATGGTTTAATCATAGACTTAATCCTGCTTTTAATTATTAAAAGTATTATATCATTTTATTTGCACATTGGCAACATTAACACGAAAAAATTCGAGATAGCACAAAAATCAATTCATAATTGTTTTTCAATATCCGCTCCCCGTTTTGGAGAATTGTAAACCACAAATATATTGACTATATGCAAAAAACAATGTATCATTTAATCACGGCCGTAAGAAAATTTAACGGAGGAAACACAAATGTGTGAAATCAGCAAAAAGATAAAAGAATTAAGAACAAGTCACGGTATTACTCAATGGCAGTTGGGCGAGAAAATCGGTGTTTCGGAAAAAGTTATTTCCAAATGGGAAAACGGAGACACTGCCCCGGGTGTTGAATATATTCCCGCTATAGCAGATGTTTTTGACATTGACACGGATTTTCTTTTTGACAGAAAACGCGAAAGCTTTAATAGCCTTCATACCACTTTAATGGAGTATATGAAATCTGTTCCGGTAGACGAATCAATAAGCGAAGCGCACAGATTGTTTCAGTATTTAACCATCGGTGCTGAAATGAGCGCAATGGCGGATTCGGGTTATTACAGTGACGACGCGCTGGCGGAAATACAAGATTCGTTGGTTTTATGTGCAGAGCAAAAAGACGAAAGAATACAATGCCATTCTCAAGGTGAATTACACGAAGACAAAGCAAATACATTCTGGGGCAAGGAATATATGCAAAACGCTCTTTGGAGCGTACAACGCGGCGAAATGAAAATGTGTGTACTGCAAAACTCCGATGATGTGTATATGACAGATGCGTTAGGCAGATACGGACTTATGCGCAAGTTATTTGCTTTTCTCGCACTCAATGATGCGGATAAACTTCTTGGTAATTTTGTTTTTAACAATAAAGCAAAAAACTTCACCTTGGAACACCTTGTAAAAACCGCAGCCGTCTCTAAAGAAACAGCAAAGAAATTTATTGAATTGCTTTTTGACCTAAAAGAAAACACAAACGAAATGATTATTGGAAAACGCGAAGCGGTAATATCCGATACTCAAACCACTATATACGATTACCACCCGGGAGTTTTTGAAACAATCTTGAAATCGGTTGTATTAACAGCGTCTGTTCTCACCCGAGAAAGGAACGGCTTCAGATGAGTAAGGTTATCGGCGAAACAATAAAAAAATTAAGAAAAGAACGTGGTATGACCCAAACCGAGGTTGCGGAAAAGCTGTTTATGTCACCACAAAACATTTCGCGCGTGGAAAGCGGAGACGGTGAACCTACAGTCGAAATGCTGATGCAGATATCCGAGCTGTTCGATGTTTCAATAGATACGCTTGTGGGCAGAAACACGCTTTCAAAAAGCGAGATGCTAAAGTTTACGGAAAACTATTTTAAGGATGCAACGGCAAACGAGGTATCGGAACGTATATTTGATATTTTCCGCAGTGTGCTTAGCGGACGCTTTAAGGCTTTCGCGGGAGAGGATTGTTATGTCAGTAAATCCACATATTCCACGCTTGTAACTCCCGAACTAAATGCCTTTTATGCCGACCGCGACGATTGCCCAAAAATGTTTTTGGCGTCATCCTCGGACGAATTAATCATCGGTGATACGGAAGCAAGTGAATTATCTCGTTTGTTCGGTATTTTTTCAGATAAAAACCTATTAACAATATTACCGACACTTAACGAGGTGTCAAAAATCAACAAACATTTCGATAAAGTGTCATTATGCAAAGCTTTGGGAATTTCAGTTACTCAAGCGGATGATATTTTCCTCGCCTTGCAAAACGCAGGATGCCTGACAGCGGAAAAGTTGTTTTTAGACGGGAGTGAAATAACCCTTTACACGCCCGGAGTCGGCAAAAGAGCGCAAGCGCTCCTTTCTGCAGCAAAGCTTTTGTACCTACGTAAAACCGACGGAAACGCTCGGTAAACACGCAAAAATCAGGGTGCCGTTTTATTATAGCGGCATCCTGAAAATTTTACGTTATATGTTGTCGGTAATTGTATCATTGACTAAAACATTATTTTGCTATATAATATACTTGACCGATTTTGTAAAGGGAAAATTCTTATGACAAAACATATATGGACAATATCAGATAACAAGCTTTGCTGGAACGTAGAAAAAGGAGCCATCCATCGTGATGATATTGAAATGAGCGGTCTTTTCGCTGATTATATCGTGTATTACGGAGTAAATGAAGACGGAGCGCTGTTACTTTCTCAAAAGTGCTATTTCCCTGTTTTACGCACAATTCCCAACAATACACACGCAACTTTTTGCTTTAGCATTCCACAGGAAGATCGGCCTATGTTTATTGTTGACGGAAAAGCTGTTATTGAGTATCCTTGCAAGTTTGTTCTTGATGGCACCTTGAAAGCCATATGCGAAACAAACAAAGGATTTAAGACAGAGCGTTGCTTTTTCCCTGCATCGGATAGCAAATACTGCATGGAACGAGTAAAGGTGAAAGCCGAAACAGATATTGACATAAGGCTATCCCACCCAGCAGAATACGTACATTCTTACGGTAGAGGAACTAAAGGTGTTTACATTTGCAGAATCCAGCACAATGCCCCCGAAAGCATATCTCTTAAGGCAGGAGAAGAATTAACTTTTGACATCGGCTATTCCGCTCATATCGCAAACGAAAACGCCGCCCTTCCCAATGGGAACGAAGAACACAAAAAACGTTTACAGCGCATCACAGAGCTTTGTGATAACGCTTTGGTTTTGAAAACCGGTAACGCTGAGCTCGATGTTATGACACGTTTCGCAAAGCTCCGTGCCGGAGAGAGCATATTCCAGACCATTACAGGAAAATACCACTCACCGGGCGGACATGCATATTATGCCGCAACCTGGTGCAACGATGAGATAGAGTACGCAGGTCCGCATTTTGCGATGACGGGTGACGTTACTGCGATTGAAGCTTCTATAAATGCTTACAAAGGATATATGCCCTTTATGTCGGAAACATATCACCGACTTCCCTCCTCTATTATTGCTGAAGGTCTTGATATTTGGGAGGGCGCGGGAGACAGAGGCGATGCAGCAATGTATCTATACGGTGCCTCTTTGTTTTGTTTGTATCTCGGTGATAAAGCAATCGCATCAGAGCTTTACCCTGCTATTAAGTGGTGCGCCGAATATTGCGAAAAAAACAAACTGGCGGAAGGCGTTATCCGTTCTGATGCTGATGAGCTTGAAGGACGTTTCCCCACCGATGGAAAGGCAAATCTATCAACCTCTTCGCTTTGCTACGGCGGTCTCGTGGTCGCCGCGAAACTGGCGAGTGCATTGGGAGACGACGAAACAGCTTCCGTTTACAACAAACGGGCAATTGAACTTGAAAATGCCATTGAAAGCTATTTTGGTGCCAAGCTGCACGGATTTAATACTTACCGATATTCAAAGGGCTTTGATACTCTGCGTGCTTGGATTTGCTTGCCGCTTTGTATGGGAATCAACAGACGTGCATCAGATACAATTGACGCTATGCTCTCACAATTTCTGTGGACAGAGGAAGGAATGCTTACCTGCGAAAAAAGCGCAGAAAATACATCTGATACGATATGGGACAGGTCCACTCTTTACGGTATAAAATGCGCGTTTCTGGCAGGCGCAGGCAATAGAATAACCACGCCGCTCCTTAAATACTGCCGTAAGCGTCTGGTTTGCGATCGCGTTCCATACGCGGTAGAAGCTTATCCCGAGGGAGACAAACGCCATCTTTCCGCCGAAAGCGCGCTGTTTGTACGCGTAGTTACAGAAGGATTGTTCGGCATTATGCCGGAAAGCCTTGATTCTTTTTCATTCGTGCCCTTTATTCCTGATGGAATGAATGAAATATCTCTTTCAAAGATTCATATTTGCGGCGGATGCTATGATATAAAAGTGAACAAGGATACATACTCTGTAGCCTGCGATGGAAACGTGATTTCGTCTGGGAATGCGGAAAACAAGCGGATAATGGTAAACAAATAAAACCCACGAGAAAGGAGCAAGTAATGCACAGAATGGCAAATGCGGCAGCGCATATACTCAATACAAGCGATGAAAAACATTATATAATTGCGCCTACAAAAAAGCTTTTAAGAATTGCTACCATTTTGTTTGTTGTTGCAGTGGTTTTGCTTACACTTTCAAGCGGATTTGCATTAATCATTACCATTCCTTTTTTGGTAATATAAGGATATTTTTATTATTTCTTTTGTAAGATATGGCGTTCCTACCGTTACTCAACAGCGTGGCTGATCATACTCCCCGCTCTTGCGGTCTTCGTTTCCATTGGAATGAAAATGCTGTTGTATTATTTAATACCTTAGGAGGAAAAAATGAAAAGCATCATTTGGGCAGAAACTGACACACGGAAATCTTTCAATGATTTTTCCTTTATCACAAGATTGGATATTAACACCCTGATAAATATTAACCACGGCAGAAAGTTCGGAGAGCCCGAAAGAGACCTGTGCGAATTTTTTACTGTTGACAGAAACACAATAGAACAAAGGCAGGAATTGTTCGCTGAACTTTTGGCGAAACCTGCACTTTATGAAAGACTTTCAAAGAGTTTTTTGGTATTAGAAGATTTTTTTGAAATACAAAAAGAAAAAGAAACTGCGCTTTCCAACGAAAAACTACTGTACAGTATTAAAGAGCTTGAAACAAGAGTTGAATATCTTAAAGAGATTAAAAGCATTTTTGCCGAATACGAAGTAAAAAGCCGTGCACTTTTGGTACTGTGGGAAAAGATAAAGCCTATCTGCACCACACAAGAATTCGATACCCTTTGCGAAGAGGTAGATAAACAAATACATACCATTACCGAAATAAAGAGCATTACTGTGGGAATTAATTTAAATGCTCAAATGAAACCCGTTGAGGCAGGTCTTATCTCCGTACACGAAGAAAGCTATGTTTCCGGCGAATTCATGGACAAATTGATGCGTCTTAATTTCAAAAACAGCGAATTTGTCTGCGCGGCGCCGCTTGTACCCCTTGACAAAAACCTGACAGCCGAAGAAGCAAGTTCGTTGCGCGCTTCGGCAAACTCCGCTTTAAACAAGGTGTTTGCATCGGGTTTGAAATCTTGGGCAGGAGTTGTAAAAAAGTACGCGGTAAACAATCTTAACGTATTATCTTATTCCATACACGAATGGAGATTTGTTGTTGCGTGTATGAAAACGCTTACGGAGCTAAATAAAAAGGGTTTGTCTCTGTGCAAGCCTCGCTTTGCCGAAAGCGATGAGATTGATGGACTTTATCACCCCATACTTGCTTTGAATACCGAAAAAGACAAGGATGTGATCAAAAACGAACTTACCTTTGACGATAACGGCAGCATATACATTTTGACAGGTCCCAACCAAGGCGGAAAATCCATTTATACTCAGTCTGTGGGAATTTTATACACAATGCTCCATTTAGGCTTACCTCTTCCCGCCAAAAGAGCGGATATTAAAGCTGTAGATGCGATACTGGTTCATTTTATAGACATTAAAGACCGTTCCTATGTGCACGGAAGATTATCCGACGAATGCGAGAAAATACAGTTAATTAACAAAAACATTACCCAAAACAGCTTGTTTTTGTTTGACGAAGCGCTTTCCAGCACCAATTCCACCGAAGCTGTGGTTATTGCTACCGAAATTATCACTGCGTATTCAGATATAGGCGCAAGAGGACTTTGGACCACTCACTTCCACGAGCTATGCGGTTTGGAAAACTCATACACAAGCGGAAAAACAAAAATAGTTAACATTTGTGCGCGCATTGATGAAAATTCACATAAACGTGTATTCAAGATAATTCGCGGACACTACGGACAAAGTTATGCAATGGATATTGCAAAAGCGTATAACCTTACAAAGGACGAAATATTAAGAAATACGAAAGAATAAACAACACAAAAAGCTTTTTGCGAAATTTTGTCGCAAAAAGCTTTTTTAGAAAAAACGAGTATTGTTCTTGAAGAAATCGTGGTAGATGCGCACATTTTCGATATCTGTCCATTTTTTAACTGTTACGGGACGGGAATCGAGGTCGTATATTTTTGCTCCTTTCATTGCAAGCAGAAAGGGCGAATGGGTGGAGATAATAAACTGACAGCCGTAAAACCGTGCAGAATCCTCCAAAAAGTTTACAAGTTGAAGCTGAAGTTTTGCGGAAAGGCTGTTTTCAGGCTCGTCCAGCAGATAAAGGGCGTTTTCCTCTATCTTTTGCGTAAAGTAAACAAAAGCACTTTCGCCGTTGGACTTCCCTTCCAGTTCCTTTGGCAAGCGTCTGGAAACGTATGCGGATTTCGTGGAACGCTTTGCTTCCAAGCACCGTTTGAACTCATCGTGCTCGGCGAGAGATGTAAAACGCGGCATAGGTGTTTCGTTTGTTTGGTAATGCTCATTGAGCAATTCCTCGCGTCTTCTGTCTATCCCTTCGTTCACGGCACGAACGTCCAAAAGAAAATCGAAAACGTCATCACTGGTTATTTTTTTACTCCCTTGAGGCACGCGTTTAATACCCGGTGCGAGTGTATACGAGCACATATCCACATACGAGCACATATAAGGTGTATCATTAAACAACGCAGAACAGTTGATATCCAACTTTTCGGAAATCACGTTTAGTAACGTGGATTTACCCGATCCGTTGCCGCCGCAAAATATTGTTATTGGCTCAAAGGAAATGTGCTGAAACTCTTTATTCGGAAACAACTTAAAGGGATACACGTTATTGTCGGAATAGCACTGCATCTCAAGTTGGTATGGAAACGAAAGCAAGTATCCGTCCTCGTCTCTGCGAGTCGGCAAATAAAAGTCTTTTAGATACACCGTTAACACCTCTCCTTTTTTAGAATACACCTATGTCTTTATGTTTTTCAAAACCTTGTTATAGGGCATTAACATCCCCTCGTTCATTTTATTACCCATTTTTGCCTTTATTTTGGGAGAGGAGAGCAATGTTCCCACTAAATACATTTTAAGCATGGTTCCGCGCTTTTTTTGCGGAAAATCATACTGCCCATGCTTTTTATAAAATTTATGGTCAGCGCGCATCATACCTTGCATAAGCCAGATTAGATCACGGAATATCTTCATACCTCCGATACCATAAAAATTCTGAGGCGGTACGTACGAGTTGTTCAGCGCATATTCCAAAGAAGCTGCCAATTGATCTATCTCTTTATCGGGATCAAACTCATCGGTAGCTACACCTGCAAGAAAATTACTTCCCACTTGAGCACGCGCTTCAACTATAGTACGAAGATTATGCTCCTTTGAATACTCGCCGCTTATAAGATATCCCATAGGCATTCCCATAGTAACGGTGCGGTGACCGTTACAAAACTGTCTGTCATCATACAGCTTGAACGAGGCGCCCATAGAATGATCTTTTACAGTAAAGGCAATAATCATAGCCTGCGCTGTCTGCAGATCGTTACGCAAAAAATCGTCAAAGCCATCCTTATATATACATTTTCCGGAGACGGCACAATTAAAGCAGCCGAGGCATCCGCCCTTGAAGGGATATTCTCTTATATTTACAACTCTGGTTTTTCTGGGCATAACAGCGGAAAAGCGATCTATCATAGCCTTAAGCTGTATGTCGTCCGGTTCCATGTTGGTAACGACAACAATGTCCCCGCCCTTGTTGATATTTTCAGTTTTTGGCACAGAAACAGCTTTGCCGGAAAAAGGTGCTTTTTCACATAAAGCCAATTCATAAAGTCCGTTTTCAACGGAATACAGAACAAAATCAAAAAAGTCCGTCGCTTGTTTTTGACCTTTCTTAGTCAAAAGATCATCCATATCGGCAGAAAGACCACGTATGTATTTCAGCCCCATATCAAGACAGTTTTCTCTTACATATTCGTGGGCAGTTATATCGTAAAAATGCTTGGATGTCGAAAGCTGTGTAGCAAACTTTCCTTCCAAAGGAATGCCGCTTTCCTTTAATAACTCGATAAATCTATGAAGCTGATAAGGAGCGATAAAGGTATATACAGGATACGAAAACAACAAAATATCAGCTTTTTCAATATTTTTTTGTACAGCAAAAAAATCTTTTTCCAACGCCTTTATTCGTTGACCGGCATGCAAAACTTCAAAGCTATGCATAGGATACAACAGTTTAAGATAATTGACGGTTTGTAGCGTAATACTGTTTTCTCCCTTGGGGCTTCCGTTTAAAACAAGAACATTCATATGATTATATTCCTTTTCACCATTTGACCAATTTGCTGCTTCATTTTGTAAAGTATAACACACTTTCTTGATAAAAGCAACCGTAAACAACCGTAAAGATATTTTTACGTTTATTGACGTTTTCTGTTGACAAACGTCAATAAACGTGATATATTATTAATGCGGCACGCTACAGGTCGACATGTAGCAGCTGCTATATCAAGCAAAGGAGTAATTAAAAATGTTCATCGAAGAACGTCATCAAGCAATTCTTGACATGCTCGCAGACAAAGGCAGTATCACTACAACGGAAATTCAGACTTTATTTAATGTGGGCTATGGATCTGCACAAAGAGATCTTCGTTTACTTGAAGAACAAGGCTTGCTGAAGCGCACACACGGCGGTGCTATTCCCATTCGTCAGGTTGCCGCCGGTAAACCTAAGAATATAACCTGTAAAGACATTGCAGAAGAAAAAGAAAACTACGTAGCTATTGCCAAAAAGGCGATATCAATGATACAAAACAACGATGTAATATTTATCACATCCGCCACTGTAGGGTACTTTATGGCGAGAGGCATTCCTGATAATATTAAAGCACGGGTTGTTACCAATTCTATCATCATTGCAGAAGAATTGAGAAAGAAGCAAAATGTAAACATTATTATGCTCGGCGGAGAGATGGACAGTAAAGGCAACTGCTATGATGCCTTTGCAATAGAAATGATCAAAAAGCTGCGTTTTGACAAATGCTTTATCACGGCAGCAGCAATTTCGGCAGACTTTGGTCTATCCATTCAAAAGTCGCAGGCAATCAGTTTTTGGAATGCAGTAATCGACAGTTCAAAGCAGGCAATAGGTCTATTCCCTACCGAAAAAATCGGCTTCGAATCGATCGTAAGTATTTGCCCCGCAGAAAGACTCGATGCGCTTATCACTGACTGGAACGCCTTGGAAGATGATCTTATAAAGTTTGACAAAAAAGGAATTAAAATAGTAATAACCGAAAAAGAGTAAATTTTACGCCCTGCAAAAAGCAGGGCGTTAATTGTTTATTTACTGATCTGGGTAATATCATAAGGCGTTGTCTGGTATACAAAATAGTTAAGCCAATTGCAGAACAGCAGATTAGCGTGAGCACGCCACGAAACTATGGGAGGCTTTGTATCGTCATTGCCGGGAAAATAATTCTTGGGGATATCAATAGGCAACCCCGCGTTTTTATCGCGAAGATACTCACGATTAAGAGTATCAGGATCATATTCGGAATGACCGAAGACAAACAACTGACTACTGCTCTCATTCTTGAGGGCATAAACACCCGCCTCTTGAGATGAAGCAAGAATCCTTAATTCAGGAACTGCCTCAATGGCTTCTCTGGGAACAGTAGTGTGACGAGAATGGGGCGCCATAAATACATCGTCAAATCCGCGGAATAGTATTGAATTCTTGTACTCAACAATATGAGGATATACACCGAACAACTTTTTATCAAGCGGAACCTTATTAATACCGTAGTGATAATAAAGACCTGCCTGCGCACCCCAGCAGATGTGAAGAGTAGAATGAACGTTTGTCTTTGTCCACTCCATTATCTCACAAAGCTCTTCCCAATAATCCACTTGCTCAAAGTCAAGCTTTTCAACAGGCGCTCCTGTAATGATCATACCGTCAAAGGTGCGGTGCTTAACCTCATCAAAGGTTTTATAGAAGGAAAATAAATGCTCCTCCGCTACATTCTTTGAGGTGTGTGTTTTTGCGTGTACTAGCTCCATTTCTATCTGCAGAGGCGTGTTTCCCAAAAGTCGGGAAAACTGAGTTTCCGTCTCGATCTTTGTAGGCATAAGATTAAGCACCAACAGCTTGAGAGGTCTTATATCCTGAGTCATCGCACGGGTCTCTGTCATTACAAATATATTTTCGTCCGCCAGCGTTTTAACAGCAGGCAGATCGTTAGGTATCTTAATAGGCATACAACAATTCCTTAAATTTTCTCAAGAGCTTGCGCAATATCGTCAATCAGATCCTCCGTGCCCTCAATACCGCAAGAAAGACGGATAAGATCGGGAGTAACGCCGCAAGCAACCAGTTCTTCATCTGAAAGCTGACGGTGAGTTGTGCTTGCAGGATGGAGACAGCAGCTTCTTGCATCCGCCACATGTGTCTCAATAGCCGCAATCGTAAGAGCTTCCATGAACTTTTCGGCAGCTGTTTTTCCCCCTTTAACGCCAAAGCTTACGACACCGCAAGAACCGTTTGGCATATATTTCTGCGCAAGGACATAATCTTTATCGCCCTTAAGACCGCAGTATTTGACCCAGGTAATCTTTTCGTGTGAAGACAGATACTCGGCAACCGCCTGTGCGTTCTTACAATGCTGCTTCATACGCAGATGCAAGCTCTCAAGACCGAGATTTAATATAAAAGCAGATTGAGGAGACTGAGTAGCGCCAAGGTCACGCATAAGCTGTGCGGTAGCCTTTGTGATATATGCGCCTTCTATACCAAAGCGCTCCGTATAAGTAATACCGTGATAGCTTTCGTCGGGAGTGCAAAGCCCGGGATACTTATCTGCATACTTTGTCCAATCAAACTTGCCGCTGTCAACAATACAGCCACCGACTGCAGAACCGTGACCATCCATATATTTAGTAGTGGAATGGGTAACTATATCCGCACCCCACTCAAAGGGACGGCAGTTAACGGGCGTGGCAAAGGTATTATCAATAATAAGAGGACATCCGTGTGCATGAGCTGCTGAAGCAAACTTTTCAATATCAAGAACGGTAAGTGCGGGATTTGCAACAGTCTCGCCAAAAACAGCCTTTGTGTTGGGGCGGAAAGCCGCCTCAAGCTCCTCTTCGGTACAATCGGGAGAAATAAAGGTGAACTCAATGCCCATCTTGCGCATTGTTACGTTAAACAAATTGAAAGTTCCGCCGTAAATACTGGAGGAGGAAACAACGTGATCACCGGACTGGGCAATATTAAAAATGGCAAAGAAAGATGCAGCCTGACCGGAAGAAGTCAGCATCGCTGCGGTACCGCCCTCAAGCTGACAAATTTTTGCAGCAACAGTATCGCAAGTAGGGTTTTGCAATCGGGAATAAAAATAACCGCTTGCCTCAAGGTCGAACAGCTTGCCCATATCGGGTCCGGTATTGTATTTGAAGGTTGTGCTTTGAACGATAGGGATCTGTCTGGGCTCACCGTTTCCGGGAGTATATCCACCCTGTACACATTTGGTTTCGATGTTTGCCATATATAATCACCTCAAAAGAATAAATGCAACTGTGTAAGATACAGTATATCACAATAAAAAGCAAAATAAAAGAGTAAATAGATATTTTTTATATAAAAAGATAAAAGGCTGCAAAAGCAGCCCATTTAAATTATCTGTATCCGCTGGTGGATTCCTGAATACTTATATTCTTCAAATCGTATCCCAATACTTCAAGTGCCATTTCCAACTCATAATAGTTTTTTTGGTATTTGGGTCCCGTTATAATTGCCTTTATAGCAGTTGTGGGAAAAGCAAGGGGAACGCAAGTGTTTATCATATTCTTCTTGGCATACGCTTTTACTTTTTTTACCTGCCAACCCTGAGGAAGATTATTAACCTCATGAGGATATTCGTATATAATACGCTTTTCATTCTCACTGCGATAATGGTGAGTTTTGAAATAAGCACCGGACTCGTAAATCTCCTTAATACGGCTCATGGTAGCGTCCATAAGTGCTCGTCTACTCACGCAACCCTCGTTAACAAGAAATTCGTATATCTCAGGAATGATCTTTGCAATATCATCCTCATGAACGTATGAAATCGCGTGATATTCAAGACCGTCTGCATGAGAAACGGAAATAAGCTGATTTTCATCAAAACCGATAGCAACACCATGACCGTCATCTGCGAAAGACACCCACTGGCTGACAGAATCCTGATTTTTACTAAAGCACGCAACGTAATACGGATGAACTGCAAGAGGACGCTCGTAAAGCTGAATAGCCCCAGGCTGCCGCGCTATCTCAAACAAGCCGCCAAGACAACGGTTATGTTCTCCGTCATACTCCTCCAATAGGTTAAAAAACATATTATAAACGCCGGTCAACTCATTCAGATCGTTAAGATTACGTATATCGGTCATCCACAACTCTTTATCCCGAAGTATGGCAAGCGCCGCATTAACAGTGCAATAATAATAGACCAAATTATTGTTCATACTACATCTCCTTCGGCATTGATATATTATATTATACCATATAATGTCCGTTTTTTCAAGCGGAAAGTTATTTCAGCAAAGCATTAAGAAGTCCTTCACAGCCGTCATAAATATCCTTGTACGCTATATCAAACCTATCTGTATACCATGGATCGGCAACGTCTCCACGGCGGGAAGTATAATCCATTAGCTTTCTTATCTTACCCTGCTTATCGCCTTTTAATATGAAGTTCATATTGCGAATGTTAGAGGAATCCATACCGATAAAAAGATCATAATTATCATAGTCTTCCCACTTCAACTGCACCGCACGCTTTCCATCACAATGTATTCCGTGCGATGCAAGTTCTTTTTTGGCAGGGGGATAAACGGAATTTCCTACCTCTTCCCTACTTGTTGCGCAAGAAGAAATAAAGAACTCTTTTTCAAGTCCCTTTTTCTTCACCATATCCTTAAAAACAAATTCCGCCATTGGTGAACGGCAAATGTTTCCCAGACAAACGAACATTATTCTTTTCATACGTCTTTTTCCTTATACAATTCAAGATAAAAGCTGACAGGTCTGAATCCGTCATTACAAGAAACCATTGCGGAATATGGATCCTTCATCCATCCATCAAAAAAGTTTCCCTCTCCTTGAGACAAAGCGTGAGCAAACGGATATAAAGACTCCCAGGCGCTGTCACACATGCCGTCAGGTTTAGAAGTGCCGTCATAAACAAATACCTTTCCCAGTATCATATCACAAGCGTGCTCTATCTGATTCTCATACTTAAAAGAAAGATCGTCATAACTCGCCATTCGCATAACGGTTATTTTAACTTTTTGCATAACACTCATTCCGTTTCCATTTTTTATAATAATAACACAACCTAAAGATAATATCAACAAAAACAAAAAGACAAGAACAAATATTTTTGGATGTTAAATTTTTGTAACCCGTGTTGACTTTCTCGGTTTTGACATATATAATTAATATGTAAAATAATTAACGGCAAAGGCGGTGGAAATATTGAATCTTAAGTTAAAAGAGAAAATAAAAGAATCTCTTTCCGCCGTGTTGCCTATAACCGGTATAGTACTTGCACTTACAGTTTTTTTAATACCGCTTGAGATTGGTACAATGGCTATGTTCTTTGTCGGCGCAGTAATGCTTATTTTAGGAATGGGTATGTTCCAGTTGGGCGCAGAGACTGCTATGTCCCCTCTCGGTGAGGGTATCGGCGCGGCTCTTACAAAAACAAACAAAGTCATTATCGCTGCGCTCATTAGCTTTGTTATGGGTGTTCTTATCACCATTGCGGAGCCTGATTTGCAAATACTGTCCGAGCAAGTTCCTTCTATTCCCAACAGCACTATAATATTTACGGTTGCTTTTGGCGTAGGTCTCTTCCTTGCACTTGCTGTATTGCGTATAATACATAAAATCGACCTTTCCAAACTGCTTATAATCCTGTATACAATTTTACTTGTATTCTCTTTTTTTGTTCCAAAGGAATTTCTTGCGGTGGCGTTTGACTCCGGAGGAGTTACTACCGGTCCTATAACCGTTCCTTTTATTATGGCATTGGGACTCGGTCTTTCTTCCATGAGAGGTGACAAATCCGCTTCAAGTGACAGCTTCGGTCTTGTTGCACTTTCAAGTATTGGTCCCATTCTTGCTGTTATGATACTAGGATTTTTCTATAAGCCTGACGGAGCCAACATTTCAGAGACAGTAATACCCGAAGTATCAACTATGCAGGACGTTGCCAAAGCCTTTGCTTTTGAGCTTCCTCATTATGCAAAAGAAGTTCTCATTTCGATGCTTCCCATTGTTGCCGTATATGCAGTATTTCAGTTGTTCGGAAAAAGGTATCCCAGAAGACAGCAATTACGTGTAATTATCGGTTTTATTTACACTTATCTCGGACTGGTTCTTTTCCTATGCGGTGTTAACGTGGGATTTGCTCCTGTGGGCAGCTTACTTGGAAAAGAATTGTCTGCCGGATTTATAAAATGGCTTCTTATCCCTATTGGTATGCTTATCGGTTATTTTATCGTTAAAGCAGAGCCTGCTATTCAGATTCTTAACCGTCAGGTACAAACTGTTACCAATGGTGCCATTTCCGCAAAGGCAATGAACCGCGCGCTTTCTATCGGCGTTGCGGTAAGTATCGGTCTTTCTGTTCTTCGTATTCTTACCGGAATTCCCATACAGTACATCGTAATTCCCGGATACGTCATCGCTTTGGTAATGTCAGTGTTCGTACCTAAGATCTTTGTCGGTATTGCATTTGACTCCGGTGGAGTTGCAAGCGGACCTATGACATCCACCTTCCTACTGCCTCTGTGCATCGGATGCTGTCAGGCTCTTGGTGGAAATATTATGACTGATGCATTCGGTGTAGTTGCTTTAGTTGCGCTCTCACCTCTTATCACTATTCAAATGATGGGCGTAGCATACCGAATTAAGCTTAATAAGCAACACAAGGCTGTTTCCAATGAATACGCAGTTCCCGATAATTGCGATATGATCATCGAGATCGAGGAGGAATTTTAATATGAGTTCCAACAAAAGAAACGATTCATTGAGAATACCCATACTGATAACATCCCCTAAAAAAGCCGATAAAGCCGCAGAGATTTGCCGTGAAAGAAGCATTTCGACGGTATATCGCATAAATGCGGTGGGAACTGCTCCCAATGATATGATCGATATTCTCGGTTTGGGAAGCCCTGACAAGGCTATTATTGTTACAGCACTTACAAAAGACTCGGCCGAGGAACTGCTTAAAACCTTTAAAAAGCAATTAAAGCTCGGTGCGATAGACAGCGGTATTGCGTTTACTCTTCCGCTAAGCGGTGCAAGCGCTTTGCTACTCCATATTATGGATAAACAATATGCTTCTGTTCAGGTTAAAAACACGGAAAGAAAGGATGATAATCACATGGCAACAACACACTCTCTCATAGTGGCTACAGTCAACCAAGGCTTCAGCCAGGAGGTTATGGATGCTGCCCGCACAGCAGGCGCAGGCGGAGGAACTGTGGTTCATTCACACCGTGTCGGTAACGAGCATGAAGCAAGTCTTTGGGGACTTAGCTTCCAGGAAGAAAAAGATATGGTCATCATTGTTGCAGACAACCAGAACAAGCTGAGTATTATGAACGCCATAAGCGAAAAATGCGGTATGAACAGCGAAGCGAAGGGTATGGTCATTTCCATGCCTATCGATACCGTAATCGGCTTGGATTAATCAATAATAACCAAAACAAAAAATCGTCCTGTTCTCGCATAAACAGGACGATTTCTTTTATTTGCTTTTCTCGCTTCCGCTGCAACAACTGCAGGAACCTGAGCAGTTTTGCTGTGACGGACAGCATCCGTCGGGACAGCCGATACACTTTTTACCCTTTTTCTTTGAACGGATAATATACCAAGCCGCCAGACAGACTATAAGGAGAATAACACCAATAGCAATATAGTTTTCCATATTATTTTGCGCTTAAAGCATATTCCTTCTTGATGTTTGCATTAGTCTTTATTATAAGCGCTACGACTATTGAAACAAACAGGGCTATGAACAGCCAGCCAACGATAGGCATCCAAATAGAACCAAAGGAACCGTCGGTAAAGAGAGTTCCGAAGAAGAACACCAGGAAACCAACAGAATAGCCAACAGCAAACTGAAGTCCGATACCGCTCCAAAGCCATTTTCTGCTCTTGATCTCGGAGTTCATTGCGCCGATAGCCGCGAAACAAGGAGGAGTGAAAAGATTGAACATAAGGTATGCGAGAGCCGCAACCTTAGTTATAGCCATAATACCTGCAACCTCTGCACCTGCACCTTCCATAAGAGCCAATTCCTCAGTATCTATAAGGTTTTCAAGGCCAACAAAGCATACTGCCAATGTTCCGACAACGTTTTCTTTTGCAATAAAACCGGTAATAGCAGCAGCAGCCAACTGCCAAGCAACAACGCCAACGATAGGAGCGAAAAGATATGCAAAGGGAGTCGCAATAGTTGCAAGAATAGAATCACTTGCGTCTTTAACGGGAGCAAAGTTCCAGCCGAAGGATTGCATAAGCTGAACGACAAAGTTACAAACAAGTATAATCGTACCTGCTTTTACTATATAAGACCAACCGCGCTGACACATGGACACGAACGCTCTCCAAACAGAGGGGGCCTTATATTCTGGCAGCTCCATAATGAAGAAAGACTTTCTGTGCTTATATCCGGTAAGCTTATTGATAAGAAGTGCACAGAGGAAAATAATGATGATACCTGCGAAGTACATAAGTGTACCTACCCAAGTGGATTCACCAAAGAATGCACCTGCAAAAAGTGCGATAACGGGGAGCTTTGCGCCGCAAGGCATAAAAGGTGCAAGCATCGCGGTAGCTCTTCGCTCACGCTCGTTACGGATAGTACGGCAAGCCATTACACCGGGGATAGCACAACCGGTACCGATAACGAAAGGAATTACGGATTTACCGGAAAGACCTACCTTTTTGAAGATAGGGTCAAGCACAACGCTTACGCGTGCCATATAACCGCAGTCTTCAAGAAGCGCTATGAGGAAGTACATTACCATTACCAAAGGCAAAAAGCCGACAACAGCGCCTACGCCTCCAATAATACCGTCAACAAGAATTGAGGTGAGAAGAGGATTTGCGTTTTCAAGGAGACCGCCAACCCATTCACCAAACATTTCGATATACGTTACAAGGCCGGGTATCTCAACGTCGTTACCGTTGAATACGGAAACAACCTTCTCACCCTCAACAGTGATAGAAAGCTCATCCTCTTCAAAGGTATATTCGCCCGCTTTAGAGGTATCTCCCGAGGTAAGAACAAGTAAGCCGTCCTCGGAAAATTCAAGTGTAGTGCTTTCTGAAACCCATTTGCCCACAAGACCTGCATCGTCTGCATCAGTGTCAGGGTCATCTTGCTTAAAGAGCTCAAATTCTTCGGAATTGTATGTAATAGAAATGGAATCGTCTTTTTCAAAAACGTAACCTTCTGCGATCCAAGGACCTACCCATGCCTGAGAGATCTGGAATACAAGGAACATAACAACGGCAAAAATGGGAATTCCGCCCCACCAGCTGGTAAGAACGAAATCTATCTTGTCCTGGAAATTCTTGTCCTTAGTGAGAATCTTACGCTTTTCAACCTTGGAAACCAGCTTATTTACGTATTCAAAACGCTTTCTGTCTCCTGCTTCAACGCTCTTTTTATCACTGAGATCAACTCCGGTCTGAATAAAAGGCGCCTTCTGTTCCTTACCTTTTATGCTTTCAGCGGCTTTAACAACCTCTGCAAGCCCATTGTTTCCGCCAGTTGTAGATACCGTCAGAATAACGGGACAGCCCAGCTCTTTGGACAGTGCATCTGCATCTATCTTAGTTTCCTTTTTTTCGTTGATATCTCTCTTATTAAGAGCAACAACAACGGGAACCCCAAGCTCGAGAAGCTGTGTGGTAAAGAACAAGCTGCGGCTAAGATTGGTAGCGTCAACTATATTGACGATAACATCAGGCTTTTCGTTCTTAACGTATGCGCTGGTTATACTTTCTTCTGAAGTGAAGGGCGACATAGAATACGCGCCGGGGAGGTCTACCGCAATAAGCTCCTCATCACTATTACAAAAGCTCTTTTTAATGGGGCTTTCTTTTTTGTCTACAGTGACACCGGCCCAGTTGCCAACACGCTCGTTTCTGCCGGTAAGGGCATTGTACATAGTGGTCTTACCACTGTTGGGATTGCCCGCAAATGCAATTCTCATTTTCTTCCTCCTAAATAAACAAGGTTTGCAAACCGAGTTAGCAGCGACTAACCGCAGGGCTAAAGAAAACAGCCCGAAGGCTCTTCCCTTTATTAAATAATAATAGCTTCAGCAAGCTGATTGTCGATACTATATCTGCCGTCCTTTATAGAAACTACGCAAGTACCTCTGCGGCGAGAAACCACCGTAATAGCTTCACCGCTGTAGCAACCCAAGGAAAACAGAAAGGAGTTAAGCTCCTCATCATTAGTTTCAATGCTGCGAATTATATATTCTTTTCCCTCTTCAGCATGTGTTAAATTCATATGCAACCTACCTTGTTCTGTTATTAGCATATGCTAACCACGGTTAAATATACCATCAGAAACATCATTTGTCAATAGGTTTATTAAAAGTTTTTTAATATTTTTTGTGCAAAAAACCGCACACAAATCGTGTGCGGCAATAATAACGTTTTACTTATTGAGATTACTGATTTCTTCCATAAACTGTGAGATATCCTTAAAAGAACGGTATACGGAAGCAAATCGGATATACGCAACTTCGTCAATACCGCGAAGCTTTTCAAGCACCAATTCACCGATATACGAAGAGGCAACCTCGTTCTGAAGCGAATTTTGAAGTGTGAACTGTATCTCGTCAGCAATGGTTTCCATCTGCTCACGGGAAACATGACGCTTATCACAAGCGGAAATAATGGAACGAAGCAGCTTGCTTCTGTCAAAAGTCTCACGGGATTTATCACGCTTAACCACTACCAACGGAACAGTCTCCACAATTTCGTAGGTAGTAATACGCTTCTGACACTTTTCGCATTCTCTGCGGCGTCGAATAGAAGAATGGTCCGCAGAAGGGCGGGAATCTATAACCTTGCTTTCAGGATGCGAGCACATGGGACATTTCATAATAAACTAATTCCTTTCGGACTATGTATTCAAAGTCATTATACCACTATATTTTGTGTTTGTAAAGACAAAATTTTAAGCACCCGTTAAAGGGTGCCTAAATAATTTTAATCGGTAAACAGCTCTCCGTCTATAAAGGGCTGAGGATCAACGAACACTTTGCCAACCGAAATTGCGGTATGGACGATATAAGGCGCATCAGAAGGAGCGAGCGCACTGCTTCCTGCTCTGCCTACCGTCGCACCCTTTTGGACCGTGGTACCCACAGATACGGAAATGTCCGCCAAATGGAAATAATAAGAATATATTCCCATGCCGTGATTTACGATAACAGTCTTTCCGGTAAGTGCGGTTTCGCCAACGAAGACCACTTTGCCCCGCTGCATAGCATTGACGGGAGTTTCTTCTTTGACAGAATATACAGTACCGGGCATATATCCGCTGAAGGGAGCCTCTGCCGCAGTTTCATCATTTACAACAATGCTCTTGCCGTAGGTCTCGATAACATTACCGTCACAAGCGGGAGCAAAAGCGCTGTCAAATGTAAAGAACATTGCGCCGCCAAAGGCAATTGTGGAATCTATAACCGATTCAAGCTCTCCTACCTTATCTGCGGCAATATGCTGAACGAATATATCGTTGGGATAATGATAGGTGCCGAAGCCGTAATCTGCATCAACAACGTCCAAGGTAAGCTTTACACTGTTTTCACCGGATATAAAAGTAAGTTCATATGTACCGGGCTCGTTATCAAGAGAAACGGGCAGAATAGCATAAGCAACACCGCTTTGTACCTCAAATTCAGGTGCGGTAGTAATAAGTTCAGACTCAAGCTCAACACTCTCGCCGTCGGTAAGCATATCAACGCGGAGAAGCAATGTCTCACCACGTGCACAGACGTTGTTGGAAAGATATACCTTCGCGGGGATATCATAAAGAATATCAAAACTATATTCTGCGGTACCGTAATTATTATCGCCGTTATTCACCCAGCTCGCTCTTACAGAAACAGAGAGTAAGGTGTCCGCAGTATATTCAAGTGCGGAAAAGCTGCCAGGCGCAACACTCTCACCGTTGATACGAAGCTCAATGCTATCAGGCTGAACTGAAAATCCGATAGAATTCTCACGGTCAGAATAAATACGAAGGTCACTTCCCTGCTGATAAACGGCAGTTATATTATCATCGTAATAATTCCCGTCTGCCTTTTTATAAGACCACTTAAAATTGACGGGAGCTATCTCCTGCACGCGGTCACCGGATACTACGGTAAATACGGGAAGAAGACCGTCGGTATACAAATACTGAAACTCGTTTCTTACAAGAAGCTTAGTCTCCACATCAGAAGGGAGTGAGTAAAAATATCCGTTCTCATCCTGAAGAACTACGGCGCCTTCCTCAAGAGACGGATACAGCTTGTAGTCAATACGCTTATCGCCTCTGTCACAAGTAACCACCGTAGGCTGTACTCCGTCAGGCGCAGTGAGACCGGTATCAGCCACAGCGTCAAGATACACGTCCAAAAAGAAAGAACGGGTACTCTCGTCACTGTAATTATACACCTCACCGTTTCCGGCGGTGACGGTTACAGAATTAATCTCTTCTACGGGAATATTATGACCCGAATAAATGATGGCGAAGTATACGATAAAAACGATAGGAACACAAAGTAATACCGCCAAAAACGCTCTTAAGCCGCTGTTTTGTTTGTTCATTTCGTCCTGCCTTAATCTGTAATTTTAGCATTGTTAAAAGCATCGACAACCACACTGTTATCGGGTGCAATGCTGAAAACAACGTAATTCTGTTCTACAAACAGCTCTGCATTAAGTGTGAGCTGATAATTATCTGCGTTGTAATCCTTTTGGGTAAGCTGAGTATCGGTAAGATAAGCGGAAAGATACTGCTCAATCACTTCGGCTCCCTGCTTGTCCTTCGCCTCAAAAACAGCGACGAGTGCACAGTTACCTACACTTGCTTCCAAAAGCCAAGCGAAAAAGCCGGAAACGTACATATCCTCGGATATGCCTGTATCGTTATAAATGCTGTCCGCATCATACTCAAGCCACATATATCCGGTAGCATCTGCCATTGCGGCCCCTGCCTCTTTTACGTTCACAGTAAAAGAAGAAGAGCAAGAGCAAAGCAGTAAAGCCGCTACAATAAATAAAGCACAAATCTTTTTCATAAAATACACTCCGTCAATTTATCATCTCAATTATATACTTTCCTTGCATTTTAGTCAATGGCTTTTGGTATAAATTTTCCCGTTTGTAAAAAACTAATACAGAGGAGTGTGAGACAAAATGCAAAGGGAAATCGAAAAACGATTTGAAAATTGCTCGGACTTTATAAAGCGCGAGATTTTCTTTCAAGACACGAAGGTGTTTATATGCTTTTTGCGAGGAATGTCAGACAGAGCCTATATTTCCCGGGAAATGATCGCTCCCATTACCGAAAGCGGCGGAAATGGAAAATTAACGGATATTCTCCGCTCGGTGACGGTAACCGAGCCTAAAGATGTATCCGAAGCTGTTGCAGCTGTTCTTGACGGTCAGGCACTTATCATTCGAGGGAATGAATGTGTTACGGCAAATGCCACAGCCACAGCCAAACGATCCCTCTCCGAACCGGACACAGATATAACGGTAAGAGGTCCAAAGGTAGGTTTTACCGAGGACTGGGAGGTCAATCTTGCTCTCATACGGAGATGCGTGAAATCTGAACGACTTAAATCCGTACCTGTGATAATGGGCGATATCACCAACACGCGGGTAGCGGTGGTCTGGATAGAAGGCAGAGCGGAAAAGGGGTTGCCCGAAAGGATAATAAGCCGTCTGAAGGAAAAACAGATTACCGGGCTTACCGATTCCGGAAATCTGGAAACCCTTCTTTCAGGGAACGGTATGCTGCCGGTGTTCGGCAACTCAGAAAAAGCAGACAAGGTCATTTCAAAGCTTATTGCAGGACGAGTGGCTTTGATATGTGACGGGTCTCCCTTCGTGATTACCGCCCCTTACGTTTTTGCGGAAGCACTGCAGGCTTCCGACGATTACTACCGTTCAGCCGTATATGCCACGTTTATCAGATGTCTGCGTTTCTTCGCGATGCTCGTTTCCTTACTGCTTCCGGCGGTATTCTGCGCCGCCTGGTATCACGCTCCTCATTTGCTTCCTGAGGCTATCAGAGTGTCTCTGGAGGATTTTTCATCCAAGCTGCCAATGCCAATGTGGGCTGAGGTTTTCGCCGCGTTGACAGTATTTGAGCTGCTTCGTGAGGTTGGAGTAAGAATGCCGCAACGACTCGGAGATGCCGTTGGCATTGTAGGTTCTCTTATTCTGGGAGAAGCGGCTGTAAGCGCAGGACTAATAGCCCCCACCACGGTAATGGTAGTGGCACTTTCGGAAGTTACGGCGTTTATAGTTCCCGTTTATATGTATTCGTCATTGATAGCACGATACGTCCTTCTTGCTGCGGGCTGTCTGGTAGGATTTCCGGGGGTGTTTGCAGTGGTATCTGTAATTTACTGCGTTCTTACTGCAAGGGAAAGCTTTGGAAAGCCGTATATGACACCCCTCGCCCCTGTTTCTAAGGAAGGACTGCAGGACTTTATCGTCGCACTTCCCGGAAGGACAGTATTCAGGAGAGAAAAGCTATGACGGCGGCATTCGCAGCAATGATTGCGGCATCTGTTGCAGTAACGGATGCCGCACCGATAACGGCAATACTGTTTTCAATAGCCGCTTCCCTGCTTTCT
Organism: Eubacteriales bacterium; assembly: GCA_045595785.1. Taxonomy (GTDB): domain Bacteria; phylum Bacillota; class Clostridia; order Oscillospirales; family CAG-382; genus SFLA01. The sequence continues at coordinate 35,796 of JAZOBE010000005.1, forward strand.
TTTTGCAGGTCAACAAAAAAATATGCGCCTTGCGCGGTTGCGTTGTTTTTTGCGCTTTGTGCAATAACCATGCCTATAACCGTCGCCGCAACAGTTTGGACGTGCTGTATTATAACGGCATTTTGGGTTAAAAAAGGATGTTATTTTCCCTTCCCTTTACTTTTGGTAATTGCTTTTATAGTTGCTGTAACAAACATTAAGGGAGAAAACCCGTGTTCTTTACCGCAGTTGGGGCTTTTATTATTACTTCCCTGCGCTTCTGCAATTGCGCCATCCAGCAGAATAAAAGGCTTGTGTATTGCGTTAGCCGTAGCTTTACCCATATCCTTCGGCGGAGGCGGTTCTCTTACCGTATGCCTGTTGCTTCCTGCGCTGATTCCCGTTCTATTATACGGAGGCAAAAGCATACAATCAAAGCGGGAGTGATACAAATTGCAAACCAAGCAATATTTAGAGGATGAAAGCGGCAAAAAACTTATTTATATCAATGTTTCCTACCCCGTCTTTGAAAACGGGATACTTAAAAAAAGTGCAAATCCGTTTTACGAAAAGTTGGCGGAAAGCTATGTTTCTTTTGCAAAAAACAAGCTGTTGTCCAGAGCAGAAACAGAAAAAAGCAAAAAAGGATTCCAACCTTTTTCTGCAGTAATGAAGTATGAAACTACTCGGGAAAATGAAAGAATAAAGGTAACAATACACACGTTTGTTTTTGACGGAAGCGATCGCAGAGACGGCAGGACGGTACATCAATATTGGGATGAAAAAACAGGGCTTATAAATATTAAATAATTTAAAAAATATACTTTACTTCCTTTTTTTGCTATGGTATAATCACGGTAACAAATCAAGGAGCGTGATATAATGAAACAGTTGAACGTTGTTATTCTCGGTCAAGGCAGAAGCGGCAGAGACATTCATGGTCTGCATCTTAAAAAAGATACCGTACGTTTTAAGGTCATAGGCGTTGTTGAGCCTTTGGAGGTACGCCGACTCCGCGCTGCTGAGGAATACGGTTGCGAGACATTTACTTCCCACACCCAGCTTTACGGCAGAACGGATATTGATCTTGTTATCAATTCCACACCCAGCCATCTCCACTATGCCGTAACCAAGGACCTGCTCGAAAACGGCTTTAACGTTCTGTGCGAAAAGCCTTGCGTTCCCACAGTTAAAGAATTTGATGAGCTTTGCGATATCGCAAAGAAAAACGGAAGAATATTCCTTGTATTCCAGCAGTCTAGATTTGCTCATTATTTTGAAAAGGTTAAGGAAGTTATCGCTTCCGGCGTTCTGGGCAGACTGGTTCAGGTAGGTATTCAGTTTAACGGCTATGCGCGCCGTTGGGACTGGCAGTGCTGTCGTGAATTTAACGGCGGTAACCTTGCCAACACCGGCCCTCACCCTCTGGATCAGGCGCTTAATATCATGGATATGTATGACGGTATGCCCGAAGTTTTCTGCCGTATGGACAGATGCAATACCTTTGGCGACGCAGAGGACTATTGCAAGCTTATACTCACTGCACCCGAGAAGCCTCTTATCGATCTGGAGATTTCTTCCGCAGACGGATATCCTCTGTTTACATACAAGATCCACGGCACTCGCGGCTCACTTAAGGGAACTATGGCTCATATCGACTGGAAGTATTTTATTCCCGAGGAAAATGAGGAACAGCACCTTATTAAAGATCCCCTTACCGCAGATAAGGTCGAATGCTTCCCTGCTTACTGTACCGAAAAGCTTAATTGGCATGAGGATAGCTGGGAAGGCGACCCTCAGGCTCCCTTTATCGCCGCAGTACAGACATATTACGACCAGATATACGCCCTGCTTACCGAAGGCAGAGAGCATGATATCAAGCTGTATCAGGTACGCCAGCAGTTGGCAGTTATCGAAGAAGCTCACAGACAGAATCCCCATATCGGAAAATAATGCATAAAAAAATCCCGCGACAATTCGCGGGATTTTGTTTTGCTATCTGTAACGTCTTCTGTTTCTGCGCTTTATCAGGAAAACTATAAGGAACACACAAAGTCCGATAAGTGCAAACACAAAGAATACGGGCATCGCACCTACAAGGAACACGGCAAGTCCCTCACAGAATTTACCGAACGCTTGCCAGCTCTTAACAAATGTTGTGGAAATGCGCTGACCGAAGGTGGGCTCTTCGACCTTTACCTCAGTATACTCAATAACCTCGGTCATAGTTAATTCAACGGTAGAATAGCTTACTTTACTGTCAAAAACGTTGAGCTTTGAACGGTACGCCTCAATTTCACCGATAACTTCATAAAGATCGTCTTGAAGAGTACGGATATCGTTAAGGGTCGTTGCCTGTTCAAGCATTTTCTCAAGGGCTGCTTTTTTGGACTCCAGAGTCTTCATACGAGCTTCTATATCGTAATACTCAAGAGTTACGTCAACTGTAGTTTCCGAGGAAGAAATAATGTTAAGCATATCCTCGGTCTTTTCAAGAAAGTCATCAAGCTTTTCTGCGGGTATACGGATGGTATAAACTGCGTTGCGGGAGCTTTTTTTATTTGAACCGATACTCTCGCCGCCGGTTACGCTTGATTTTTCAACGTAACCGCCGTTTTCTGCAATTCTGCTTTTCAGGGATGCAAGTGCGGAATCAAAATCCTTGGTTTCGCCTCTGATGTTTACGGTGCGGATTATCTTGCCGTTGGAGTTTACTTCCGTAACACCTTCTGTGGTACCGACGTTAGTCTCCGGATCAGCGGGTTCTGCATATCCTCCGTTAGGAGCGCCGTCATAATCATTGTGCTCGCTTGCGCTGCAGGCAGAAAGCAGGAGTAACGCCAGCACGGAGGCAAAGATAAGTAAAAGTCGTATAGTTTTATTCTTCAACATATTAAACACCTCGTTTCAAAAAAAGAGCGTCCGCAGAAAACAGTTGAAGCTTTCTATAGGTGTATTTTACCACACTAAAGCATATTTGTCAACAAACCGGATGTACGTGAACATATAATACCAAAAGAAACGCTTAATATACGGGGAATTTTGTGTGTTTTTGGTATTGTAAAACTTGATTTAAGTGTTATAATAAGCACTTGTGAAAAACGATTAAAATACAAAAAGGAAGAGCGGAGTAAATATGAAAATATTTGAACCGAAAATCATCTCCTCTATAAAAACGTACAGCAAAAAACAAATAATAAGCGATATCGTAGCAGGTATTATCGTTGCTATTATTGCCCTTCCCCTCTCCATTGCGCTGGCAATAGCGTCCGGTGTGTCTCCCGAAAAAGGTCTTTACACTGCTATAATCGCAGGATTTGTAATTGCGCTTTTCGGCGGAAGTAAAGTTAACATCTCGGGTCCTACTGCGGCGTTTGCTACTATAGTTGCCGGAATAGTTGCGACCTATGGAACTAGCGGATTGGTAATTGCCACTATTATGGCAGGTATTTTGCTTATACTTATGGGTCTGCTGAAGTTTGGCAGTCTTATCAAGTATATTCCCCACACCATAACCACAGGTTTTACGTTTGGTATCGCAGTGACCATAGTTATCGGTCAGATCAAGGACTTTCTCGGTCTTACATATCCCGAGGGAACTCACGCAGTTGAGACTATTGAAAAGGTTGAAGCAGTAATCAAATCCATTACGACCGTAAACTGGCAGGCACTTGTTGTCGGCGGCGTATCTTTGGCGATACTTATAGTCTGGCCCTTTATCAGCAAAAAGATTCCCGGTTCTCTTATTGCGGTAATCGTTGGCACTGCTATGGTAAAGCTTTTGAATATGGATGTAAACACCATCGGTGATCTTTATACCATTTCAGGCGATCTGCCCGCTTTCTCCGTACCCAATATCGACCTTGAGCTTATCAAGCAGCTTATTCCCTCGGCACTCACAATTGCCATTCTCGCAGGTATCGAATCGTTGCTTTCCTGCGTTGTATCTGACGGTATGATTAACGACCGTCACAATTCTAACACAGAGCTTATTGCGCAGGGTCTTGGTAATATTTGCTCCGGTCTGTTCGGCGGTATTCCTGCTACGGGTGCTATTGCACGTACAGCGGCAAACGTTAAAAACGGCGGTAAAACTCCTATTGCCGGTATTATCCACGCCCTGGTGCTTTTACTCATCCTCGTTGTACTTATGCCCTACGCGGCTTGGATCCCCATGCCCGTTATTGCGGCTATACTCTTTATAGTTGCATATAATATGTGTGAGTGGAGACAGTTCGTACGCATCTGCAAAACCGCTCCAAAGAGCGATATTGCGGTTCTGGTAGTAACCTTCCTGCTTACCGTTATTTTCGACCTTGTGGTCGCTATTGAGATCGGTATGCTTATGACCGCCATCCTCTTTATGCGCCGTATGGCAGAAAGCACCAACATCCGTCATTGGACAAAGGCTGATGAATTAAGCGAATCGGACGGCGGCAGACTTAAAGATATACCCGAACACACCGATGTTTTTGAGATAAACGGACCTATGTTCTTCGCCGCTTCCGACAAGATCTCGTTCCCTGTTCGTGAAGGAGTTAAGATACTCATTATCCGTATGCGTAACGTCCCTGCCTTGGACGAAACTGCTATGCGTGCCCTCCGTTCGGTATATAAGACTTGCAGCGAAAAGGATATTAAAATATTTATTTCTCACGCCAACGAGCAGCCCCTTTCCGTAATGAAAAAGGACGGATTTATCAAAGATATCGGCGAAGAAAACTTCTTCCCTCATATCGATGCCGCCCTCGAAGCTGCGCGAAAGACTAATTAATTATTTAAGTTGACAAATCACGCCCGATATGGTAAAATTATTGGGCAACATATGCGGATGTGTTGGAATTGGCAGACAAGCTGGTCTTAGAAACCAGTGCTCTTCGCGTGCAGGTTCAAGTCCTGTCATCCGCACCAAAAAAGACATTACCTCTTCGAGGTAATGTCTTTTTTTGATATGGTATGGGACAATTATATATCATATGTTTTTTCACGTCAAGTATAAAAATTCTTAAAAAGCGAAAAAGCAAGGACACACAACGCTTTATACATTGATTTGTTGTTGGTTTTGTGCTATAATACACACAAGGCGGTGAAATGTTATGAAAAAACTAAAATCAAGTTACACAGTATTAATTTTAAGTGATGTGTTGTTTAGCATTGTTCATATTGTAAATATGGCAATTATTGGTGATTCTAATGATTTGGGGCTTATTCCTCTTGTGTTAGGGGATTTGCTGTTCTGTCTGATCTATCTGAGTATTCACGGTATTGTCACCTATTGTATTTACCGCAGTGTTTTTTATCCGCATATCATTACAGGCGTCGTTATGCTGATAGCAACCATCGGTATGTTTTTGTCACCTTTGGGTAATGGTCGTTGGATATTTGTTTTTAGTTTATATTTATGTATATTCTATTTGATTTCTCTTATATTTTCATTGTTAACCATGTGTGCCTTTAAGATATATAATAAAACAAAGCAAAATACAAAAACACACAAAACTGATTCTGACTATTAGTAAAATACCACTAATATCTTTTATGGTCAATCAATTCAAGAAACGGTTATAACGAACACATATAAGTTTAAATCTTCGAATTTGCTGAAAGCGATTATAAAAACAGAATATTGAGTTTTTGAAAAACATTGGTCTTATTTTTTCTTAAGTGTTATAATGATGCGTTCTTGACTTGGTACTTATATTTGCACTGTATATCCACTTGCCGTGTCATCTTTCAAAGCCTCAGTACACTTGATCTTGTCAATGAGCATTTGAGCAAGTATGAAGCAGGATAAAACATAAAATTAGGTTGACGAATTTAATTGAAATATGGTATAATATGTAAAACTATATTTGAGGAGAGATGTTATGAAAAAAACGATTTCTGTAATTTTTTCCGTTTTACTTGCTTTTTCCTTAAACACCGTTGCTTTTGCGGCGCCGGGTTCTGCAAACGGTCTTGGCGAAACACAGCAAAACATTGATGTTAACGCGACATACTCCGCATCAGTATCCACACCCGACGTTGTAAGCGTAGATATCTCTTGGGGTGCAATGGAATTCACCTATTCCGTAGGCGGTACCAATAACTGGAATCCGGGCACTCACTCCTATACCGAAAACACCACCGGATCTTGGACTGCCAACGGCAACACTCTTACGGTAACCAACCACTCAAACGTTGCTATAAACGCTTCTCTTTCTTTTACTCCTTCTGTTAACGGAATAAGAGGAAGCTTTTCCGAAACCAGTGGAACTGCAAATGACGGAGTTTTTTCACTCGCCACCGCAGAAAACACTTCTGTTGCAAATGCTCCCAGCGCAACTGCAACATTTAATATTACCGGCGGTAGCGTTTCTTCCAGCGGAAAGATCGGCTCCATTACCGTTTCTATTTCAAAAGCACCTGTTGTTTTGACCTCTTTAGGTACTAACACTACTTACGATCTTTACACTTCCTCGCAAAGCGGTATTTATACTGCTACAATTCAGCGTGGAAACGACTCGGTTTCTTCATACAACATGTCATTTGTATATTATCCCGATCAGTTTGTTAATGCCGGTATTCCCGAAGTGGATGCTTTAATTACGGCAAACAGCTCCGTTAAAGGTATTATCCTTAACGAAAACGGAACCATCACCACCGCAACCAATGCGAATTACGATGAAAAGATGACGGTCGAACTGGATACCGCAAACGAATATCTTTTAACACTTAATTTCAATGCCATGACTTGGTCAGTTGAAGAAATTGATAATTAACAACACATTTACCGGCAGGGGAAAACGATCCCCTGCCTTTCAATTTGAACGTTTTTTATGTTGATTTTAGTTATTGCTATATGATATAATATTTGAAATAAAATGGAACGAGGCGGCAGAAAATGAACAAAAAACTGAATTGGCAAAGTCTGCTTATTATATTATTACTGCTCATCACCATATGCGCCGTTGGATTCGGATGCTGGGCGTTATGGCTCCGAGATGACAGCACAATCCTTCCACCGGATTACGCACCATTGGATGAAGATAAAAACGCATTTGATATAGTCGGCGATGATGACCCGAAACTGGAAACAGAAGAGGGCGGCGGTGCAGTAGGATTAACGTTTTCACAAAGCGTAAGTATCAATCTTACAGACAGAGCTGCCACCGTTTTCTTTCAAAATCCCGGCAGATCCGTGTGTGACGTAGTGCTTCAAATTGTAATTCAGGATAAAGTAATTGCGCAATCCGGTAAATTGATTCCCGGAAAGCAGATAACCACAGTTGAACTTAACAACGGTGCAGAAAGTATTCTTTCCGAAGGTGGATATAACGGATATTTTGTAATTTCCATGTACGACCCGGAAAGCGGCGAAAAATCAATGGTCAACACAAACATTCCAATAAATATTACGGTATACAAATAAGATATTCAATGAAAGGAGCGGATGTATAAATGAAGAATAAAGCGATTTATATTTCGATATGTGTCTGTGTTCTTTCTTTAGTGTTTATGGCTGTTGCTTTGTTTATTAGCCAAAGCAAAACGCCTGAATTTGTTCCGCCTGAATTTGATGAAACAGCGGTAAGCGGTGTTCCGAGCGAAAACGAGGCTATGCATTGGGAGGATTTGACTCAGGAAGGCATGAAATACTCGGTATTTATGTGCCGTGATATTTTCGTTGAAAATGAGAATGCGGTTTGTTATTTTACAAATCCAGCCGAAAACCACGTATGGCTTAAAATAAGACTTTTTGATAAAGACGGTAAAATTGTCGGTGAAAGCGGATTGATCAAGCCGGGAGAATATATAAAAAGCGTTTTGCTTACCTCCTCTCTTTGCGATGGAGATGCTATAACGGTAAAGGTGATGGGCTACGAGCCGGAAGCTTACCACAGCGCAGGCGCCGTTACATTTAACACAACAGTATATAAAAGCAAATAAAATATAATTCGATTTTTCGGTTATACGATTTGTACGGGAAGGCGGTGAGATACTTGCTGAAAAAAGCATATGTGGAAATTTCAAACATTTGCAACCTTAATTGCAGCTTTTGTCACGGAACAAGCAGAATACCCAAGTATATGACGGTAGAAGAGTTTGAAAAAGCAGTATCCGCTTTACAGGGAACGGTTGAATACTTATATTTTCATCTTATGGGTGAGCCGTTGCTTCACCCCAAGTTAGAAGAGTTGTTCGCTATTGCGAGGGAAAAAGGTTTTAAAGTCATACTTACTACCAACGGAACCTTGTTAAATAAGAGATCTTCTGTTTTGTTAAGCGCCAAAAATCTCCACAAGGTCAGTATTTCACTGCATTGCTACGAAGCCAATGACATTGGTATGACCGCCGAAGCGTATCTCAATAGCTGTTTTGAGTTTTGTGCTCAAGCTTCAAAAAAAGATGTGATAACGGTAATGCGCCTTTGGAACATCGGCGGCAAGGATAAAATGAATGAAGCTATACTTAAATCCATGCATTCGTATTTCCCCAATGAATGGAAGCAGGTATATTCCGGCTATAAGCTGGCTGACAAAGTGTTCCTCGAGTGGGGCAACAAATTTGACTGGCCGGATATAAATGCCGAATTTATAGGCGAAAAGCACTCCTGCTACGGTCTGCGCGACCAAATTGGGATTCTGGTTGACGGTACCGTCGTTCCCTGCTGTCTTGATGCCGACGGCATGATTCCTCTGGGTAACATTTTTGTTTCTCAACTTGAAGATATACTTTCCTCTCCGCGGGCGATAAACCTTAAACGATCTTTTGAAGAAAGAAAAGTATGCGAAGAACTGTGTAAGCGATGCGGATTCGCCACGAGATTTGTTAAATAAGTAATAAAAAAATCGACAAGCAAGCGCTTGTCGATTTTTAATTATATACTAAGTTAAATTAGTCCTTTTTGTAGCCAATGTTCTTTTCATTAGCAGGGTTGAACTTAAAGTTGCAGATAGAAGCAACGAGAGGATAAATGCCAAGAGTAAGAGGAGCGAGCCAGAAGTAAGCAGCGGTTCTGCTGGTGTAGCCTTCAGGCTTAAGTCCGGAATGATTGATGATGATACTGCCGATCCAACCAAGGAAGAAAGTGAGTAAGAAACGTTTTGCGTTCATAATTATATCTCCTTTTTGTTTAGTTTACGCCATTTTAATACAAAATTCACAATTTGTCAACAGTTTGTATAAATTCATCTTTATTTGTGCAAAATCAGATGAAGTTGATTTCTTTGAAGAGTATAGTTATTGCAGCATACGAAGTATCAGCTTTAGCTGAGCATCTATATCCTTTTGCGTTAAGGGAAACAGCAGATTGTGTTTGCCCATACCCTCCAGACTCCAGATAACGTGCAGAGCGGTTTCTCTGCAATTATCGCAGGAAAACACACCTTGAGCTACTCCGAGCTCCAACATCTGAGTGATTATATCTATACAAGCTACGGCTCGGTTTTGCAACAACGCCTTGCTTCTATCGCTTGCTATGGCAAACTCCTCTATAGCGTTATCAATAGAAACAGAGGGAGCCGGCAATTTTGTCATTCTGCTACGAAGAAAGCTGATAAGCATATTGCCGGGAGACACTCCCCTGGCTTTTGCTTTTTCCAAAGAAGCAAAAGCTTCTATCTGCTCCTCTCTGATGATTGCAGAAAACACCTCTTCGGTGGAACTATAGTGCCGATAAAGTCCGCCTCTGGTAAGACCGGCAGGATTGAGCGCATCGGTAAAATAAGCTCCCAAAAGGACGAACAATATGTTCGGTCCAAAAAAGCAAGAACCGTATAGAAACTCTTTTCATTTTTTGTCTAAAGATACTACCATCGTGTTATACCTCTGTTTTGCGACATTAGTGTCGCAAACAAGTATATCATTAGAGGTTTCCTCGTCAAGTAAAATGCTGAAAGAAAGATAAAAAAGACGAATTATCAAATTAATGGCGAGACTAAAGAAAAAAATCCAAGTCCGAAGACTTGGATTTTCTGGTGGGGGAAGGTGGATTCGGACCACCGAAGTCACTGACAACAGATTTACAGTCTGCCCCCTTTGGCCGCTCGGGAATTCCCCCATATTTAATGGAGCTGGTGAAGGGAATCGAACCCCCAACCTGCTGATTACAAATCAGCTGCTCTACCGTTGAGCCACACCAGCAAATGCAACTGTTTGCGACGGGCGTAATTATAACACAAGGTGTCCCGTCTTGTCAAGAGGTTTTTTTATTTTTTATTGACAATTTTTACTGCGTGTTGTAAAATAGTCAAAGCGGAGGTACTTAATAATGGATATCGGAATTGGCAACAACGTTAATATAGATATGACCGCGCAAAAAAAGGTCGGTAAATACACATATTATAAGAAGGCGTTCCTTTATGCCATACTGCTTGGCAGTATTATTATGATCCCATTCGTTATTTACGAGTGGGTTGGTACGGGACATCCTATTTTCTTGTATTTCGGTGACTATAACGCACAGCAGATCCCTTTTTATAAGCATTGCGTGGAAATGGTCCACAGCGGTTCTCTCCGTTGGGACTGGCTTACAGACCTTGGCGCTAACTTTACGGGAACTTATTCCTATTACCTTTTAGGGTCTCCCTTCTTCTGGCTGATGTGTCTGTTCCCTGCTTCATGGGCGCCCTATCTTATGGCACCTATATATATTCTCAAATACGGCTGTGCTTCTCTCGTTGCATACACATATCTTAAAAGATTTGTTAAAAAGCAGGATTATGCCGTGCTGGGCGGATTGCTTTATGCTTTCTGCGGATTCCAGATATACAACACCTTCTTTAACCAGTTCCACGAGGTTGTGGTGCTCTTCCCTCTCCTGCTTATTGGAATGGAGGAGCTTGTTCAAAACGACAGGCGCGGTATATTCGCACTGGCAGTTGCGGTAAACGCAATGTGCAACTACTTTATGTTTGCAGGTCAAGTCGTTTTCTGCATTATATACTTCCTTATCAGAATATTTGATAAAAACTTTAATATAACCATCAAGAAGTTTTTCCTGCTTGCGTTCGAGTCGGTCCTCGGTGTGCTTATATCAGCCATACTGTTCCTGCCTGCGGCGGTGGGGGTAATGGATAACCCGCGTCTTGACAGAGTGGGATACGATAAGCTGGCAGACGCTTTGTTCTGGAAGAAGTCTGACGGAGGATTTACCTTTAATTTCTTCGGTACCGAGATCACTCTGTATACTAAGCGTTACGGTCATATTCTCCAAAGCCTTTTCTTCCCTCCCGACATTGCATCCCGTACTAACTTTTATTACGGACACGAGACGAGATGGGCTTCCAACGCAGCGTGGATACCTATGTTCGGTATGACAGGCGTGTTTGCTTTCTTCAAACGCAGAAAGAAGGGCACCTGGCTTAAGGTACTGTGCGCATTCCTTGCAGTATGCTGTTTTGTGCCCGTGCTTAACTCTATGTTCTTCCTGTTCAACACCTCATATTATGCACGATGGATATATATGATGGTGCTTATGTTCGTGGTAGCGACGATAGTTGCCCTTGACGATTTGGAGACTAACTGGAACGGGTCGATATGGCTTTATTCCGTATTGTGTGCTTGTATTGCGGTTCCGGTAGGATTCTGCTGGACCACCAAGGACGATATAACCACCATGTCCTCCACCCAGTTCTTTGACAGATATTGGGTAACTATACTGATAACGGTTATTTCAATTTGTCTTGTTTGGTATTTTATCAAGTACGTGCGCGGTACACCCAAGGAAAGCAAGGTCGCTTTGATAATGACGGGCGTTATTATATGCGTGTACGGAATAAACCACATTATTTACGGTAAGTGCCATTCTTATCCCTCCGAGTTTCTTATTGACCAGGCCGTAAACGGTGACGTTAAGCTGGATGACCCCGAGGAAGAGTTTTACCGCACAGACTTTTACCGTTCAAGCAGTATCTCAACTTTGGATAATCTTAGCCTTTACTGGGGTTATCCCGGCGTTGAATGCTTTAATACCATCGTTCCCGGTTCTATAATGACCTTCTACCCCAAGGTTGGCGTTACAAGATCTGTGGGAAGCCGTGCTGAAGCGTCCAAATACGGTCTTAAAGCGTTCCTTTCCGTCAAGTATTCCTTTATTGTCGAAAGCAAGGAAAACAGCCACAATACCGAAGGCTTTGTTTACAAGAACAGACAGAACGGATTCACCGTATTCGAAAACGAGTATTACCTCAACATGGGCTTTACCTATGATGAGTTTATGACCGAAAGCGAGTTTGAGAAGTATTCCACCTCGGTTCGCCATTCCTTGCTTTGCTCTTATCTTGTAGTGCCCGACGATATGGCGGATTACTATTCGCAGTTTATGAACGAGGTAAAGTTCAAAAACGCCAAGAAATCCGGCGTAGAGACCTATAAAGCTTCTGTTCTTGAGAGACAAAAGACCACCTGCGATACCTTTGAATACGATTCCAAGGGCTTTAAGGCGACCATTACCCTTGATACGCCCGAGGTAGTATTCTTCTCCGTCCCTGCAGACAGAGGCTGGTCCGCTACCGTTAACGGCAAGGAAGTTGACGTTAATACCGTAACCTACGGATTTATGGCGGTGGAATGTGAAGCAGGCGATAATGAGATAGTATTCACCTACTCTACCCCCGGTTTTGCCGAAGGCGCGCTGGTTGCGGCAGGCGGTGCGTTGATACTTGGCATATATCTTGTGATTTCCAAGTATACCCGCAAGGAGAAAAAGGGCTGTATGCTTACGGACGGTTACTATGAACAGATCTGATCTGATATATTACCCCGTAGCAGACTCCACCAACCGAGTAATGCGTGAATATATGGACAGGGCTGACCAAGGCTTTACCGTTGTTGCCGGAACGCAAACGGGCGGCAGAGGCAGAATGGGCAGAAGCTTTATTTCTCCCAACGGCGGTCTGTATATGAGCGTATTGCTTAAGCCGGAAAAGGATAATTTTTCGCTTATTACTGCGGCGGCGGCTGTTGCGGTAACCGACGTAATTGAGGAAAATTTCGGAATACAATGCAGTATTAAATGGGTAAACGACCTTTATTATAAAAATAAAAAGGTTTGCGGTATTCTTGCCGAATCCGTGTTTGACGCTTGCGGTAAGCCGAAGGCGGTAGTATTGGGGGTGGGTATCAATCTCTCCCAACCGAAAGGCGGATTTCCCGACGAGATAAAGGATATTGCAGGAAGTATCGGCGTTTCCCTTTCTGCTGAGCAAAGAACAGACCTTGCTTTGGAGATTTCAAGCCGTATAGTTGATATATACCCCCGCCCCGAGTGCTTTGTTGACCGCTACCGCGAGAAAAGCATTGTGGTCGGCAAGGATATATACGTTATACAAAACGGCGTGTCAACGCCTGCAAGATGTGTCGGTATCGACGATGAGTGCGGACTTATCGCAAACTTCGGCAACCGTACGGAAATTCTCCGCACAGGAGAAATATCAATAAGAATAAAATAAAAAAAATCAAGCCGTTGTCAAATAGACAACGGCTTGAAATATTTTGATTGAAGTTACAAAACACCCTCCTGTGTTAACAGGAGGATGTTAAAGCTGCGCTTATACTAATATCTATTTACTTGAAGCGCCAAGATATTCTTTAATTAGCGCTTCGAAAGGTTCTTTGTCGAAAACATAAGAACCGTATTGCCATGGTCTATCAACATAAAATAGATGTTGGGCGTCGTTGCTTATTAGTTCGTAAG
>JAZOBE010000006.1:0-65422 GCA_045595785.1 Eubacteriales bacterium
TTCGGCGTTCCCGTCCGCGCTATCGTAAGCCCCAAAAACGTGGATAACGGTGAGATAGAAATCTCCACCCGTGATAAGACGGTGAAGGTAAACGTAAAAGAAGCAGACGCTTTGGCAAAGATAAAGGAATTGTTGGCTTAAACAATTAATAAATAAAAAATTCGCGTGGAACACACGCGAATTTTTTGTTGTATTTATTTGGGGGTGTTTTTTAATAAAGGTCTGTTGAAAGATATCTTTCTCCGCCGTCGGGCAGGAGCACCACAACGGTTTTTCCCTCGTTTTCCTTTCGGGATGCCACCAGTATAGCGGCGTAAAGCGCCGCGCCCGATGATATTCCCGTAAGCACGCCTTCTTTTTTGCCCATTTCTCTTGCCGCCTCGTAAGCCTGCGCCTCGGTAACGGATATAACTTCGTCATAAACGGCTGTATCCAGAATTTCGGGCACAAAGCCTGCGCCTATACCCTGAATACCGTGTGCGCCCTTTTCTCCCCCCGAAAGCACGGGTGAACCGGCAGGCTCAACCGCCACCACCTTTATTGACGGATTTTTGGATTTAAGATATTTTCCCGTACCGGTAACGGTACCTCCCGTACCGACGCCGCAAACGAATATATCCACCTTTCCGTCGGTATCCTCATATATCTCGGGTCCGGTGGTGTTAAAATGGGTTTGGGGGTTGGCAGGGTTTACAAACTGCCCCGCAACAATACTGTTGGGCGTATTATTCTTTATTTCTTCTGCTTTTTCAATGGCGCCTGCCATGCCCTCAGCTTTTGGGGTAAGCACAAGGGACGCACCGTATGCCCTTATCAGCTTTTTGCGCTCCTCGGACATATTCTCGGGCATAACTATAACACACTTATACCCTCTTGCCGCGCAGACAGACGCAAGACCAATACCCGTGTTGCCGGAGGTAGGCTCGATTATCACCGTGTCGGCATTAAGCTTTCCCTCTTTTTCCAGACAGTCCAGCATATTTTTCGCAACTCTGTCCTTAACCGAGCCGGCAGGGTTAAGAAACTCGGTTTTTGCAAGCAAACGGGCAGAAAATCCGTGGGCTTTTTTTATGTTGTTCAGCTCCAGCAGGGGAGTGGAACCTATAATTCCGTCTGCGGAGGAGAATATTTTTGACATAATGGTTCAGCTCCTTTTGGTTCATTATACCACTTGTTTTCGGGATTGTAAATGATAAATGCAAAAACGGAAGGGGTTTCCCCCTTCCGTAATATATTAGCCGTTTATTTCTTTGTAATACTCGATATATCCCTTCATAGTCCAGTTCTTGTACATGCCCTTCCAATCATTCTTGCTCCACAGCTGCATGGGAGTCATATAATGGGGGATATCAAACACGATAATTCCGCCGGAGAGGGGATACTGCAGGGTTAACGATTTTTCGGTCTCGGAGAAACGCTTGGAGGAGTAGATGATCTCAAAAACCTCGGCGTCATGCCAGAAATCCGCACCTGCTTTTCTCACGCCCTTTGCCCACGCCTGACAGTTTTCCAGCCAAGCCGTATACACCTTGTCGTCAACGGTAAGCGTTTGCTCTCTGCCGAGGCAGTCCTGCACTGCAACGATATCCACAACCGGCTTTTCGCCGTCCTTTGCAGGCTTTATAAGGTTATATATGTTTTCCTCGGCTTTGGCAATACTGCCGCTTCTCCAGATAGCGGGTGCGATCATTATTAAACCGTCCTCGTCAAGAGCGCGTATCACCTTGGACTGACCCTCGTAAACCGTTCTCGCCGCATCAACACCGCCTACAAAGTTAAGCCAATAATCGCAGGTCTCGTCGGAAAGATAATATCCGCCAAAGGCAACGTGGTCCGAATACATCTCGTAAATATCCTTGATAACCGCCTCACCGTCTTTAACTATCTTTTCATATTGCTCGGTGTTTTTCTTGGGGTTTGTAAAGTCCGCATCGTGAATAGTGCCGATATACACCTTCATACCCAGCTTTTCTGCGGCGTTAAGAACTGCCATACAAAGGTCCTCGGTGCCGTAGGTGGGGGTATAGGTATATCCTGCCGCAATAATGTTTTTTCCGTTAATAAGCGTGGTCTTTGCGTTGTAATGGGTGGAGTATTGGATTATCACCGTGCTCATGCCCAGATCCCGCATACCTTTAAGGGAAAGGAACCAGCTGTAAGCATCGTTCTGGGTGGAAACGTCGTTTCCGCCGTTGGTGGGAAGCTGGTAGAAGCCGCCGTCAACCAAGGGCTTCTGAATATCCTTATCAAAGGTCTGAACTTCGTTTATCTCGCCTTCGCACTTAAAGGTAAGCGCGGCTTCTCCCTCGGTAACGGGAGTATCAAGTGTAATAAGCGTGGTGTATATCCCCGCCGCGTTGTTTTCATAAACCTTGCCGGCAAGGGATATATCGGTAACGGGGGATGTGGAAACCAGATTTATGGCATTAATCGTTCCGCTTGCTTTAATATCAATGCTTTCCGTCTTTACTCCTGCAGTAAAAATGCCGTCGGTAAAAGCATCGTCTCCTGCGGAAGTAATGGTGTTTGTATTCCCCTTGGGACGAGAGAGCACAGAATATTCCTTTTCCGCCACGGGAGAGGCTGCACCCCATACCTCAATTTCATCTGTGGCAAAGATTCCGTCCGCGTAAGTGAATATACGCACGTATCTTGCGCTTACGGTAAAGGGGCGTGTGACCGTAAAACGGTTGGAGCAATCGTTTAATTTGCCCGATGAGGACACAAGGAACGACTGACCGAAATCCGACCAATTTTCGCCGTCTGCCGAATATTTAACTGCAATTCTGTCGCCAATAACAGCCTGCAGGTCGCCGGAGAGATAAGCACCGAAGGATACTTCGGAAATATTCTTTTCTTTCCCAAGGTCAAGAGTAATAATATTGCCCTTTTTCTTTGTAAGAGGGTCTGTGTCGTGAGCGGTCTTTGCGGCAACGGCGCTTACTCCCTCTGTCTCAAAATACTTGCCGTCGGTAAGCTTTAATCCCTCTTTATCGGAATAATCGCTCATTCCCAAGCCCTCCCAAACGTAGGAAGCGCCGAGAGAAAGCAGGGTCTTGTCCCCTTCGGGAGTACCGCAAACGGAAATAGAGCTTATGGTTATACTGTCTGTATCAAAGACAACGTTGAACGCCTTGTGCTTTTCGGTAACAAGTGCTCTTTCTCCTGCAAAAACGCCGAGATAATGGGTGAAATTATATCCGTCGTCAGAAGCGTATATCTTGTAGCTCGTGCTTCCTATGCCTATAAGATCAATATAATCCACGGTGGTGCAAAAGCCCAGGTCAATAAATATTCCCACGCCTTCAAAGGGAGTCTTTTCCGTGTGGGTGTTGGAATACCAATCTGTAAAGGTAAGCTCCCCGGGCATATCGGGGTCTTTTATAAGGGTTACCGCCTGCGCCGATGCAGAGGCAAGCTTGCAAGGGTCGCCGCTTTCAACGGCAGTGCCCGTTTCCGTCCAAACACGGACGTTTTCAATTATCTTGTGGCTTACAGTCGGTACTTCGTCACAGCTTGTCATAACCGCGCCTCCCAACAAAAGAGTTATTATAAATAAACAAATAAACCTTTTCATATCCATTTACCTCCGTTAACAGAATTTTATCATAAACAGACATGAATGTCAAACAAATCTTTCGTTTCCCAAAACCCGTGATACTATCACGGGTTTGTTTGTTTTGTTTACAATTTGTTAATTGACAGGGCAGGGAAGGTGTGGTAATATGTTAATGTAAATAAAAAATTTTTTAATTTTTTCAAAAATTTTATAGACATTTCCCCGTTTTCAGACATTTAATTTATGTGGAGGCGAAAAATGAAAAAAACAATATCAATTCTTTTGCTGCTTTTGTTGCTGATACCGTCTTTCGGCGTTTTTGTCTTTGCAGAGAAAGCACACACTATGAAGCCGTTGTATCGGATGGCGTGGAACGTACATATTGACCTTTCCGATAAAACGGTAATAGACGAAGCGTTGGCTGATTATGACATTATGAATATGCCGGCTATTGAGTGTTATGATGGGTTTTCGTTTGTTCCGTTGGAATTCGAAAAGTGGGAATCACTTATGTGGAACGTAAAAACGGATTCTCTCGGCGAAACACGCAACTACCTTTTGTTTTGCGAAAAAACGGGTGATGTGCTTCGAATTCGCCACAACATAAGCGAAGAGAAAGAAGAAGTCAAGCTTCTGTGTATATATAAATATCACGAATATCCGACTTGGCTGGTAGCCGCTTTGGGGTTGGGGAGAAATATATATTTAGACGATTCGCAAAGAGTTAGCAAAATCACACAAATTATAGTAAGCGAACCTTCATTTGGTCCCTATCACTTAAGAACAGAAAGCGTGGTATGCTTTGAAACTGACGGAGGACAGTTTATTACCGTAATTGACGATAGCGAAATCGCTTTTATCGATGAACCATATACTTATGTGAAGAACGAGCTCGTTGTGTCGCTTAAATATGAGAATTATCTTGTTGTTTTAGAAGAATATCATGAATACTTTAGAGAATGGTACAAGCACCGTGAAGTTTTACTCGGCTCTCCTGCATATCCGTCATTCTTTGCTGCTTTTGTCTGCGGAAACCCGCCGGAGATAAATAAGGACACCAACCCTGCTTTGTACATCGGAATTGCGGTGGCGGTTGTCGCTGTCATTGCAATAGCTGTTGCGATTATAATAGTAATCAAAAAACGCCGCAAGGGAAATACCAATTAACCCATATTAAACCCATTCTCCCCGAGAGGTTGTCTCGGGGAGAATATTTTTATATCCGGCATTACTTACTTGCATTTTTTCTTTTTATATTATATAATAAACTGTAAAACTATGAAAACAGCGGAGATTATTATATGAAACTTGGTATTGTGGGTCTACCCAACGTAGGCAAGAGCACACTTTTTAACGCACTTACAAAGGCGGGAGCGGCGTCCGCCAACTATCCCTTCTGCACTATCGAGCCCAACGTGGGCGTGGTAACCGTGCCCGATGAGAGAATAGACCGTCTTTGCGAGATGTATAACCCCGAGAAAAAGACTTATGCCACCATTGAATTTGTGGATATTGCAGGTCTGGTACGCGGTGCCGCCAGCGGTGAGGGACTGGGCAACAAGTTCCTTTCCCACATTCGTAACGTTGACGCGGTGGTTCACGTTGTGCGTTGCTTCGGCGGAAGCGAGGTCGTTCACGTTGACGAAACTGCCGACCCTGTTCGTGACGTTGAGACCATAAACACCGAGCTTGTCCTTGCCGACCTTGAGATGACCGAGCGCCGTATGGACAAGGTGAGAAAGCAGCTAAAGGGCGATAAGACCGCCGCAGACGAGTTAGAGGCACTTGAGGTGCTGTACGCAGGTCTGCAGGCAGGAACAAACGCAAGAAATATTGAATTTACCGAAAAGCAGCTTGAGTATATATCCGCAATGGACCTTATATCCTTCAAGCCCGTAATATACGCCGCCAACGTTGACGAGGGCAGCGTGGTAAACGGAAACGAGTATACCGAGGCGCTTAAGAAGGCTACCGAGAACGAAAACTCCGAAATGCTTATCGTATGCGCGTCTGCCGAGGCGGAGATAGCAGAGCTGGACGAGGAGGAGCAGCAGGTATTCCTTGAGGATATGGGGCTTACCGAATCCGGACTTAACCGTCTTATCAAAACCTCGTATAAGCTTCTCGGACTTATTTCCTTCCTCACTGCAGGCACTCCCGAGGTAAGAGCGTGGACAATTCCCGCAGGAACCAAGGCGCCCAAGGCGGCAGGAAAAATACACAGCGATATCGAGCGCGGATTTATCCGTGCAGAGGTGGTTGCATACAACGACCTTATGGAAAAAGGCTCTATGACCGCCGCAAAGGAAGCAGGTCTGGTAAGAAGCGAAGGCAAAGAATATATTATGGAGGACGGGGACATAGTTCTGTTCCGCTTTAACGTATGATGAAAAAGATCGTTTGTATAATTCTTTCTGTGGTTATGTTGGCTTCTCTTGCTTGTGTTCCCGCTTTTGCGGAAACCAAGGCAGAGCAAAACCTTACCGCCATAAACAACGGCAGAGGTGAAAATCACCTTATCGTATACACCACCGCGTTCGGAGAGACCACCAACACCAACGAATGGGGCGCAGAGGCGGTAGTTGACGAAAACAACAAGATAGTCCGTATCACCACCGCCGGTAACGAGACCATTCCCGAAGGAGGCTTTGTTCTCTCCGGCCACGGTGAAATGAAAACGTGGATACTCAACAACTGCAAGGTAGGTCTTTACTGTTATTTGGACGAGAGGGGAATGTCCGTTCTCGTAACCGATACCGAGACCGCATACGGCGGTATGTTTTATACCATGACTCACAAAATAGACGGCTTTAACAAGACCCGTTACGAGGAAAACCTTGTTATCTTCAACCGCGCAGGCACCACCACCGGCACCAACGAGTGGGGCACCGAGGCTGTTGTCGGCGAGGACGGACGTATTGTTTCCGTAGGCGGAAACAACTCAAAGGTTCCCAAGGGCGGATTTGTAATATCCGGCCACGGCTCCAGCTCCGAGTGGATCACCAGACACGCGGCTGTAGGCGTTAAGGCAAGCTATGATCAGGCTACCTCAATCCTTACTCTTGAGATGGACGCAGAGGCGTATATCTACAGCATTGACAGCGGCATAACCCTGCTTGCAGATATGCTGAAGGAAGCAAAGGAAAGCTTTACCTATTGCGATTACGATTATATCCAGTCTTGTATTGACAGCATGAAAAAGCTCCGCGATCAGTATTCTTCTCTTGAAACAGAGAGTGAAAAGGCAGATTGTATCGCAGATATCAACGCTATTCTCTTTGATGGTCTCACCGCTTGCTGTGAAAGCCGCCCCGTAGAATACCGCGGTGCTTGGCTCAGACCCTCACAGAAGACCAGAGAAGAGGTAAGCGCATACGTTCAGCGTCTTTACGATGCAGGTATAAACACCATCAACGTTGAAACTCTCTTTGATTCCACTCTTATTTTCCCTGCACCCGAGGGAAGTGATTTCGAGCACAACCCCCGTTTTAACGGATTTGACGTGCTGGAGGCATACGTGGAGGAATGCCACGCAAGAGGTATGGAGCTTCACGTCTGGATGCCTATTTTCTATTCCTCACACACAAATTGTTCCAACAACAAGCTGAGCGTGTGGTACAAAAACCCCACCTGGCGTAACATAAACAACAGCGGCAAGGACACCTGCGTCAACGATGATGACGATTTCTGCTTCCTTAACCCCGCACATCCCGAGGTACAGCAGTTCCTGCTGGATACCTATAAGTACATACTTGAGAATTATGATATCGACGGTTTTGAGCTTGACTATATCCGTTATCAGGACGGTGTAGCAGACGATTACGGCTACGATGCACTTACAATCGGCGGATTCAAGGAAAAGTACGGTGTTACTCCCAAGTTCGATACCTCTGCTGCTTATTGGGATAACTGGGTACAGTACCGCTGTGATCTTATTACCGGATTCGTCGGCAAGGTAAGACAGATGTTTACCGAGCTTCGTCCCGACGTACTTTTGTGTGCAGACGTGGGACCCGATGCTGCCGGCGCAAGAAACGGACTTTATCAGGACTATGCAACTTGGGTGGAAAAGGGCTGGATCGACCTGCTCAAGCCTATGTCCTACACCTTGGATTCCGTTAAGGCAACCGACAAAAACGTTGCGAAAATGAACGGAAAGTTCCTTACCGCAGGTATAGGCGTATTCTCCGAGGCATACAGCGGATATGATTCCGCAAATCATACCATTATTGCAAATCAGGTAGGCTCGGACGGTGTTATGTTCTTTGAAGCATCCACCTATCTCGGCAAGGAGACCGCTACATATCTCGTTGAGCACGGTGCGTTCAGAAACCGCGCCATCACTCCTACCTTTGACAGAGAGCAGGCCCTTAATGCGGTGCTGGATTATGCTGTCGGCAGAATAGACGACGTTATTCTCCCTCAGGTCTCCGCTTCTAACAGAAGCGCTTTTGAGGGGCTGAAAAAGCAGATCCTTGACCTTAAGGAGCAGGTCGGCAGCGCAGAGGACGAGGGCCTTATAGCTTCCGCGCAGGAGATTATTGATAACCGCACCAAGGATATGGCAGGAAATGCTATTAAGGCTGACCTTGAGTACTTTATCCGTATAGTCCGCAACGTGGCGCGTACCTCCGTAGGTGATACCGATATTCCCGATACCGGCATTGACGATGATGACGTAAGTGATTTCGAAAACTCCTATGAGGAAAGCGTTGAGGCAGAGGAAAGCAAGAAGGAAGAAGAAAACAAAAAAGAAGAGGAAAGCAAAAAGCCCTCCTCCGATAAGAGCGAAGCTTCCGCAGACGAAAGCATCTCAGAAGCTGAGGATGAAACGCCCGTGGTTATCTGGGTGGGAATTGCAGTTGCCGCAATCGCCCTCGTTGCATCGTTGATAGTTATTTTCGTTACAAAAGGCAAAAGAATAAAATAACACAAAAAACAAAAAGAAAATCCGTAGAATTTAATTTCTACGGATTTTTACCTTGTATTTGCTGTGGGAAACGCGGTATTTGCGTTTTCCGTTTTATACTGTTTAGACGGTTCCCAATGATTTAGTCAAGAACGATTTCCTTGCCGCTCTCGGAAGAATCATACATAGCCTGCATCATCTTAGCGGTAACAGCAACGGTATCGATATGGGAAGGAAGCTTCTCACCGGTGTGGATACACTCGATAAAGCGGTCAATTTCCTTCTGGAAGTGAGGCTCATCCTTATACTTGGGCTTGAAGGAGCAGAGAGAGCCGCAGGAGGTGGTGTAAACGGTAAAGTCACCGCCGTAGTTAAGACGGATACCTGCCTTGGTGCCGATGAAGTCGATATAGCTTTCACCAACGCCGATGTTCTGAGCCCATGCGCCGTTAAAGGAGATAGAGGGACCGGATGTACGAACAAAGCCGGAAACCAGATCGTCTACGTCATAAGTGCCGTTAACGTCCTTGGTGTCCTCAGCCCACATGCCTTCGTATACGTAGTTGGGCATATCAACACCCAGCTTGGAGTATGCGTTGCAGGTAACGGTCTTGGGAGTGGGGTCGCCGGTGCAGTACATAACGATATCAAGATAATGTACGCCCCAGTCGATAAGTACGCCGCCGCCGGAGATAGCCTTGGTGGTGAATGCGCCGCCAAGTCCGGGGATGGAACGGTGAGAACGGAAGCTTACGTATACGTGGTATACTTCGCCCAGGTCGCCGCGCTGAATAAGCTCACGAACCTTGTTTACTGCGGAGTTAAAACGGTTAACTACGCCTATGTTAAGAACCTTGCCGGTCTCGTGCTGTGCCTTCTGCATCTCAAGAGCCTCTGCATAGGTTCTTGCAGCGGGCTTCTCGCACAGAACGTGCTTGCCTGCGTGAAGTGCATCAATAGCAATGCGGGAATGCTCTCTGTTAGGAGTACAGATAGAAACTGCCTCAACTTCAGGGTCAGCGAGAACATCGTGATAATCAAGAACTGCGGTGCCGCATCCGTACTTCTCTACACAAGCTTCAGCCTTGTGAAGCAAAATGTCACAGAAATACTTGATCTCCGCTTCGGGATTCTTCATATAAGAAGGGATGTGTGCGCTGTTTGCTATAGTACCACAGCCGATAATAGCAATTTTCATTATACTTTTCCTCCGAAAAAATATTTGGTTTCTGTTTTGGATTGTACCACATTAAAAACCGATTATCAATAGATTTTTATAAAAAACTTGATTTTTTGTTCAAACCATAATATAATTAGAGAGTAAATAAAAAACATCAAGGAGAAGACACAAAATGAAAAGATTTTTTGCGATCCTGCTTATGCTTTTGCTGGTTTCCGCTTCTCTCGTCGCTTGTAACGGTGACGTCAGCGGTGATAACAATGCTTCCGGCGGAAACGCAAGCGACGTTTCCTATGGCGAGGTTGATTTTGATGACCGCGAGAACGTAAAGGATTCTCTGCCCGAAAAGGATTGGGGCGGCAGAACCTTCACCATTCTTCAGAGAACTGAGTTCAAGTATGAGTTCGGTGTTGAGGAAACCGGCGTTTCCACCGTTAACGACCTTATCTATGAGCGTGACGCTCTTGTTGAAGAAAGATTCAACGTTGAGATAAAGGCGCTTAATATTGACGGCGCTTGGGGCGTTCATGAGGACTTTATCAACTACGTGCGTGACAGTATTGCTACCGGTAATATCGAATACGATATTATCGCAGGTTATGCGGCTGTTATCCCCACTCTGGTTGCAGACGGCGTGTTTGTTGACTGGAATACCGTTCCTTACGTAGATCTTGAGAGAGAATGGTGGTCTCAGGACCTTATCGAGGAGCTTACCATCAACGATAAGCTTTATCTGCTTTCCGGTGATATTTCCCTTATGTTCTGGG
This sequence comes from Eubacteriales bacterium, assembly GCA_045595785.1. GTDB lineage: Bacteria > Bacillota > Clostridia > Oscillospirales > CAG-382 > SFLA01. Next base: position 10,416 of record JAZOBE010000006.1, read on the forward strand.
AAAATATGCAGGGTATGTTCTTTAACAAGACCATGGCTGAAAACGCAGGCATCGAAAACCTTTATGACGTTGTTCGTGACGGCGAGTGGACCTTTGACAAGATGATGGAGGTTATCAAGCAGGCTCACGTCAGCGATGATAATCTTGAAACCAGAACCTACGGTTATACCTCTGCGCTTACCACTCAGGTTGACGTTTATCTTGACGCGTTCGATATCCCCGTAACCACCAAGGACGCCAGCGGTATGCCTCAGTTCACCGTTAACCAGGAAAAAACATATAACGCTTTGGATATGATATACGATCTCCTTTGCGCCAGCGATTATTTCTATAAGGCTGAGCTTAAGGACGACAGCGTAGAATTCTTCGGACAGAACCGCGCACTCTTCCTTCCCGCACCCTTAGGTAAGGGCAGCGTGCTTAACAGCTATGAGTGTAACTATGGCATTCTTCCCATGCCTAAGTATGATGCTGAGCAGGAAATGTATCACTCCACCTGTGAGGATGCATATTCTCTTATGGCAATTCCCATACTCAGAGACGGCGACCTTGAGTTTATCGGTATGATGACCGAGGCGCTCTGTGCGCAGAGCTACCGCAGCGTTGTTCCCGAGTGGTACACCGTTATCCTCCAGAACCGCTACACCAAGGACGATGATTCCATCGAAATGATCGAGACTATCCGTGAGGGTATTCTTTGTAACTTCGGTTATATCTATTCTCTCGCTCTTGATTGGCCCGCACATCAGCTTAACATCTGCATAAACAACAACTCCAACGATTTCGCATCTCTCTGGGAATCCAAGCAGAACACCTTTGAGAACAACCTTGAGGACTGCATGGAGTCTTACTTCGATTAATATAAACAAACAACAAAAGCCCGCGTAATGCGGGCTTTTCTTTGCTTTTTATTTTATGTCTTGTATTACCTGCTCCGGCTTTTGGTCAAGTATTTCGGGATTTGTCATAAGCACACGCATATATTTGAGTGCGGATGCGAAATAGTGTCCGTCGCAAATACGCTCGTCGGTAACCACACAGTAATCCACGTACTTTCTGTTGACGGGAGTGCCGCTCTTATCCAATTCCACAACGCTTCTCTTTGCGCCGAATGCAATAAACAACGGTGCGTTACCGAAGTTGTATATGTGGTGGTAGATGGGCGGAATACCCAAAGAGCCCATAGAGGTTATTATCATCGACCCGTGGAAGGGTGACAGCTTGGATAAAAATCTGGGCAGCATACGGTGGTAATCCATCCACTTAAGCAGGGCTACAACCATTCTCAGCAATGGACGGGGGATATACGTGAGTATCTTCGCCGTGTCGTCAAAGCTTGTGTCCGACGTGCGGGCTTTTTCTATCTCGCTGTTTATGATGTTGAACACGTCCTCTGCCGTTGCGTCTGCGGGAAACTCCATTTTAAGACAGGTGTCCGGCTCGTCAAGGCGAAGCTCTTTTTTGATGGTCAACGCCACCTCAATATTGTTACGGGCGTATACGCGCTGACCTCTTATAAATCGGTTTATACCCGGCTTCTGGGAAACGGTGCGGACGTATGCGGCAATGATAAGATGCATCATGCCGAATCCCTTTAAGCCTTCTTTTCTCTTTTTGAATATATAATCGTCTGCCGCGCTTGTTTCAAAGCTGTCGCGTATCTGGTTGCAGGCGTCGTTCCTCTCGGGCATAATAAAGGGCATGACTTTTGTCATGGGGGAAACGGTCTTTAACCGTCTGCCTTCCTGCCAGGAGTGTTTAATTTCCATAAAAATATCCTCTCTTTTTGTTTGTGGGGGGGATGTCTTTTTATATATTATAACGGCATATCGTAAAAAAGTCAACAACTACCCAACAGTAGGCAAAAAACATCTCCCCGAGACAACCTCTCGGGGAGAAAAAGTTCAAACGCGGGTTAGTTGGATGTGTCGGAGTATACTTTTCCGTTTGACACAAACAATGTGCAAACAAAACCATATCTTCCATCGCCGCCTTCACCTGTTTTGTACTTTACATCAAGGTTGGCAGTAACTTGAACCTGTATTTCGGAGTTTCTGTATACAAGTGTTTTGTTGCTAATGGTTATGTCTTCAAGAGAATAGCCTCTAACCATTGCATTGTTCAAAAACCTCTTTGCGCTTTCGTCTATTTTTTCACTGTCAAAATCAGCGCCACTCCAATTTATACCGGAATCATAGTAATAAAAAATGTCAATATCTCCGTTCGGTTCACAGAAAATCTGTAACTTATCCGATGTTGCAAATTCATTACTGCATTTTCGAAACACAACCCTATAAGACGTTACCCTTTCCGTATCGTCCTTTGGCAGACCAAATCCTTCCCTTGTCTCACCACCGCTGCCGTTTTCTGACGACACAATAAAGTGTGTCTCACACTTATACTCATATTCATCAAGAATTTCCAAATCTATGTAAGCAGATATGTAATCTTTAATATGAGCAATGAGCGCCTGCTCTGTCAGCTCATTTCCCTGAAAAGGGCACAACACGCCATCGCCCGGCGAGACTATGGAAAAGTTGTTGTTGTCTGTTCTTGTTCTGTATTCCACACTGCCGTCTTTGCTTTTGTAATACCGTTTTTCGCCTTGGGCATAGTGTTTTATTGACGTTAGATCTGCAGTTAACTCGCATTTGCCAATGTTGAAGGTTGTTTCAACGGGAGGGTTCAATTCCTCTGTATACGGTTCAAACTTTTCACCTTCTCCGCTTTCTTCGCTTTCAGGGTAAGTTGTATACTTCTCTTTGAACATATCGGATTTGGTTCCGCGCGAAAATTCGACTTTATAGTCGTTTGCATCTGACGCTCCGCACGAAGACAGCACAATCATACAAAAAAGCAATATAAAAATAATTGTTTTTTTCATTATACTTTTCTCCTTTGTTTTTTGACTTTCGTTTGCGGTATACCCAAAAAAGGGTGTTAATTGCGCAAGAGCAGAGGATAATCAAAGGGGATAACAAGTATAGTTTTGTTTTTCATAAAAGTTAACTCCGTTTCAACAGATAAGAGCAATTTTTGCCCCGTCACTATATAAATGTCTGAAAACGGGGAAATGTCTATAAATTTTTTTATTTACAATAATATATTACCATATGCTTCCTTGGGTGTCAATTAACAAATTGTAAACAGGTGTAAGCAGGGCAGCGCTTTGCAAAGCGCAAAAAGTCCCAAACCGACTCTTGACTTTTGTGCGGGAATGGTAGTATAATAATTCTGTCCCGATATATATAATAATTCAGGAGGATATAACACTAATGAAAAGAACACTGGCTTTAATTATGCTTGTGCTTATGCTTGCCGCCTGCCTCGTTGCTTGTAACGACCCTGCAAACGACGTTTCCAAGGCAGACGTAAGCGAAACCAGCAAGGACGAATATGTGGCAGACGTACCTGACGTTGACTATAAAGGTGAGTCCATCGTTTTCCTAACCGCAGGCGTTAACCAGACCGCATCTTCCGAAATAGTTTATAACGAATACGGCGCTGAAGATGAGAATCAGATGGCGGCTGTTGTTAACGATGCACTTCGTGAGAGAATGAACATCGTTGCAGAGCAGATCGGCGTTACCATTACCGAGCAGTATATTTTTGACGGCAAGCGTTACAACGGTTCTATGATCGAATACATACGCACCGACATTGCCAACGGCGCTCACTCCTTCCACGTAGCAGTTCCCTGTCTTTACGACTGTGCTACTCTTGCGGCAGAAGGCATTCTCGTTGACCTTCTCGGCGGCGAGGTTCCTTATCTGGATATGTCCAAGCCCTGGTGGGATCAGTCCTTTAATGCGGAAATGACCCTTGGCGGCGCACTTTACTTCACCATCGGTGATATCGGTCTTGTCAACAAGGACGCTACTCCCTGTATCGCCTTCAACAAGGACCTTATCGACGAATACAAGCTTGATAATCCTTATGATCTGGTAGATAATATGGAATGGACTATCGACAAGGTTATCGAAATGTCCAAGGCTATCAAGCAGGACATTAACAACGACGGCAAGATCGACTATCAGGATCAGTTCGGCTACGGCGGACAGTACGACGATATGTGGTATATGTTCTACGGCTCCGGTGAGCGTACCGCTTCCATCGGCGCTGACGGTTGGCCTGAGATCACCGTTTATACCGAGCGTTCCACCGGCGTTATCGAAAATATTCTTGAGCTTATGCAGAACAAGGATTATTACGTTTGCGCTAACGATTACTTCGGCGTTGCACAGTGGCCCGCAGAATTGGTTACCTCCGCTTTCGTAGAAGGCAGATCTATATTCAATCTTTCTGCTGCCGCTACTACCGATTCTTACCGTGAGATGGAAGATGATTTCGGTCTCGTTCCCATTCCTATGTATGACGAAAATCAGGACAGATACTATTCCATGGTTAACCCCTGGACCAGTAACGCGTTCTGTATTCCTATCGGTCTTGATTCCGATGCACTTGAAATGACCGGTATTACCCTTGAGGTTATGGGTGCTTTCTCCAAGAAGACCTTGGCTGTTGCTTACTATGACGTTGCGCTTCAGTATCAGAAGACCCGTGATGATGATACCGTAAGAATGCTTGATATAATCTTTGAATCCCGCGGATGTGATATCGGAATGATCTACAAGTGGGGCGGTATGGATACCATGCTTCACAACCTTATCACCAAGCCCGCAGGCTCCTTCACCTCTACCTATGATTCTATCAAGGACAAGGCTGAATCCGATATGGATAAGACTATTGATTTCTACAAGAGCCAGATGAAATAAACCCTTTATAAGCATCCGCAGAGCCCTCTGCGGATGTTTTATCCCTTAAAGAAAAGAGTGCTTTTATGAACAGAAAATTCCGCCTTTCCGCCGCTTTGGATATAGACGACTTGCTTATGGAGTGCGTGCCTTACGCTATCCGTCTTGCAAACGAAAAATATAATTTTGACCCTCCTCTCAGCATTTACGAGGTGGACCGTTGGGGCAAGCTGGGTACCCGTGCTGACGTTATTTTCGAATTCTTTAACGATCCCGAGTTTTTCCGCACTCAGCCTGTCATTCAAGGTGCAAGGGAGTTTGTAAAAAAGCTTTCGGAAATGTGTGAGGTGTTCGTGTGCACCTCGGTATATCCCGAGTATATGAGCATCCGCGCACAGCGAGTCATGGAGGAGTTCCCCGAAATTCCTGCTGACCATATTTATATGGGCTCCCGCAAGGATAAAATAGACGTGGATATTCTGTTTGATGACGGAATGCACAACGTGTTCAGATCCAACGCCGCCTTTCCCATACTTATGCGCCGTCCTTGGAACAAGGACGCCACCGGTATGCTGGCTGTAAACACCTATGATGAGTTCTTAAAGCTGGTTGAGGTCATTGCCGACGGTTACAATCCTTCCCGCAAGACGGTTTCGCCTTATAAAAACGGGATAGTGGTGCTGGTAGGTCCCTCGGGAAGCGATAAAAGCGGTGTGGCGCAGGAGATATTGCGCCAGTCCGAGGATTATGAAAAGCTTATAAGCTATACTACCGACTTGTCTGTGGAGATACACGGTGACGATTGGTATCATTATATCTCGGTAGACGAATTCCGCCAGCGCCGCGCAAGCGAGGATATGTTTGAATCCACCGTTTACGCAGGACATTACTACGGCTCCTGCCGTTCGGACGTGGAAAAGATACTCGCCAAGGGAAAGCACGTGCTGACTGTAATGGATATCTGCGGTGCCATGGCGTTAAAGACCCAGTTTTCAAAGGTAATAACCGTGTTTATCAAGCGTGATAAGCGTACGCTTCTTGAAAATCTGCTTAACAAGCCCTTGAATAACGAGGAAAAGATAAAGCGGCTTTTGTCTCTTGAGTCCGAGCAGAAGAACGCGGAAATATGCGATTACGTTGTTGAGGTTACCGACGTTGCCGCCGCCGCAAAAGAGATAATAAACGGAATAGAATAACATAATACCGAGCACCCCTCAAAAAGGGTGCTCTTTTTTGTCGAATTTGTGAAAAAACTATGGATTTTTCGTGGTGTGTGTGCTATAATTGAAGGTGAATAAGTATGTGTATACTGTGTATAAAGGGAGATGATACGGCATGGAATTGCAAAAGGCGTTTTTGTGGAAGCGCGTGGCGGCAGGCGTACTTGATTTTATTCTGGTTGCCATTTTTTCCGTGGGCTTTGCCTTCCTGCTTTCCGCACTTCTGGGGTACGATAGCTTCAGCCAACAGGTTGATGATGCTTATGCCCGTTATGAGGAGGAATACGGCATCACCTTTGATATCCCTCAGGAAAAGTACGATAATCTTTCTTCGGAGGAAAAGAAAAATTACGATACCGCATATCAGGCACTGGTCAACGACGAGGAGGCTATGTATGCGTATAATATGACCCTTCAGCTTTCGGTGGTGGTTACTGCCTTCGGACTGCTGTTCGGGGTAATGCTTGTGGAGTTTGTCCTTCCGCTCATTCTCAAAAACGGGCAGACGGTGGGCAAAAAGATATTCGGCATCTGCCTTGTCAGAAACGATTGCGTTAAGGTAAGCACGCTTCAAGTATTCGTCCGCGCTTTGTTGGGCAAATATACAATAGAAATAATGGTTCCCGTGTTTATTCTGCTTATGATATTCTGGAACACTATCGGGCTGGTAGGTCCATTGGTGCTGGCAGGAATACTTATAGCCGAGGTGGTATGTATATTCATTTCAAAGACGGTTTCGTTTATACACGATATTCTTGCAGGCACCGTGGCTGTGGATATGACCTCCCAGCGCATCTTTGAAAATGAGCAAGAGAGAATAGAATATACCAAAAAGCTTCATGCGGAGCAGGCGGCAAAGCAAACCTATTAAAGAAAAATAATTAAAATTCACTATAGAACAAGGAATGGCTTATGAAGGTTGTATTGCAAAACTTAACAAAAATTTTCCCCAGCCGTGACAAAAAGTCGGGCAAAGAGGTAGTCGCAGTAAACGATTTTACCTTTGAGATACCTGACGGAAAGCTTATCGGTCTGCTGGGTCCCTCCGGCTGTGGTAAAAGTACCACGCTGTATATGATCAGCGGACTGCAGAAGCCCACTAGCGGCAAGATCTTTTTCGGCGAGGATGACGTTACCTCTCTTCCCACCGAAAACCGCGGTGTAGGTCTGGTGTTCCAGAACTACGCGCTTTATCCTCATATGACGGTAAAGCAAAACATACTTTTCCCTTTGCAGAATCTTAAAGGCGCCGATAAATTAAGCAAAAACGAAATGCTTGACAGAGCGCTTAACGCCGCAAAGCTTGTTCAGATAGACGAGCTTATGGAAAGAAAGCCCAGTGAGCTTTCCGGCGGTCAGCAGCAGCGTGTTGCAATTGCAAGAGCGCTTGTAAAAATGCCCAGAGTTTTGCTTCTTGACGAGCCTCTTTCTAACCTTGATGCACGTCTCCGCCTCCAGACCAGAGAGGAGATCCGCCGTATCCAGAGAGAGACAGGAATTACCACCATATTCGTCACCCACGACCAGGAGGAGGCAATGTCCATCTCCGATATGATAGTGGTTATGAAGCTTGGCGTTGTTCAGCAGATCGGCGCACCGCAGGACGTTTATGATAACCCCGTAAACTTGTTCGTTGCAAAATTCCTTGGCACTCCTCCCATTAACGTGTTCAACGGAAGCGTTAAGGGCGGAAAGCTGTATATCGGTGAGGATTGCGTTCTTGACGTTCCCGGTATTGAGGATAAGGACGTGTTCGTCGGCGTCCGTCCCGAGGGATTTGTTCTTGATCAAAACGGTCCTATGTGCTGTAAGCTTAACAGCGTTGAGGTTATGGGACGTGACGTTTCCATCGTTTCCGAAAACGCCGCTTCCGTAAATCCCACCATCCGTTCCATTATCAATGCAGACAACAAGGTGCTCCCCGGCAGTACCGAAGTAAGATATACTCTCAAGCCTCATAAGGTATTCATCTTCGACAAAGAGACCGAAGAAAGAATTTATTTTGAGGTGAAGTAATGGTAGACAGCAAGCATCAATGGAAAGCCTGGCTGTATCTTTCACCGGCAATACTGTTGCTTTTGGTGTTTACTGTCTGGCCCATCATCAACACCGTAAGAATGGCGTTTCTTGACGGATACCGCGCTTCGGAAGCGATGGCAGGCACAGTGTATTCCTTTGGTATCGAAAACTTTTTGAAGGTTATCGAATACAAGAAGTTTCTCCAGTGCCTTAAGAACACGGTAATACTTTGTGTTGCCACCGTTCCCATCTCCACCATGCTGGCTCTGCTTATTGCAGTTGCCCTTAACTCCATCAAGCCTTTGCAGAAAACTCTGCAGACCATATTCTTCCTGCCCTACGTTACAAATTCCATAGCAATCGGTATGGTTTTCGCCGCAATGTTCAATATAATCGGTCTCCGCGCCAGCGGTGATATTGCGGATTCGTGGGGTATTATAAACAACGTAATAACCTTCTTCGGCTTTGAGCCTATTAACTGGATAAATGCAGGCTCGTCATACGTCGCTAATATGACGGTTATGATAGTCTACATAGTCTGGAACGCACTGCCCTTTAAGATACTGGTTCTTTTGGGCGGACTCCAGAGCATAAATAAGCAGTATTACGATGCGGCGAAGGTGGACGGTACCTCCCGCAGAAGAATTTTCACACGCATTACCGTTCCTCTCCTTTCTCCTATGATAGCGTACGTTGTAATTACCGGCTTTATCGGCGGATTTAAGGAATATTCCAGTATCATCGGTATTTTCGGTGAGACTATGGGTCCTGCCAACGACGCAGGCAGACTTAATACGATGGTCGGATTTGTGTACGATTCACTTGCCAACCGTCATGAGGGACGCGCCTCTGCAGCCGCACTTATTTTGTTTGTCATCATTTTGATCGTTACCATGATCAATATGCGTGTCAGCAAAAAGAGAGTGCATTATTAAAGGAGGCGGACTGATGGCTAACAATAACGTAATGCAAGCCAAGGATATGAAGCAGGTCTCTGTTATTCAGCGTATCATCAAGGTATTCGTTAAAGCAGGTACGTATCTGTTCCTTTCCGTAATGGCACTCGTGGTTCTGTTCCCCTTTTATTGGATGATAATCTCGTCTCTCAAGACCCTTTCGGAATACCGTCAGGCAGTGCCCACCTTCTGGCCCAAGACGATAGTTCTTGCCAACTATGCGGAAGCGTTCACTACCGGCGCTTTGGGAGATCTTTTCCTCCACACCCTTTACGTAGGTGTCATTTCCACGGTACTCAGTCTCATAATCACCGTGCTTTGCGCTTTCGCCTTTGCCCGTCTTGAGTTTAAGGGCAAGGATATGATGTTCGGCGCAATGCTGGCGACAATGATGATCCCCGGTGAGCTTTTCACCATCACCAACTATATTACCGTAAACCGTCTGGGCTGGATGCACACCTTCACAGCACTTATAGTTCCCTTCCTTGTAAGCGTGTTCTATATTTACCTGTTAAGGCAAAACTTCCTGCAGATACCCAACGAACTGTATCTTGCCGCCAAGGTTGACGGCACAAGCGACCTTAAATATCTGTGGAAGGTTATGATCCCGCTTGCACTTCCCACTCTTATTTCAATAACCATACTTAAGATGATGGGCGCGTGGAACACCTACATCTGGCCCAACCTGGTTGCCAACGATGAAGCCCACCGTCTTATCACCAACGGTCTCCGCACCGCCTTTGCAGACGTTTCGGGTGAGGTAAACTATCCCGTTCAGATGGCGGCTGTCGCAATCGTTTCCGCACCGCTGTTCCTGGTCTTCCTGTTCCTGCGTAAGTATATTATGTCGGGCGTAAGCAGAAGCGGCATAAAGGGATAAAAGAATACCCCTAAAATCCTTCGGATTTTTGGGGACCCCAAAAAAAGACACCCCTAAAATCCTTCGGATTTTTGGGGGCCCCGAAAAAAGATGCCCCAAGAAACACCACAGCGCACAAAAAAATAAATAATATAAAAGATATAAAAGCTTTTTCAAAAACGAAAGGAAAAACAGTATGAGCAAAAAGATTCTGTCCTTTATTCTGGTTTCCGTTATGCTGCTCGGCGTGCTTTCTCTCAGCGCCTGCAACGGCGGCGGAAACAGCACCGCAGAGCCTAACTTCGTAGTACCCGAAGCAGGCTTTAATATGGATGAGCAGATCACCATCTCCTTTACCCACACCATGGGCGCAAAGCTTCAGGAAGTTCTCAATTATCACATTGCAGAGTTCAACAAGCTTTATCCCAACATTACCGTTACCCACCTTTCCGCAGGCGGCTGGGGTGATATCAACGGTCAGATCAATACCGAGATCACCGGCGGAACTCAGCCCAACATCGTTTATTGTTATCCCGACCACGTTGCAACCTACAACCTTGCAAAGGCAGTTGTAACTCTGGATAACCTTATCAACAGCGAATCCAAGGTAACTCTTGCAGACGGTACCGAGACTATCCTCGGTCTCACTGCAGAGCAGAAGGCTGACTTTATCGAAAGCTATTATAACGAAGGCACCGCTTTCGGTGACGGACTTATGTACACCATGCCTCTCAACAAATCCTGCGAGGTTCTTTATTACGATAAGACCTTCTTTGCCGAGCACGAGCTTAAGGTTCCCACCACTTGGGAAGAAATGGCACAGGTTTGTGAGCAGATCAAGGCTATCGACCCCGATTGTTATCCTCTCGGCTATGACGCAGAGGACAACTGGTTCATCACCATGTGTGAGCAGATGAAGACCGGCTACACCAGCGCAACCGGCGACCATTACCTCTTTAACAACGACGAAAACAAGGCGTTTGTAAAGATGATCCGTGAATGGTACCAGAAGGACTGGATCACCACCTCCGAGCTTTACGGCGGCTATACCTCCAACCTTTTCGTTGAGCAGGACGATACCCGCAGCTATATGTGTATCGGTTCCTCCGGCGGCGCATCCTATCAGATGTCCAACAACGATACTGCTGACGGCTCCTTCGCATTCGAAGTAGGCGTTGCTCCCATTCCTCAGTATGACGCAACCAATAAGAAGGTTATTTCTCAGGGCCCCAGCGTTTGCATCCTTCAGGGCGCCGACACTACCGATGCTGAAATTATGGCATCCTGGCTGTTCGTTAAGTACCTTTGCACCAACGTAGAATTCCAGGCTGAATTCTCCATGACCTCCGGCTATATGCCCGTTCTTAAGTCTGTTACCGAAAATTCCGATTACGCAGCTTGGCTTAACAGCGCAAACGGTTATGAGAACCTTGTTGCAATGTGCGTTAAGATCGGTATTGACGGACGTGACACTTACTTTGTATCTCCCGCATTCGACGGTTCTTCCACCGCTCGTAAGCAGGTAGGCGCTCTTCTCGTTAAGTGCATAAGCGAAAAGCTTGAAGACAGCGAGGTTGACGCGTTTATTAATTCCGCATTTGACGATGCTATCGACGAGTGCGAATACAACTGATAAAAGACACAAAAAACTATGAAAAGATCCGTTAAAATATTATCTTTTCTTTTAGCGGTGTGCTTTGTTCTCCTTACTGCCGCAGGCTGCGGTCCTACGGCAGGGGGAGATGTTTCCAAGGCAGAGGAATCCTTGACCGTTTACGATTTCGTTTCGGACACAAAGCTTGATATGGATTCCTTTACCGTAAAGCAGGAGGTTACCGTTAAAAGCTATATCGACGGCGACACCACCCATTTCTACGCTTCCGAAAGCGTGGACGGAGAGGGAGTTTTCAAGGCGAGATATCTTTCCGTCAACACTCCCGAATCCACAGGTAAAATAGAGGAGTGGGGCAAAAAAGCATCCACCTTCACAAAGGAAAAGCTGTTAAGCGCAGACAGTATCGTTATCGAGTCTGATGACGATAAATGGAATGCCGACTCTACCGGTGACAGATATCTGGTATGGGTATGGTACAGACCCAAGGGAAGCGACGAGTACAGAAATCTTAATCTTGAGCTTATCCAGAACGGTCTTTCCATCGCCTGCGGTACAAAGGAAGCCCGCTACGGCGATGCTTGTATGAACGCGTTTATGCAGGCAAAGGCGCAAAAGCTTAACGTGTTTTCCGGTAAGCCCGACCCTGATTTTTATTACGGTGAGGCTTACGAGATAGACCTTAAGGGTCTTCGCACAAGCACCAAGCTTTATGATAATGCCAAAGTGGCATTTGAGGGCGTGGTAACACGCATCAACAACAACTCCGCTTACGTGGAGGAGTATGACGAGGAAACCGGCAGATATTACGGTATGGCTGTTTATTACGGCTATGCTACCGGTGAGCTGCTTAACATACTCAAGGTAGGCAACCGAGTTCGCGTGGTGGGAACGGTGACCTATTACGAGACAGGCGGCACATGGCAGGTTTCCGGTCTTTCCTACCGCGCAATCAAGCCTAACGATCCCGGCAACACTCAGCTCATCAGCACAGGGCACCAAGCTTCCAACCTGCTTACCGATCCCGAGGAATTTACCACGGGAAAAGCAGAGGTTGAGGTGTTTACCTCTGTTGACGGCGAGGAAACTGTGGTACAGACCTTTGATTACGCCGCTTTGGCGATGAATACGTCTGTTAAGATGGAAGGTCTTACCGTTACCGATATTTATACCACTCAGAACGGCGGCGAATCCGACGGCGCTATGACACTTACCTGCGAAAAAGACGGAGTAGAGATAACCGTACGCACCATCGTCTTTAAGAAAGAGGACGGCACCCTTTACACCGAGCAGGACTATATGGGCAAAACCATTGACGTTATCGGACTTGTTGATTATTTCAGCGGCGAATACCAGATAAAGGTGTTCACTCCCGCAGAAGTTATAGTACATTAAGCTTTCAATATTAAGGAGTTTAGTTATGAAAAAGTATTTGGCAATATTCCTGCTTGCCTTCCTTGTAATAGGCGCATTGGCAGGATGCGGCGGTGACGAGACCTCCGCTACAAGCGATCTTGCAAACGCCAGGGCATACGTATTCAATATGTATAAGGGCGACGTAGGCAAGGATGAGGCGCAGGTGCTTAACAAGGATTTTGAGGTAGTTACCTCTGTTCCCGTTGCAGGCGTTTCTTATTCCGTTGCATGGTCTGTAACCGTTACCGCAGGTAACGAAAGCGACGTTGCTATCGTAGACGGCACCAACGGCGCAAAGAAGATTGATATTAACGAAAAACCCGAAGAGCAGTTGGATTTCACCCTTACCGCTACCGTTTCCGACAGCGAGGGCAACACCGAGACCACTTCCTTCAAATACACCGTAAAGGCTGTTGAAAAGCCCAAGGGTGAAGAGCAGACCGCTGTTTACGCAGAATCTATTGCAGACGGCGATAAGGTTATTATTTATTTCCCCACCGAAGCACTTGCAATGTCCGCTTCTCCCTCCGGAAACAAGATGGGCACCGCTTATGCAACCGTTACCGGTACTGATATGACCGCTATCAGCGCGGCTGTATTCGTTGTTTCCGTTGACGGTGACGGCTACTACACCTTCACCTGTGGCGGCAAGTATCTTACCGCAGGCCAGACAGGTAACAGCCTCTCTCTTGCTGATTCCGCTTCTCCTTACAGCCTTTGGGTAATCGAAGAAGCTGAAGGCGGCGTATACGTTAAGAACGCAAACGCAGCTTACAACGAAAATGCACAGTACCTTGAATACTATTCCGGATTTACCACCTACGGCTTTAACTCTTCCAACACCGCAATTTATACCTTCCAGTTCTTTAAGACCGAGGCTGACAGCTCTCTTCCCGAGCAGGTTGAGGCTCCCGAGGACCCCAAGGTTATAATGGACGAGGCTTACGCACTTCTTGACGGCGCAGCACTTCCTTATTCCTGCACTCTTACCGGCGTTATCGCATCCGTTAAGACTCCTTATGATGCAGGCTACCAGAACGTAACCGTTATCATCACCGTTGAGGGCAAGGAGCTTACCTGCTACCGCCTTAAGGGTGAGGGCGCTGACACTATCGCTGTCGGTGATACCATTACCGTAACCGGTAATATTAAGAACTATATGGGCACCATCGAGTTTGACCAGGGCTGCACTCTTGATAAGGTGGTTAAGGGCGAGGGCGGCGAGACTTCTGCTCCCGAAACCTCTGATCCCGAGACTTCCGCTCCCGAGACCAGCAAGCCCGAAGAAAGCAAGCCTGAAGAAAGTAAGCCTGAAGAAAGCAAACCCGAGGAAAGCAAGCCCGAGACATCCGTTCCCGAGACTTCCGCTCCCGAAACCTCTGTTCCCGAGACCTCTACTCCCGAAACCTCTACTCCCGATACCCCCGCAACCGGCGACAAGGCTATCGTAGACGCGGCGTTTGCGCTGGAAAGCGGCAAGACTCTTGACGGCACTCACACTCTCACCGGCAAGATCGTAAAGATAAAGACTCCTTACGATTCCGGCTATAAGAACATATCCGTTGTCATCAACGTAGAAGGCTCTGACGGCATGAAGGAGCTCCTTTGCTACCGTCTCGCCGGCAACGGAGCTGATAAGCTGGCTATCGGTGATACCATTACCGTAACCGGTTCTATCACCAACTACAACGGCACCATCGAGTTTAACCAGGGCTGTACTCTTGATAAGGTTGTTTCCGGCGGCGGCACCGCTCCCGTAGCACCCTCCGACCCCAAGAAGATAGTTGACGAGCTTTTTGCTCTTGAAGAAGGCGATAGCCTGCCTTATATCGCAACTCTCACCGGCAAGGTAACCAAGATAACCGAAGCGTACAGCGAAACCTACAAGAACATTACCTTTGTAATCTCTGTTGAAGGCTCCTCCGGTGCCAAGGAAATCACCTGCTATCGTCTTAAAGGCGCAGGCGCAGACAGCGTCAAGGTGGGCGATACCGTTACCGTTAAGGGTACTCTCAAGAACCACTACGGTACTTATGAGTTTGTAAGCGGTTGTACCCTTGTTGATTAATTAAAAAAAACAAAAAATCCCGTAGAAGATTTCTACGGGATTTTTTTACTGAAAAAGCATTTTAGGATGTTTTTATTTCTTCAAAAACCTTTGTGTCCGTCTTGTCCACCGTCATAGGTGTAATGGAAATATATCCATGTAACGTGGCATCGGTGTCATAGGAATTATCCTGCCTGTCTTGCCATACGGGGTAACCGCAGGCGAGATACATATCATTACCGACCATATTAAAGGTATCCGAATAATAGGGTCCGCCTTGACGTGTAATAAGGATACCCTTGGGATTCGCGGGAATGTTTATGTTATATAATTTGCATTTTCCCAACAGTCCCTTTGCCAGCACGAAATTAAGCACGTCGGGCAGGCTGTTTATAGCGTTTTCATAGTTTTCGGGGCAGGTGGATATAGCCGCTGCCTGAACGCCCAACAGATTTGCCTCACTTGCCGCGGAGACCGTGCCGGAATACAAGGTGTCCGCTCCGATATTAAATCCGTTGTTTATACCTGAAATAACTATATCAAATTTCTTGTGCAGTCCCAGAATAGCAAACCGAACGCAATCCGCAGGGGTGGAATCCACCACCCAAGCATTAATGCCGGGCTCCAATTCAATCTGCTTTGCCTCAAAGGGCTTGTGTATCTCAATACCGTGGCTCTTTCCGCTTTGCTCCTGCTTGGGCACTACCACCGTCACCTCGCCAAGGCGGGCGCACCATTTAATAAATGGCACAAGCTGGGAAGCTTTATATCCGTCATCGTTTGTAATTAATATTCTCATAGCCATCCCTCGTGGGTATCTTTGTATTCTTTAACAGTTGCGTCCGCATCTGCCAAAAGCGCCTTTACCTCGTCCATACCGTAAACGGTGGCACCGCTTGCGCAGGCGTGTCCGCCGCCGCGGTATTTTTCCGCAACCGAGTTTATATGCACAAATCTGGATCTTAAGCGCACCCGCACCGATTGCTCCTCGTCGCCGTTTTCAATAAAGGCTATCCAGCAAATAGCACCGCGGATTTTATCCAGATTACCGATACACGCGCTTGCCTGCTCCAGAGAAAGCCCAAACTCCTCCTGCATGGCCTTGTCAATATAAATATACGCCACGCCGTTTTCGGTAATTTCCATGCGCTGATAAATATGGGCTTTGAATTTAAGATATTCAAAGGCCTCAAGATACAGCCTTGCGTACAAAGTTTCGGTGTCCACCCCTGCATCCAGAAGGGTTGCCGCATAGCGCAAGGTATCGCCCGTAACACCCTCGTATTTGAATCTGCCCGAATCGGTTACCATTCCGGTGTAAAGGTGAGTAGCCGCTTCGCAGGTCAGCTTAAGTGTGTCCTTAAAGGTATCGTAAAACTTAACCACCATCTCGCAGGCAGAGGAACGCTCCTCCTCAACCCAGCAAATATCACCGTAATTTTCGAGAGGTATGTGGTGGTCGATTTTTATAAGATAATCGCACAGCAAATAGTTTTTGTTGGATATTCTCGCTTCACTTGCCGTGTCAAGCACTATTCCCAAAGCACCCTTGTATGCTTCTTCGGGCATCTCCTCGTCATCACGCCCCATAAATTCAAGGTGTCGTGAGGTTTCCTTATCAATAATATATATCTGCTTCTCGGGCCAGGTGGCTTTAATTATCTCCTTAAGTCCCTTGGTTGCGCCCACACAGTCACCGTCGTTACGGATATGTCGGAAGATAAAAATGCGCTCATATTCGGTTATTTTTTGGAGTATCTGCTCCATTACCTGTCTGTTCATTTGCTTTCTCCCGATATTTTATCAAGCTCTGCCAGCATTTGCATAGCCGTCTCTCTGTCCTTTACGGTGGCACCGCTTGCCTTTGCGTGTCCGCCGCCGCCAAACATAGTGGCAACGGGGTTTATGTTGTATATGCTTGACCTTATCTCGCACAGCACGCCGGAATCCGTCTCGGTAAAATTCACCCAGATATCCACGCCCTTAATGTCCGCCATGGTGTTTACCATTCCTCGGGAAACAGTGAAAATATCTGCACCGATATCGTCAAACTCCTCTTTTGTGGTGTAAATATACGCCACGTTGTTTTGGGTAAACTTTATTTTTAATACGAAGGACGCTTTCAGACGCTTGCTTTCAAAATTATCCGCATACAGATTACGGAAAATTCTCGTAGTGTCAACACCCTTTTCCAAAAGGACAGCCGCATTTCGGTGGGTTGCAGGCGTGGTACCGTCATAACGGAACCTGCCCGAATCCGTGACTATACCCGTGTACAGCGCTGCGGCGGCAACGGGCGGTATCTCCAGTCCGCATTCAACCGCAAAGGCTGTTATCATTCCGCAGCAGCTTTCAAAGGAAGTGTCAATAACCTCCTCATCGGTAAAACGCTCGGTATAAATATGGTGGTCAATACGTGCGGTGGCTTTTGCCAATGTGTACCTTCCGTCACTTATAAGAGAAGCAGCACCGCAGTCAAGTATTATTGCCAGCGCGTTTTTATACGTATCGTCAGCCACCTCGTCAATTTCCGAGCCTTCAATAAACCCGAAAAATCCGGGGTTATCTCCAACGGAATATATCTTTTTCTCGGGAAAGCTTGCTTTAAGAATATGCTTAAGTCCCGTCTGGCTTCCGATAGCGTCTCCATCCGGCTTTGTGTGGCGGTGTATTATTACCGTATCGTACTTTTTTATAAGCGCAAAGATATTTTCAAACATTTTTGCTTCCCCTTTCTTCAGCGATACACTCTATCTTTTTAATTATAACACACCTTTTTAAGTTTGGCAACACCGAAAGAACGGGGTTTTGTATTGATTTTATCGCATTAATGGTGTAAAATACCGGTATCACCTTTATTTTGGAGCTTTTATATGAAACGGCTTATACCTTTTCTTTTAGCATTACTCTTTTTGCTTTCTTCCTGCGACGTATCTCTTCCCTCTGCGCCTGACGGGTGTGAAAGCCATACTGACACCGATTCTGACGGGCTGTGCGATATATGCTCGTTTTCCGTATTGCTGGAGTTTGATATCTTCTCTATAAACGATCTTCACGGTAAAATAGCGGACGGAGACAGCCACGTGGGTGTGGACGAGCTTACTACATATATCAAAAACGCACGGGGCAAAAACTCCAATCTTTTGCTTATTTCTGCAGGCGATATGTGGCAGGGAAGCTCGGAATCCAACCTTACCAAGGGATTTATCACTACCGAGTGGATGAACGAACTGGATTTTGACGCAATGGCAATGGGCAACCACGAATACGATTGGGGTGAAGCGCCTATCGAGGAAAACGCAGGCATTGCAGAGTTCCCCATACTTGCCATTAATATTTATGACAGACAGACCAACCTCCCCGTTGAATACTGCCAAAGCTCTCTTCTCGTTGACCGCGGCGGAGTTCAGATAGGAATTATCGGCGCTATCGGGGACGTATATTCCTCTATCGCCTCCGAGCGTGTGGAGGACGTGTATTTCGTTACGGGGGATTCTCTTACACGGCTTGTTAAGGCTGAATCCGAATATCTCCGTTCCATGGGCGCAGACCTTATAGTTTACGTCCTGCACGACGGGCACGACCGTTCTTCCTCCTCGGTAAAGGACGTAAACGCAAACACTATCGACGATTATTACGATACTTCTCTTTCCGACGGGTATGTTGACCTGGTTTTTGAGGCGCACACCCACCAGCATTACGTGCTTAGGGACGAACACGGCGTGTACCATCTGCAAAACGGCGGTGATAACAAAAACGGCATCTCCTACGTTGAGGTGGTGTTCAATACCGCCAACGGCACCCATAAGATAACCCACGCAAAATTGGTTTCTTATACCGAATACGCATTCCTGCCGGACGACCCTGTGGTTGAGGGCTTGCTGGAAAAATACGAGGATGATATCGGCTTTGCCGATGAGGTTTTGGGTAAAAACTCCGCAGAGCGGAACCGAAACTTCCTCCGTACTACCGTGGCACAGCTTTATTACGATGCAGGCGTTGCAAAATGGGGAAGTGAATACGATATCGTTCTGGGCGGCGGTTACCTTAACGTGCGTTCTCCCGGTTATCTCGGCGCAGGGGACGTTACTTATTCCGACTTGCAGGGGCTTTTCCCCTTTGATAACGAGCTTGTCCTTTGCTCCGTAAAGGGCAGGGATCTCCTTGATAAATTCTTTAATTCCTCTAACGACAGCTACTTTATAGCCTACGGAGATTACGGAGAAAGCGTCAAGAACAATATCGACCTTAACGCAACGTATTATATTATTGTGGATACGTACACATCCACCTACGCGCCCAACAACTTAACCGAAGTCGAGCGTTACGGCGCAGACGTATTCGCCCGGGACCTTTTGGCGGAATACGTTAAACAAGGCGGACTTGAATAATAAACACCAAAAGCAAAACCCGTGATATTATCACGGGTTTTTGTGTGTACACAAAATACAAACGACAGAGTCAATTGCCCAAAGACTTCAGAAACTCAAGTGCTCCGGGCGCAGAATAAACATCAAACAAATCATTTATAAGTTTTGAATCATAATAATCGACTCTGTGAAAGTTTACCAATTTACAATACGCATCGTTCGACCACCAATATATTCCATAGAGTCTGCCATTTTTATATACATAGCACGCGTCTGAAATGTGTATTTTTCCGGAGGAGTCGTCATCCAATATAAAGAGATTTCCGGATTTCGGGATATCAAGTTCAGGAATGTTCGGCTCCTCACTGTAGTGACCTTCCAGTTCTACGTAAAGTGCTAATTCCTTGTGCTGGTCAGTATAGCATCCGGGATCTCCTGTATCGATGCTGTACAAACATTGAGTGTAATCCCCATTCTGTGCTTTGGTAAGGCAAAGAAAACTAATAAATTCTCCCAAAAAATCCACCATACCGAATTCAACGAAATTTTCGGGTAACACGTTGTCTTCAGTGCGCCTGTGTGGAAAATCTTCGGGGAAATCTCCGCCGTTTATAAATTCTAAGTATTCGTTATAATCCTCGATCATAACGATAGCTTCAGGATCTATCCAATCATTTTGATTTTCAGGCTCACTGATAACAGATGAGATGTTATTATCAACAGTGGCGCTGATTTCACTGCTCTGTTCGTCACTGTGTTCGACGCACGAAGCTAAAACAAAGCAAAGTATTAAAACAATAAATATTGTTTTTTTCATTTTTACTCCTATATTATATAAATGTCTGAAAACGGGGAAACGTCTATAAAAAATAAAAATTTTTTGTTTACGTTAACATATTACCATACATTCCCTGCCCTGTCAATGCACAAACTGTAAACAACACAAAAACCCGTGATATTATCACGGGTTTTTGTATGTTGATTGTTCGATTTCTGTCCCCGGTTGTACGGGCGTTATCTCTGCGTCTTCGAAAATGCTGTCGTCATAAAACACTTCGCCGGTGGCGATGTTTTTTGTATAAAATACAACTGACGGTTCCGAAATATTTTGCTCAGCATTCTCAAAGGCAAGCGTGCAAATCACTTCATATTCGACGCCATCGTCGTTTAATGTGTATTTGATAGCAGAACACAGCCCCATTTCCTGATAGTTGTTCATGATGTTTGTTGCGTGTTCGCCCGAAAAAGAATTTGTCGTTTCAGCACCTGCCCAAGGCGATGAATACTCTTTTTGGGTTGCGGCACACCAAAACACATCGACTTTTTCTGCTACTTCCACAGTGTCCAATTCAAACAATTCATCTGCAGTAACAGTTCCGCCGGAATCACGTACGGTTTCCAATTCCTGCGTTAATGTTGTTGCGGAGGATGCTACGCTTGATAAAGTTTTGGCGTTTGCAGTATTGCAAGAACAAAGCAACACACAAAGCGCTATTATAATAATTACGGCTTTCTTCATTACAAAATCGTCCTCCTTACAATAGGTTGGATTAAAGGAAAAGCTTCCTTCAGAGACATATTACCATACATTCCCTGTCATGTCAATGAACAAATTGTAAACATCAAAAACAAAACCCGTGATATTATCACGGGTTTTTGTGTTTTAGGTCTTTTCGGGTATCTTTTTTTATACCAGTCTTTCCAATTCTGCAAGTATGCTTGCTTTAAGGGAAGTAAACTTCTCCAGCTTATCCTTTTCGATATTAACGACCTTTTCGGGCGCGCGGGAAACGAAGTCCGCGTTGTTAAGCTTGCTGTTAGCGGAAGCGATCATCTTTTCTGCGTTTTCCAGCTCCTTGTTAAGACGTGCGCGTTCTGCCTCTGTGTCAACCATCTCGTTAACGGGGAGGTAAAGGACGCTGTCGCCGGAAACGATACTTACAGCGTTTTCGGGCTCTTCATTTTCAAGGTAGGAAACCCCTGCGGCGGAAGCCAGCTTTTCAAAGAATATCTCGCTTCCCTCAAAGGCGGATTTATCGGGTGTCTTAATAAAAATATGCGCCTTTCTGGAGGGGGGTACGTTCATTTCCGCACGGCGGTTACGAACAGCCTTTATAGCGTCAATAACGCCGGACATATATTTTTCGTCCTGAGGGAAATCAAAAGCAGGGTTAAAAGCAGGGTAATCGGATACCATTATGCTGTCTCCCTCGTGAGGAAGTGCCTGCCATATCTCCTCTGTAATAAAGGGCATAAAGGGATGGAGCAATTTAAGGGTGCCGGAAAGCACGTAGTTAAGTGTCTGCTGTGCCGCCTTGTTGGTTGCACCGGTCTTATCAAAGAGTCTGGGCTTGATAAGCTCGATATACCAGTCGCACAGAATATCCCAAAGGAAATCGTAAAGGTTGCCCACAGCGATACCGATCTCGAATTTATCAAGGTTTTCTCTGGTTTCCTTAACGACCTTGTTGTAAAGGGACAGTACCCACTTGTCCTCGGGACGGAGCGCAGATACGTCGAGGGAGGTAAAGTCTGTGTCGTCGGTCAGATTCATAAGAGTGAATCTTGCGGCGTTCCATATCTTGTTTGCAAAGTTACGGCTTGCCTCGACACGCTCGGAGGAGAATCTCATATCGTTTCCGGGAGAGTTTCCGGTTGCAAGAGTAAAGCGCAAAGCGTCCGCACCGTAGGTGGAGATGATCTCCAGCGGGTCAATACCGTTGCCCAAGGATTTGGACATCTTTCTGCCCTGTGCGTCTCTTACCAGACCGTGAATAAGCACTGTGTTAAAGGGTGCCTTGCCCGTATATTCAAGAGAGGAGAATATCATACGGGATACCCAGAAGGTTATAATATCATAACCGGTAACCAGCGTGTTTGTGGGGAAGAAGTATTTGTAGTCCTCAGTCTCCTTAGGCCAGCCCAAGGTAGAGAAGGGCCAAAGTGCAGAGGAAAACCAAGTATCCAGCGTATCGTCGTCCTGACGCATTTGCTTTCCGCACTTGGGACAAACAGCACTGCTTTCCTTGGTAACTACAAGCTCACCGCAATCGTCGCAATAGAACGCGGGAATTCTGTGTCCCCACCAAAGCTGACGGGAAATACACCAGTCGCGTATATTTTCCATCCAATGGAAATAGTTTTTATCAAATCTTTCGGGAATAAAGCGGATATCTCCCTCTCTTACTGCCTTGATAGCAGGCTGTGCAAGAGTCTTCATAGCAACAAACCACTGCTTACTTGCTCTGGGCTCGATAGTGGTTCCGCAACGGTAGCAGGTGCCTACGTTGTGAGCGTGGTCCTCAACAGAAACAAGGAATCCGCCTTCCTCAAGGTCTTTAACAATAGCTTTTCTCGCCTCATATCTGTCCATGCCTGCATAAGCGGGGTAGTCCTCGGTGATATGAGCGTCGTCGGTCATTACGTTTATAAGGGGCAGATTGTGGCGTGCGCCAACCTCAAAGTCGTTGGGGTCGTGAGCAGGAGTGATCTTAACAACACCGGTACCGAAATCCTTCTCAACGTAATCATCCGCAACAACGGGAATCTCTCTGCCAACAAGAGGAAGGATAAGAGTTTTGCCGATAAGATGCTGATATCTTTCGTCAGAGGGGTTTACAGCAACGGCAGTATCACCCAGCAGAGTTTCGGGTCTGGTGGTGGCAAGCTCAACGAACTCGTCGCTGTCCTTAACGGGATAGCGGATATGCCAGAAATGACCTGCCTGATCCTCGTACTCAACCTCCGCGTCGGAGATAGAGGTAAGGCAGTGGGGGCACCAGTTTATAATACGCTCACCGCGGTAGATAAGTCCTTTTTCATAAAGGCGTACGAATACTTCCTTAACCGCCTCGGAGCAGCCCTCGTCAAGAGTAAAACGGGTTCTGGTCCAGTCGCAGGAGGAGCCGAGCTTTTTAAGCTGCTCAATAATTCTTCCGCCGTACTTGGTGTTCCAATCCCAAGCGCGCTCAAGGAATCCGTCTCTGCCGATATCCTCCTTGGAAACGCCTTCCTTGCGCATCTGCTCAACGATTTTCGCCTCGGTCGCAATAGATGCGTGGTCGGTACCGGGAAGCCAAAGGGTGGAAAAACCGCACATACGCTTATAACGTGCAAGAATATCCTGCAGTGTGTTGTCCAGCGCGTGGCCCATATGCAGCTGACCGGTTATGTTGGGAGGAGGTATAACCATTGTAAAGGGAGTTTTAGTGTCGTCACGAAGAGGGGTGAAATACCCGTTTTCGTTCCACATAGCATACAATCTGTCCTCAAAGGATGAGGGATCGTATTTGGTAGCAAGTTCTTTTTTCATTTTATTTTATCCTCGTCTTTTCAGAATAATCTTCTCATAATCAGTCCCGAGATGAGCTTGGGGTAAAAATAAGTGCTCTTCTGGGGCATTTTCTCGCCTGCGTCGGCAACGTCACGTATCTGGGAAACCTTGGTGGCGTTAAGTACAAAGCACGCAGACGCCTCACCCATATCGACAGCCTTTACGCCTTCTTCGATATCGCGGGTGTATTCAAGGCA
Organism: Eubacteriales bacterium; assembly: GCA_045595785.1. Lineage (GTDB taxonomy): Bacteria > Bacillota > Clostridia > Oscillospirales > CAG-382 > SFLA01. The sequence continues at coordinate 34,199 of JAZOBE010000006.1, forward strand.
GGTGTGGGAGGCAAGATCCTCCCTGGTCACCCCAAACTGCTTTTCCAGAATTACGTCGTGAAGCACGGAAACGTCCAGACTCTTAACGGGGCTTTGCCAATCCACCGCCCATTTAAGTGCGGCAACACGGTAAACACCGCCGGAGTATATGCCGAAAACGGGAATGGAATTGTTTTCTTCCAGCATCTTTTCCATTTCCGCCTTGTCTGCCACGGCAGTTATCTCAAAATCCTCTTCCATTCTCTCAAGTGCGGCTTCAACGTCCGCCTGCTTTTTAAGAATTCTGTGGGTGGGAAGCACCAGCAATCCCTCGGAATCCATATCCACCATTGTCATAAGCAGCATACCTGCTTCGGGATAACCCGTAAAATCACGGTAGCGGAGGGCGGTTTCATAACGGTGGTGTCCGTCAGCAATATAAAGCTTTTTGTCCGCAAATGCGTTAACTATCTCGTTTACCTGCGCTTCGTCGGAAATTTTCCACAAGGTGTGGGTAACTCCGCTTTCGTCGGTAACTACGGAAACGGGCTCGTTTTCGGTAACGCCGTTAAGCGAATTCTTTACCTTGCCGTCCTTGTCCTCGTAAAGAGAGTAAACGGAGGAGAAGGAGGTACGGGTGGCAAGGAGCAGACGGAATCTGTCCTCCTTGGCGCCGGAGAGGGTGTTTTCGTGAGGGAGCACTACCTTTTCGTCAAAGTTATACGCCTTGCAAAGGGATATAATTCCGTCAAAAAAGTAATTCTTTCCGCCGTAATCAAAGGACACGCGGTAAAGATAGATGCTGTCCTTATCATCATAAGCCACAACGCCGTTCTTTATCCAGCTTTCCAGAGTGTGGCGCGCTTCAACGTACTTGTTCTCGCCCTCGGGCTTTTCAAGTGTAACAAGGTTGAATACGCTTTTGTCTATAAGCGCCTGCCTCTCCGCAGGGGAGATTATATCGTAAGGAGGGCAGATGTTATTTTTTAATTTTCCTGCTTTTTTCGTGTAGCGCAGGGCTTTGAAGGGATAAATTTGTGCCATAATATAAATACTCCTTGATAACGCATTCATTTGGCGCAGACCCAAAAACGCAATAAGTAAAATGTTTTGATAATCGTAGGGGACGGCGTCCTCGAAACGCACCCCACAAATGCTGGAACGCATTTGCAGGGACCCCGCTCCGAAACGCACCCCACAAATGCTGGAACGCATTTGCAGGGACCCCGCTCCGACGTCCCGCTTTTCGTACGGTTTTATTGGTAGAAATCCTTGCAGGATTTCCTGCAAATTTATTTTATTTGCGTTTTTGTAGACGTTTTTACTCGGGAGGCAGTAGAATACTACAGCTCCCCGCTCGTAAAAACGCCTTCTGCATCCAAATGCTCTGCGTTCTTTAGATCGTTATTTCATTTTACTTCAGTTAGCTTCGCATACTGTCCCAGTAATTTCTTCACCGTGCCGTTATCAAACTGTATCTCATACAGCACGTCGCCGCCCATCGCCTCGGCGGTGATTATCTCACCCTCACCGAAAAATGCGTGGCGCACACGGGCGCCGGGCTTTATCATAGGCGTGTCCTTTTTGGGAGCAGAGGTGGTAAAGGTAGATCTTGCCGCGTATGCCGCAGGATCCTTTTTCTGCTTGTAAGGGGCGCTGTAGCTTGCACGCGCCTCCGTCTTTATACATTCCTCGGGAATTTCCTCTGCAAAACGGGAAATTCGGTTTACGTTGGTCTGTCCGTACATCATACGGGTGGAGGTGTGAAGTATAATAAGCTGCTTTCTGGCTCTGGTCATAGCAACGTATGCCAGTCTGCGCTCCTCCTCTAATTCCTTTTTCTCCGCCACCGACCTTGAGGATGGGAACAGACCGTCCTCAAATCCGGGCAGGAACACGGTGTTAAACTCAAGTCCCTTTGCGGAGTGTACTGTCATAAGCGTTACTCTGGGCTGGTCGGGGTCGTAATCGTCGGTATCGGAAACAAGAGAAATATCCTCCAAAAACGCTTGAAGCGTGGGGCTTTCCGCGGTTTCCTCAAAGAGCCTTGCGGAGGATATAAATTCCTCTGCGTTACGTAACTTGTCTTCTCCGTCCTCACCGGAAACAAGGAACTGCTTGTACTGGGTCTTTTCCATTACCTTGTCCACAATTTCGGATAAGGTGTGTGTCTGTGCAAACTCACGCAATTCCTCAATAAGCATACAGAATTGGTTAAGCTTTGCCTGCGCCCTTGAAAGACCGGGCACCTCGTCGCTTCTGCAAGCCGCCTCGAGGAGAGATATATTCTCTCTGGAAGCAAATGCGGTAAGTCCGTCTACCGTGGTTTTTCCAATTCCTCTTGCAGGTACGTTTATTATACGGTGTGCGCGCACGTCGTCTCTGGGATTAAGGATAACCGAAAGATATGCGATAATATCTTTAATTTCCTTTCTCTCAAAAAAGCGTATGCCGCCGTAAACGCAATAAGGTATGTGTGCGTGTGACAAGGCGCTTTCAATAGCGTTCGCCTGAGCGTTAACACGGTAAAGCACCGCAAAATCACCGTATCCGTTAATACGGGTCCTTACCTTATCGTCGATATAATTTACAATGTACTGTGCTTCCTCCGTCTGTGTGGGAAGTCTTTTTAAGGTTATCTTCTCACCGTCGCCCGCATCGGTCCAAAGGGTCTTTCCCTTTCTTCCGCTGTTGTTGGATATAACCTCGTTTGCGGCGGTAAGTATATTTTGGGTGGAACGGTAGTTTTGCTCAAGCCGTACCGTTTTGGTTTGGGGAAACTGTTTATCAAAATTAAGAATATTCTCAACCGTAGCACCGCGGAAGGAGTATATGGACTGGTCGTCGTCTCCCACCACGCAGACGTTCCGCTTGTCTCCTGCCAGATAATGTATAAGCTGGCTTTGGGAAGGGTTCGTGTCCTGATATTCGTCTACAAGTATATATTCAAACTTTTTTCTGTATCTCTCAAGCACCTCGGGATGAGTATCAAAGAGAATATTTGTAAAAAGAATAATATCGTCAAAGTCCAAAGCCGATGCGTTTTTCATTGTACGCGCGTACTCTGTGTAGACCGATGAAATATGCTTTTCCCTGAAATCGGATGCGGTGGCGGCGTATTCCTCCGCCGTGTATCCTTTTTCCTTTATACGGCTTATCTCGTTTTGTACAACGGCAGGGGATAAAATATCCTCGCTTAAATTCAGCTTTTTAATACAGGCGGCAATAGTCTTCTTGCTGTCGTCACTGTCATATATGGTAAAGCTGTTGTCAAAATCCAAAAGATGAATATGCTTTCGAAGTATACGCACGCATATAGAGTGGAACGTGCCTGCCCATATCTCACTTGCCCCGTCACCCAAAGACGCTTTAAGACGGGTGCGGAATTCCTCCGCCGCCTTGTTGGTAAAGGTAACACACAGCACCTGAGAGGGGAACGCAGGGGATACCGCCAGCTTGCGGAGATAATCCTTTATCTGCATATCCTCACCGTAATCGTAAAGATATTGCATATAGCTCAGGTCCGCTTCCTCCGGCTTTTCTGCTTCTGCAATATAAGCATTTCCGTAGTTAACTATATGTGCAATTCGGTTTACCAACACGGTGGTCTTTCCGCTTCCTGCGCCTGCAAGCACCAGAAGGGGACCCTTTACGGTAAACACGGCTTCTCTCTGTTTATCGTTAAGATTGCGGTACAACCGCTTAAAAAGTTTTCGTTTTGCCTCAGTAAATGTCATTGGTTCACCATTTTTACGTTAATCAACACATTATACTATATATTGAAGAAAAAATCAAGGATTGCTTTTACAAAGGTAAAAGCAATCCGTTTTGTTTTTTTATTTTTTGTACAGAACTTCACTGCTTACGGGAATTTCGCCGTTTTCTTTTTCAAACTCCTTTACGCATTCCGAAGCAAGAAACTCAAGCTGTGCATTAAGAGAACGCTTGTTGTACTTTGCCACAACTGTAATTTTATACAGCAATTCAGGCTCAAATCTTATTCCGGTTTGTATTTTACTTGTCGCCATGATAACACCTCACTATCATTTTAATAACATTATACTAACTTTTCTCTTGAAAATATACTAACACTATGTTATCATATACACGGAGGTGATACGAAAATGCAAAATAAAAATGAGCTTTTTGTTATGTGTGAGAATATTAAAAGAATACGCATCGCACACGGGCTGTCAGAAAAAGATATGGCGGAGGTGTTGGGGATAAGCGTTTATGTGCTTACAAAACTTGAAGCGGGCGATATTTCCTTGCGGCTGAAGGCAGATGCGATTATTAGACTTTGCCGCCGCTTCGGCATAGAGCCAAAAGATGTTTTTGTTCCTATGTGAGTATTTCTTGACTTATTTTGCTTGCGGATATATAATAAACACATCCAAAGAAAAAGCAGAAAACGTTTTGTGGCGTGTGTCGGCGTGTAGAAAAACCGCACCCGCCGTGAAGGAAAGTAGGGTTTGATTCCCTCGCAACAGCCATTGCCGTGAAAGCCGGAATACTTCTCTTTCTGTAAAATGCGTCACCCGCTTGGGCAAACGCTTTTCCCCGAAGAAAGCGTGAAGCGGGCAGGACGATTTTTCTCCGGATAATACTATTTTTTATTTTTAAGGAGAAAAAACATGAAAAAGCTTTTATCAATTTCCCTCGTTTTGGTTTTGGTCATCTTTGCCTTTGCTTCCTGCAAGGAACAGCCTACAGGTCTGTGGAAGGACGCAACCTATACCGAAAACTCTTCGGTAGGCGAGGGCGGCACCACCTTTACACTTAAAATAACCGCAGAGGAAAAAACCGTTGTTTTAACCGTTTCTACGGATAAAACCACCCTTGGCGATTCGCTTACCCAGCTTGAATTGCTTGACGGCGAGATGGGAGATTTTGGCTTGTACGTAAAGCAGGTGAACGGCATGACTCTGGATTATGATACCCACGGAATGTACTGGGCGCTGTACGTCGGCGGCGAATATGCCCTTACCGGTGCAGACGGTGTAACTGTTACAAACGGAGCCGAATATGAATTCAAAGCAGAGAAATAGCCGTTCGCTGTTTAAGACGCTGTTTCATCTTGTGTTGTTTGCAATGCTGGGCGCATTGATGTACGCATCAAAATGGGCGCTTCAGGCACTTCCAAACATACATCTTATCGGGTTTTTCATAATGGCGTTTACCGCGGTATACCGCGGGCAGGCGCTCATACCCATATATATTTTCGTGTTTCTTTGCGGCCTCTTCGATGGCTTCGGGGTGTGGTGGGTGCCGTATCTGTACATATGGACTATCCTTTGGGGGATAACAATGCTTGTCCCCCAAAAAATAATTACAAGCAAGTGGGGATATTTTATATGCCCTCTTGTTTGCGGATTGTTCGGTCTTGCCTTCGGTGCGCTGTATGCACCGGGTCAGGCGCTTCTTTACGGGCTTGATCTTCAGGCAACTCTGGGATGGATAGCCACGGGATTTTTATTTGATATTTATCATTGCGTCGGCAATTTTGCCTCAGGCTTTTTGGTAACTCCCTTCGTGCTGTTACTGCTAAAGCTTGAGAAAATATACAGCCGTTAAAATTTTTTAAGAAAGGGTGATTTTTTTGACAGAGCTTCTCTCTCCTGCAGGAGGTATGCCATCTCTTGAAGCGGCCCTTGCCGCAGGGGCAGACGCAGTCTATCTTGCGGGCAAAAGCTTCGGCGCCCGCGCCTATGCAGGCAATTTTGATAACGACGAATTGCTGTCCGCCTCAGAAAAGGTGCATTTTCTGGGCAAAAAAATGTATATCACCCTTAATACTCTCGTTACCGACAGAGAGCTTGATTCCGCACTTTCCTTTGCCCGTTTTCTGTATGAAAACAAGGTGTGCGACGGTATTATCATTCAGGACCCGGGTCTTGCCAAGGAAATAAAGGTTAATTTTCCTCACCTTTCTCTCCACGGGTCTACGCAGATGTGTATACATTCTGCCGCAGGCGTTGTCAAAGCCGCAGAAATGGGGCTTGAGCGTGTGGTCATCGCCCGTGAAGCAAGTAGAGAGGAAATACAAAAATGCGTGGCAACGGGTATTGAGATAGAGGCGTTTATCCATGGCGCATACTGTGTCTGCCAATCGGGAGGCTGTCTTATGTCCTCCTTTATCGGCAAACGAAGCGGAAACCGCGGCGCCTGCGCCCAGCCCTGCAGATTGCCTTACGAGGGCGGCTATCACCTTTCCTTAAAGGATATGTGTCTGGCGTCTCATATTCCTTCCTTGGTTTCGGACGGTGTGGCTTCCCTTAAAATAGAGGGCAGAATGAAATCTCCCGAATACGTTTATTCGGTTACAAAGATCTACCGCACGTTGCTTGACGAGGGCAGAGCGCCTGACGAAAAGGAGATAAGCGCACTGTCCGCCGTCTTTTCCCGAAGCGGATTTTCAGACGGATATTACGTTGGCGCAAGGGGTAAAAATATGTTCGGCATCCGCAAGGAGTCGGATAAAGAAAAAACCAGAGAAACCTCTGTGCAAATACCGACTTTGCCCGAAAAAACCGTTGATATATGGGGATATTTCGGCAAAGATGAAACCTACGTTACCGCCGTGTGCGAAGAAAACGCCTTTACCGCTTACGGTGCTTCCTTGCCTGCAACCGGCAAGGGAACGGAGGAAGGCGAGCTGGAAGCCCGTCTTGCCAAAACCGGCGGTAGTGGATTCAAGGCAGGCAATATAACCGCAGAGGCAGAGGAGGGCATATTTATGCCTGCGTCTGCAGTAAACGCCTTGCGCAGAGACGTCTTGTCGGGACTTAAAGAGGAGATATTAAAAGCAAATTCTCCTGTAGACAGCCAAAAGCCATTTGAAATTAAAAAAGAGCCCCTTTTGTTCCTTCCCGTAAAGGGGGATATATACCGTATTTACGATATTGAAAACGGGTTTAATATCCCGAGCAATGCCGCCAGAATAGATATACCTGTCTGGCAGATAGAAGCTAAACGTTTCCCCAAGGAAAAAGCGGATATTATTTCGGTGGTGCTTCCCCGTGTTATTACCTCCGCAGAGGAAGGGGATATCCGCACGCTTCTCAACAAAGCGCGTGAAATGGGCATAAAGCGTGTTACGGTGTCCAATATCGGCCATATATCTCTTTGCGGCGGATTTGCCGTTTACGGAGATCACACCCTTAACGTATCCAACACACGTTCCGCCCGTGTTTATGAGGAAATGGGTCTTTCGGGTATATGCGTTTCTCCCGAGGTAATGCCAAGGTCTGTTCAGACGGATATCGGTGAATATCCCGTTTATGGCAGGCAGGTGCTTATGCATACCGAAAACTGCATTATCAAAAACATTTCCGGCTGTGTTAAGGGATGCAAGTCCGTTCTTAAGGACCGTGTGGGCGCAGCCTTCCCCGTGTGGGGGGAATACAACCACAGAAATATAATTTTCAATTCGGTTTCCACTTATCTTGCGGATAAGGATATTCCCCATAACCGTCTGTTTAATATTACGGACGAAAAAACGATACCGTCGGAAAAACCTCAGGAATTCACAAGAGGATATTGGAAATAACGGCGTTAACCATACGTAAAAAGCACAAAAAAACACCGCAGGTTTAACTGCGGTGTGTTTTTTATGGTAAGTTCAGTTTATTTTGTATCAGCTTCAGGTTAAGGAAATAAGCTCCCACAGCAAGTGCCGCGAAAAACAGCACGTCTACCCAAAGGAATATATTTCCCGTAATTGCTGCAGCGCTTTCGCTTAGCTTCCACGCTTCCTCTACCCAGACGTATATGGAAAAGAAGGTAAATATACTGCTTATAATTCCCGTTACGTAGGTGGCTACGATATAAACGCCGATAGCCAAAACCGGCTTTGCCCGCTTTACCAGCGTTGAGCCTACCGTTATTGACGTAAGCATCATCATAAAATTAGCCACAGCCGTAAAGAATCCCAACGTGGGATATCCGAAAACATAACCCAGCGCCGCAAAAAATTCAACCCAATCGGGCTCTGTGCTTGGACTGCTGGGGGAGCCGGAGTCATTGAAGATCATTTTCAAAAAATCGGCTATTTCGGGAGCGTCGGCACACAGCATGAATACGGTGTAGGACAGCAGACATACCAAAATCGTCATCACCGCCCAGAAAAACGCCATGATTATTTTTGAATTAACAAGCTTTGCTCGGGATACGGGCAGAGTAAAGGTGAGGTATCCTTCGTCCGTAAAAAAGTTTTTGTAATATCTTACAAGTATAAGCACCAGCGTTATTATGCAGAACACTATCGGAAGAGTGTTCATAAGCTGGGAGCACACCCAGAAAAAGGGGTTTTCGAACATATATACAAGACTTGCAAAAGGCCCAAAAAGGGGAATGAAATTCAACAAGCCGAACTGCAGCACGCTTATTGATTCAAAGCCCAGCATATTGGAAAATCGTATTGCCAATCCGCATATTACTGCCGTTGCAAATACTACCGGCGCCATTATGCGCCATACCGTCCAGACAGATTTCAGGTCGTGCTTTAGCATTTTACGCATAACGGAACACCTCCCTGAACTTGGCATCAACAGTCATGCCCTCGGTATCCATAAGCTCCTTTGCGGTGCCTCTGCCTATAATTTGTCCGCCGTAGTTTACAAAGATATATTCGTCCAGAACAGGCTCAATATCCTGAATAATGTGGGTGGATATAAGCACCGACGATCCGGGATTCCGCGCGCTTACGATAGTATTTAATATAAACTCTCTTGCCGCAGGGTCAACACCTGCAATAGGCTCATCCAACAGATAAATATGAGCGTTGCGGGACATTACCAATATAAGCTGTACCTTCTCGCGGTTTCCCTTGGAAAGGGAGGATATATGGGAGGACGGGTCCAGATGCAGAGAATCCAGCATTTCATACGCTTTGGTTTTATCAAAATCCGGATAAAACTCCTCAAAATAATCAATCATTGCGCTTATTTTCTTTCTGCCGCCGATATAGGTTCGCTCGGGCAGATAGGATATAAAGCTGTTGGTTTCCTCGCTTCGGGGGTATCCGCACACGGTTATCTCGCCGCCCGTAGGCACAAGAAGCCCCGTAATCAGCTTCATAAAGGTAGACTTTCCGCACCCGTTAGGGCCAAGAAGTCCTATAATTTTTCCGCTTTCCAAAACAATATCAAGGTTTTCAATAGCAACCTTTTGCCCGTATTGCTTTCTCAAGCCTTTGCATTCAACAACCTTCAAAAAATCAACTCCTTGTTTATTTTTTTATGCCTTGTGCCGAAGGCTCTGCGGCATTTATCCCAACAGAACCTGGCTGTTGGTGCCGTAGAAAATATCGTCTCTGCCCTGCATCATGCGGCAGAAATCTTCGATAACATCCCAGTTATTATCCCCGTCAAACTCATAAGAGTGGCCCCACACGTAAAAGAGCGCAGGCTTATCGTCAGGGAGGGCAAGGAATTTTTCACCCAATTCAAAAAGCGCTTTTTCGTTGTGGTGGCAGGTGGGATCAAACTCCAAAAGGTCTGTTTGCAAATCAAAACTAAAGGTGGGGCGCACGGTGCGTGCAAAGTTAAGCCCGCCGCTTTTTGCAATCTTCTTGGTCTCCTCGTCAAAGGTGCCGAATGCATATGCCATACCCTTTACGTTACAGCCGAATATCCTTTCAAGGTTTGCCTTGTCATCAAGCAATTCCGCTGTCTTTTCGGAAGAGGTAAGCTTGGTAATATCCAAATGCTCAACACCGTGAACGGCTATCTCGTGTCCGGCAAGAGATTTTTTAATTTCCTCTGCAGTCATATGTATACAATCCGCCCCTTTGTAGTCCCAACGGTTTTTGGGGTCAAGCAGACCGGAATTAAGGTTAAAGGTACACTTCATTCCGTAGCGGTTGAATATCTCTGCAAGACGTGCGTCCTGACGCACACCGTCATCATAGCTGAAAGTAAGTGCTTTGTTTTTGCCGTAAAACATATAGTGTTCTTCCTTTGTGTGTGGGCTGTATGAAAATTGTACACTAATATTTTAACAAAGTCAACCGTAATACTTGAAAAAACTGTTAATATATGGCATAATTTGAGTATAAAAATAAACTGCGGAGGTATATACCGTAATGAAACGTTCCGAGATAAACGCCCTTATTAAAGAAAATATTGAATTTTTGGAGGAAATGAAGTTTAATCTGCCGCCCTTTGCATATTTCACTCCCGAGGAGTGGAAGAAAAAGGGTCATGAGTATGACGAAATTCGTGAGAATATGCTGGGTTGGGACGTTACCGATTACGGCAGAGGCGATTTTAACAAGGTAGGCCTTTTTCTGTTCACCATCCGCAACGGCAACCTCAAAACAGGGGACCCCAAGCCTTATGCGGAAAAGCTGCTTATAACCGATGAGGACCAGTACAGCCCCATGCACTTCCATTGGAACAAGATGGAGGATATTATAAACCGAGGCGGCGGTGTGCTGTGTGTTGAATTGTATTCCAGAGGTGAAAACGATACTCTTGGTGATAAGCCCGTAACCGTTACCTGTGACGGACGCAAGATGACCGTGCCTGCAGGCGGAGTTATAAGACTTTATCCCGGTGAGAGTATTACTCTTCTGCCCGGTCAGTATCACGCCTTTTGGGCAGAAAAGGGAAGCGGAAAATGTCTGCTGGGCGAAGTAAGTATGGTCAACGACGATAACACGGACAACCGTTTTTACGAGCCCCAGGCAAGATTTACCAATATAGAAGAGGACTGCGAGCCTCTGTATCTCCTTTGCAACGAATATCCGGAGGCAGAGTAAGATGAAAATACTTTCTTTCGGTGAGATACTTTTTGATATTTTCGATGGTAAACGTGTCATCGGCGGTGCGCCCCTTAACTTTGCCGCCCATTGCGCCCGTCTCGGTGCGGAATCGGATATGGTTTCCGCCGTGGGCAAGGATAAAGAGGGAAAAGAAGCTATAGATATAGTTAAATCTCTCGGCATCGGCACAGACTATATTGAAACCATAAAAAAGATACCTACCGGATACTGCGAGGTCACTCTTGACGGGGAGGGCAACCCCTCATATTATCTCGCGCCCGACGTGGCTTACGATAATATTCCCTGCCCCAAGAAAATTAAAGAGGAATACGACGCACTGTATTTCGGCACTCTTGCTTTAAGAGAAGAAAAAAGCAGAGAAAGCCTTATAAAGCTTGCGCGCACCGTAAAGGCAAAGGAAAAGTTTTGCGATATTAATATCCGCCAGGACTACTGCACCTCCGAGATACTTGAGGAATGTCTGAAGACCGCCACTATTCTTAAATTAAGCAGAGAGGAAATGGAGGTTTTCGGCAAGGATTCTCTTATCGCTACAGCAGAATACATTCTTTCCGTTTACGGAAATATACATACCGTTATCATTACTATGGATGCAGACGGCGCCTGCTGCTTTACCCGTAAGGGCAGAGCTTTTGCCAGATGTCCCGAGGCAGAGGTAGTTTCCGCCGTCGGTGCGGGAGATTCCTTCTCCGCTGCATTCCTCGTAAACTATCTTGCAGGCGAGAAGGTACAGACCTGCCTCAACCGTGCCTGCATACTGGGCTCCTTCGTGGTAACTCAGCTTGGCGCTGTGCCCGATTATCCCGAAGAGCTTGTTTCCAAAATAAAACCCCAATAAAGAGGTGCTTTTATGAGCGACAGAGAAAAACGTGTTACACGGTTTTTGGATACCGTTAAAGGTCAGATAGTAAAAAGAACCTACCCTTGCACGGATATCACCTTTGCCCCCTGCGGATATAAGGCGGTTTCGCCTCTGCCCACGGAATTTTCACCCTTTGAGAAGGGTATGCGCTGGGGCGAAAAGATCGATGACCACTGTCTTTTCAACCTTCACTTTTCCGTTCCCGAGACTGAAAAGGGTTCCTCCCTCCGTCTCCGCGTGGAAACGGACAAGGACGGCTGGAACGTATATAACCCCCAGTTTATCATATACGAGAACGGGCGCGCTTTGCAGGGATTGGATACCAACCACCGCACGGTAGAGATACCCTATAAAGAAAGCTATAATTACGTTCTTTACGCATATACAGGCTCTCTTGTATGTAATCTTCCCCTTGACGTTACCGTTGAGGTTTACGATGAGGACGCAAAGGGACTTTATTACGATCTTCTGGTTCCCTTTGAAATTTGCAAGATAACAAAGCCCGACAGCAGGGAATACGAGATCATTATGTCCGCACTTATCGGCGCACTTAATCTCCTTGACCTGCGCCTCTCTTGCTCTGATGAGTTTTATGCTTCTGCCAAGGTAGCCCGTGAATACTTAAAGAAAAACCTTTATGAAAAATATTCGGGCGGCGACGGAACAACGGCAGTTTGCATCGGTCACACTCACATAGATATCGCGTGGCTCTGGACACTGGCGCAGACGGAGGAAAAGGCACAGCACTCCTTTTCCACCATTCTGGCACTTATGGACAGATATCCCGAATTTATCTTTATGTCCAGCCAGCCCCAGCTTTTTGATTATATAAAGAAAAACGATCCGTTGCTTTATGAGCGTGTAAAGCAAAAGGTTTTAGAGGGCAGAATCCAGCCTGAGGGAAGCATGTGGGTGGAAGCCGACTGCAACCTCACCTCCGGTGAATCTCTGGTGCGCCAGATAATCCACGGAAAGCGGTTTTTCAAGGACGAATTCGGCGTGGACAACCATATTCTCTGGCTGCCCGATGTGTTCGGTTATTCCGCCGCACTTCCCCAGATATGTGTAAAAAGCGGAATAGATACCTTCCTTACCTCAAAGATAAGCTGGAACGATACCAACCGTATGCCCTACGATACCTTTGTGTGGAAGGGCATTGACGGTACGGGAATATTCACGTATTTCCTTACCGCCCAGGACAAGGTCCGCGGTGTTGACAGCACTCGCTATACCACCTACGTTGCCACTACCGACCCTGCCTGCGTCGCAGGTGCATACGACAGATATTCCCAAAAATCCCTTACCGATAAGGTGCTTGTAACCGTAGGCTGGGGAGACGGCGGCGGAGCCACCACCGAAAAGATGGTTGAAAAGGGCAAGCGCCTGTATGACGGTCTGCCCGGATGTCCCAAGGTGGAATACACCCACGCAAGCAAGTATCTTGAAGAGCTTAAAAAGGATACCGAGGGAAAACTGCCGTACTGGAGAGGGGAACTGTACCTTGAATACCATCGCGGCACCTATACCTCAGCGGCGTTGAACAAAAAATACAACCGTAAGGGCGAAAATTTAATGCGTCTGCTGGAAACGGCGCTTTCCGCAAACAGCCTTGAAAACGGCACCCCCTTCCCCAAGGATGAATGGGACAGACTGTGGAAGATAATTCTTCTCAACCAGTTCCACGATATTATTCCCGGCTCCTCCATACCCGAGGTTTATCATGACAGCCGCAAGCAGTATGCGGAATTGTTTGAAACGGGTGAAAATATGCTGGCGTCTGCCGTAAAGGACCTTTGCGGCGCAGAGGAAGGCGAATATATCTCGGTTGCCAACCCCTTGCCCTTTGAGTTTTCCGGCGCAGTTGACGGATACGAATTCAATTCCGTTCCCGCAAAGAGCTTTGTGTCCGTAAAGGCACAAAAGGCGCACTGCAATATAACTGTTAAGGAAAAGCAGATAATATCGGATAAATTCACCGTTTCATTTGACGATGATTATAATATCGTTTCGGTTCTCGGCGCAGACGGAACCGAGTATATAAACGGCAAGGGTAACTATATCTATGCCTGCGAGGATATCCCCTTAAACTACGATAGCTGGAACGTAGAGGATTACCACGAGGAAAAGAAGTGGTATATCAATGACGTTTCCGAGGTGTCGGAGCATACGGAGGGACATCGCAAGGGCATACGAATAGTCCGCAGATTTATGAATTCGGTAATAACCCAGTTTATATCTCTTTCGGATTATGACGACAGAGTTGACTTTAAGACCGAGGTTGTCTGGAACGAGAAAAACCTTTTGCTTAAGACCGCTTTCGACGGAAACGTAAACACGGATACCGCCGTTTACGATATCCAGTTCGGCCACGTTTCCCGTCCCACTCATAAGAACACTTCTTGGGATCAGGCTCGGTTTGAGGTGTGCGCCCAGAAATACGGCTTGGTGGCAGACCACGGCAAGGGCATTGCTCTTATGAACGATTGTAAATACGGATATTCCGCAGAGGAAAGCACCATCCGTCTGTCCCTTATAAAATGCTCGGGCTATGCCAACGAGTTTATCGACCTTGATACCCATTCCTTTACTTATTCTCTCCTGCCCTTTAAGGGAGATTTCAGAGATGCCGGAGTTATCGAAGGTGCATATACCCTTAACGAGCCGCCGGTCATCTTCGGCAGTGCTTCAAAGCCTGTTGCGGTTATACCCGTTCAGGCAAAGGGCGATGGCGTTTATTTCGAAACCTTCTGCCCCTCCGAGGACGGCAAGGGATATATTCTCCGCGGTTATGAGGGACACAATTCCTCGGCACAAGCCACCGTTAAATTCAATTTCCCTCACAAGAAGGTATACGTCTGCGATATAGCGGAAAACTATCTGTACGACCTTCCCGACGACGGCGTTATCACCCTTAAGCCCTTCGAAATTATCACCGTAAAAGCGGAAGTTTAAGTTGACATCTCCGCATTCGGGTGGTATATTAAAGACATAATAACCAAAGGAGTTATATATTATGGATACAATTAAATTTGACAAGAAAAACGCTGTTGTTATCGCGCACCGCGGTCTTTCCGGACTTGAGCGTGAGAATACCAACGTGGCATTCGTTGCCGCAGGTCAGCGCAGCTATTTCGGTGTGGAGACCGACGTTTACCGCACTCTTGACGGCAAATACGTGCTCCATCACGATACCTCCACAAAGCGTACCGCTATAGACGATCTTACCATCTATGAATCTACCTTTGATACACTTCGTTCCCTGGTGCTTACGGATATCGACGGCGTTACCAAGCGTCCCGACCTCCGCATTCCCACTCTGGAAGAATATATCCGCACCTGCAAGCGCTACGGAAAGGTTTGCGTTCTTGAATTCAAGACCTCTTATCCCGTAGAGCATATCGCAGAAATGGTAGAGATAATCAAAAAGGAAGAATATCTTGAAAACGTTATCTTTATCTCCTTTGCATACGAAAATCTTACCCGTCTGCACGAGGTAGTTCCCGGACATTATTGCCAGTTCCTCGCTTGGCAGTGGACAGACGATCTGTTTGATAACCTTGAGAGAGACGGCATCCATCTTGACGCATATTACGGAATTCTTACCGAGGAGCGTGTTGCCGAAGCGCACCGCCGCGGTATCGTAGTAAACGCCTGGACAGTGGACGACCCCAAGATAGCAGAGCAGTTGGCTTCTTGGGGAGTAGATCAGATAACCTCAAACATCCTCGAATAGTGCATAAAAATTTCCCGTAGAACTACTCTACGGGATTTTTTTGCTTTTGCGCTTTTTGTGAATTTTCGCGTCGCTAGCTGTAGGTTGCTACAGCTTCCGCTGACTCATCTTCACGCCCAATGCTTTGCGCGGATTTTCGAGTGGGTTCTTGACATTATCTTCCTAAAAGTGTATCATAATAACACAAAGGAGATTTTTTACAATGGCAAAAAACAACGGGAAATTTAAAAACTGTCTGGAATTATTCTGGGCGTTTTTCAAAATAGGCGCATGCACCTTCGGCGGCGGCGCGGCTATGATAAGTTTTATCTCCGCAGAGGCGGTGGATAAGAAAAAATGGATAACCAACGAGGAAATGCTGGATATGGTCACCGTGGCGGAATCCACCCCCGGTCCCATAGCAATAAATACCGCTACCTTCGTCGGCTTCCGCGTTGCAGGCGTTTTGGGCAGTATCCTCGCCACTTTGGGCACCGTAATGCCGCCTCTTGCAATAATGATGTTTATTGCGGCGTTTTTCGATTTCTTCAAAAGTATTGATATAATCAACTATATGTTTGCAGGTGTCCGTGTGGGTGTCGTGGCGCTCATACTCAAGGCGTTTATCAAAATGTGGACCTCCTGCAGGAGGGATGCCTTTTATTATATCATTTTCGCCGCGGCGTTTTTGGCTGTTGCCGTGTTTGGCATCGGTACCATTCCCGTAATCATCAGCGCAGGCCTCATCGGTGTCGGCAGTGTGTTGGTTTCTTTAAGGAGGGGTAAATAATGCTTACTTTACTCGACCTTTTGTGGACCTTTTTCAAAATAGGCGCCTGCACCTTTGGCGGCGGATACGCCATGGTAGAGCTGGTGGCTGAGCAGGTAACCTCTCGCGGCTGGATGGAAATGCAGGAGGTAATCGATTTTATCGCCATAAGCGAATCCACCCCCGGACCTATTGCCATAAATATGGCGACTTACGTCGGCTTCCGTGTGGGCGGAATAGCAGGTGCGATTACCGCAACTCTGGGTGTGGTGCTTCCCTCGCTTATCATTATTATGATCATCGCAAAATTTTATAAGCAGTTTATCGCAAACCGCTTTGTTGCCGGCGGTATGAGAGGACTTCGTCCTGCCGCTATCGCACTTATTGCCGCCGCAGGCGTGTCTATCGCCGCAGAGGTATTTCTCCCCTCGGAATTTCTCAGTGCCCGTCTTTTTACCGGAGAGCTTATCTTCACGATTGCCACACTGGGACTTTGTCTGTATCTGGTATACAAAAAAGCAAAGCCTCATTACATTCTCATTCTTTCCGCCATGTGCGGTCTGTTGTGGGGAAGCGTACAAAATCTGTTTATGTAACCGCGGTTATTGACATTTTTCGACTTTGGGTGTATAATCCTTTTATAAATTCTGTATTCAAAGAAGGATAATATTATGGCACAGAAAACAAGACTCAGAGCAAGCCTTTTCGCATTTTTAATAGGCGGCTTGGGCATACATTCCTTTTATCTCGGCTACAAGACCAAGGGAATACTTCACGTAGTTTTATATTGCGTTGGCGTTACTCTCTCATTCATTCCTTACGTCGGTTTGTTCGTCGGTCTTCCTTTGGCTATGGGCAACTCCATCTGGGCGCTTGTTGAGGCAATACAGATAGTTTCCAACCAGAATTACGTTGATGCAAACGGAAATAAACTCGTATAATTTTTTCACTCCGGTGTTTTTGCCGGAGTGTTTTTTTCGGACGCACTGCACGGTGTATTTTTCTTTTTTGTTTGACTTTAAGGGTATATTGGAGTATAATGCTTTTCAGAGGTGATAAGTATGAAATATATAGAAACTTTACATCAGAATCAGCACATGCAGGGCTTTACCTCCGACGGGACTTATATGTATTGGTCCTTTACGGATACGGTTGTGAAAACCACCCTTGACGGCACGGTGCGCAGATGCGTTCCCGTAACCGGAGGACATCTTGGCGATATAGATTATTTTGAGGGAAAGCTTTACGCCTCCTTTTTGGGAAACAGCCTTCCCGGCCATCCGTGGAACGATTGGACATCCTTTAAGATTTACGTTTTTGATGCGGAGACTCTTGAAAATACAGACCGCATAAACCTTGATATTTGCGATTATTATAAATCACTTAAGGGCACACCTGAGGATACCAGAGGATTTCAGGCGGTAGACGGCGTTGCCATCGGCAAAATTCCCGGCACCGAGGAGTGGCGTATGTTTGTCGCCAGCGCAGTAGATACCGGCGAAGCTTATAGCAACAATATAATTCTCCGCTTTACCCTTGACGGCACTTACGAGACCGAGTATCATTTTCCCACCGGCAACACCGTGTTCGGAATACAGAATCTGGATTACGATGCGTCCACAGGCGAATTCTGGTTCTCCACCTACGGCGGATCCGAGCCGTATCAGCCCAAGGAGACCTTGTATAAGACAGATGCCGCACTTACCAAAGTAGATGAAAAATACTGTTATTCCTCTCCTTACGGCTTTGAATGTCTGGGCGACGGCAGATATTATTGCTCCATGCATTGGGGTAAGAATAAAAACTGCAACGGCGCCGCCTATGAGTGCGATAAGGATTTCTTCAAGGTAAAAAAGACCGAGTTCGAGATAAGAGATTATATCAAACAGTTTATAGAGGAAAATTAAAATGAAAAATTTTTTGTTTTTGCTGCTTTCTCTTTTGTGTGTTGTTTCCCTCTGCGCCTGCGACGGGCTTATAGACGTTAACTTCAGTACCGACGTGGACGTATCTATACTTGAGCAAAACAGCCAAGAGGAGAGTGTCCCCCCGGAAAGCGTTCCCGAAGAGGACATAGTTATCGGTCTTATGCCCGATGACGTGGTGGTATTCTTGGGCGACTCTATCGCACAGGGATATCTGCTTGAAAACCCCGAAAAGGAAAGATATTCCACCATTATCGCAGAAAAGACCGGCTGTAAAGTATATAACTACGCTATTCCCGGCAACGACAGCGCAGACCTTATTAAGCTTCTCGCCACCGATACCTGCGAGCAGCTTGAAAACGCTACCGTCGTTGTGCTTTCCATCGGCGCCAACAACGTGCTCCGCGCGGCAGAGGTACTGCTCCCTTACTATGAGCAGGTGCAGAACGGCGCCGCACCCGAATCTATTGATATTTCCGAGACGTTTGACATTATCGCCAACGGTATCCAGCAGTTCGAAAAAGAGCTTCCCCAAATAATCTCCGCCATCCGCACAGTAAATACGGATGCGATGATAGTTATACAGACCGTATATAACCCTTACCGTGATTTTACCGAGTATAAGGTTGAGCAAAACGGACTTCAGCTGTCCTTTGCCGCCTTTTCCGCAAGCTGTGTCATCGGTGTCAACGACGTTATCAACGATAACGCCAAGGAATTGGGATACGAGGTTTGCGAGGTTTACGAGCCCTTTAAGGAATATGAAGGAAATCTTATAAACGCTCTTACCGACCTCAGCAACGTAGACCCTCACCCCAACGCAGAGGGACACAAATTGTTGGCAGAATTGGTTATGAGCGCAATAGAGGAGGGGCAGATACCGTGAAAAAATACCCCTTTATACTTTTCGATCTTGACGGAATGCTGGTAAACACCGATGAAGGCGTGTTTAACTGCGTGTCCTATGCACTTGCCAAGTTCGGCATGCTCAACCCCGATAAGGAGCTGCTTAAAAAATATATGGGCCCGCCCCTTAAATATTCCTTTGAGACCTTCAGCGGTCTTTCCAAGGAACAAAGCGAGCAGGCGCTTGTATATTACCGTGAGCGTTATAAGGATATAGGTATTTTCGAATGCTACGCCTTTGAGGGAATTCCGGAGCTGCTTAACGCCCTCCGTAACAGCGGTGTCATTCTCGGTACCGCTACCTCCAAGCCTGAGGAGTATGCACGCAGAATTCTGGAAAAGCTTGATATTGCCAAATATTTTCACTATATCACAGGCGCGTCCTTTGATGATACCCGTGCCCACAAGGATCAGGTTGTGGTTGAGGCTATCCGCCGTTTCGGCTCTCCTGCCCTTGAGGATATTCTGCTTATCGGCGACCGCAAGTATGATACCGAGGGTGCCCATAAGGTAGGCATTGCCTGCTGCGGCGTCTATATGGGCTGCGCCGAGGAAAACGAGCACGAATCCGCCGGCGCCGACTATATCGCCCACGGCATAGAAGGTCTTACAAAAATATTGCTTGATTAAAACAAATACCCCAAGAAGCCTTTTTAGGCTTCTTGGGGTATGCTTTTTACCACTCTATTTTTCTGTCTTTGAAATAATATATTCTGTCCTTTTCGCCAACCTCGCGCAAGATTTTGCAGGGGTTGCCCACCGCAACCACGCCGGAGGGCAGGTCTTTGGTTACCACGCTTCCTGCGCCGACCACCACGTTGTCTCCGATAGTTATGCCCGGCAGAATTATTGCTCCTGCGCCTATCCAGCAGTTTTTGCCGATGCGTACGGGTGCGTTATACTGGTAGCCCTGCTCACGCAGCTCAGGCAGAATGGGATGCCCCGCCGTGGCAACGGTTACGTTGGGCCCGAACATGGTGTTGTCTCCCACGTAGATGTGGGTATCGTCCACCAGTGTGAGGTTGAAATTCGCATACACGTTTTTGCCGAAATGCACGTGATGTCCGCCCCAGTTGGCCCGCAAAGGCGGCTCGATATAGCATCCTTCACCAATGTCCGCAAACATTTCCGCAAGCAGCTTTTGCCTTTTTTCCATATCGTGAGGGCGTGTAAGGTTGTATTCATACTGCTTTTCAAGACAGTCAAGCTGTTTTTCCATTATTTCATCTGCCATTGGCAGGTATAATTCACCTGAATGAAGCTTGTTCATCATATTCCTTTTTCCTCCTTTTGATGTGCTGAGTTGACGGCAGGGGATATATGTGCTATAATTATAATATATTTAAGCCGAAAAAGTCAACCGATTTTTTTGAGAGGAAAACAGATATGAAAAAATTATCAGTATTCATAATAAGCCTTTTGGTTGTGTTGCTTATAGCCGCTTGCGGCACTGCCGAGACGGAGGTGTCTTCTCCCGATAACTCTATGGCAAGCGTGTCCGAAAGCGGAGAAAGCTCTGATACGGCTGTGTCTGCGGACAATGTATCCGAGACTCCGTCCGAGGATGTGAGTGACGAACAGGTTTCGGAAGAAATAAGCGACGGAAATTCCTCCGCCCCCACTCAGAGCGAGCCCGAGGAAAGCAAGCCCGAGGAGAGCAAACCCGAGGAGAGCAAGCCCGAGGAAAGCAAGCCCGAGGAAAGCAAGCCCGAGGAAAGCAAGCCTGAGGAAAGCAAGCCTGAGGAAAGCAAGCCTGAGGAGAGCAAGCTTGAGGAGAGCAAGCCCGAGGAGAGCAAGCCCGAGGAGAGCAAGCCCGAGGAGAGCAAGCCCGAGGAGAGCAAGCCTGAGGAGAGCAAGCCCGAGGAAAGTAAACCCGAAGTAAGCGAGCCCGAGGTAAGCGAGCCCGAGGTAAGCGAGCCGAAGTACGATTATACTACGGGACAAAAGCACGTTTCCATTAAAAACACAAGCCGTTATTTGTATTCCACTCTTAACGCAAAGCAAAAAGAATGGTATAAAAAAATCGACCAAGCGGTAAATAATCTGGAAGCCGAGGTGCTTCTTGACCCGGAGATAATCGAGGGGGACAACTATTACATATATTATCTGTATATGGCTGATAATCCCGAGCATTTTTATCTGGGCAATGAGGTAGGCGTGTTCTCTGACGGTGTGTCCCAGCATGGACTTTATCTGACATATTCCGACGGAAAGACAGACAACAAATCGGAGAAGGGCACTATCAGCGATGCACTTAAAAACAGCATTTTAAGCAAAAAAGCCGCTTTTGATAAGGAGATCGCCCGAATAGTATCCACCATCCCTGCCGATGCGCCTGACGTAGTAAAGGAAAAGCTTATATACGATTATATCCTTTCCCACGCGGTATACAACACCTCTCCCGTATGGAACACCACCGCACCCGATGATTGGAACGCTTACGGCGTTATTATGAACGGTATCGGCGTGTGCGAATCTTATTCCGAGGCGTTCCAGCTTCTCTGCCTTTCGGTAGGCATTAACTGTATCGGTGTTGACGGTGATGCAGGCGGAAATCACAAGTGGAACGCAGTCTGCCTTGATAACGAGTGGTATATGTGCGATATCACCTTTGACGACCCTATCGGCGGACCCGACGGCGCACCTTACCACAAATATTTTAACCTTACCACCGCGCAGATGGAAAGCAAAGACCACACTATCGACCAAAGCCATTGGAAGATTCCCACCTGCAACGGCACCAAATATTCTTTTGAAAGCTATTTCGGTAAATAATTGTAAACTTTTTTGAAAGACCTTGATTTTATCGAGGTCTTTCTGTTAATATATATACATAAAGATAAGAAGGAGGGCTTTTTCCTATGAGAAACGAAGATTGGGTAAACCACGCGGAAGACGTTCCCGAAGAGGCTTTGAAGCAGGCGGCTGAAAAAGAGTTTATTAGTCAATCTGAAATTCCTATCAGAAATTACGGCTTTTATAAATTGTACCAAAGCTATAAAAAACCTATCCTCACTTCTATCGGTCCCATCATTTTCGGAGCTATTGCCCTTATCGTATTTTTCTGGCCTTACATAAAGGAATGGGTGTCAGACCTTATTGCCCGTATCCCTTGGTTTCAAGGTATGATTTTTTAATAAAATGAAAGGCGGCGTGTTATGAAAAAAAGAACTGCAGGCAGTGTTCAAAAACCTATAAAGCGGTCTGCTCTGCGCGCAAAGCTGGGTATGTGGTATTACGGCAGTATGCGCCGTCTGTATTGGCTTACCCACCGCAAAATGTTTGCCCGCCAGAGAAAAGAGTATTTCGGCACCGTACAGTTTTCCCACAAGACCCCATTGCTGCGCAAATTGCGGGACGTGGATATGCAATATCAATACAACAAAATAGTCAATCTTAAAATAGCCGTAAAACAGCTTGACGGAATAGTTTTGTACCCCGGAGAAACCTTCAGTTATTGGTATCTTATCGGCAACACTACCCGAAAAAAGGGATATATAGAGGGAATGGTGCTTAAAAACGGCACCTTCGGCTACGGTGTCGGCGGCGGTCTTTGCCAGATGTCAAACCTTATTTATTGGATGACCATACATACGCCTCTTACGGTTATTGAGCGGCACCGCCACGGGTACGATGTTTTTCCCGATTCCAAGCGGACACAGCCCTTCGGAAGCGGCGCCACCTGTTATTATCCTCACGGAGATTTGATGATACGCAACGATACCCACCGCCCGTACCAGCTTTGTGTCCGTGTGGGACAGGAGTATCTTGAGGGTGAGTGGCGCGCCGTGGGAGAAGCAGAGCTTTATTACGAGGTGGTGGAAAAGGACCACGAGGTAAGAAGCGAATATTGGGGCGGATATTCCCGCCACAACAAGCTTTTCAGGCGTGTTTACGATAAGGGCGGAAACTTCCTGCGGGAAGAGTTTGTGGTGCAAAACGATGCCATTATGATGTACCCTCCCTTTTTAAGCGATACGTATTCCGAAAACAAAAAGGATTAAAAACCGACATTGTCGGTTTTTTCTTTTGCACAGCTATTGATTGTTTACTCATATGTATGGTATAATTATTTATTAATCACTGCAAGGAAGTGCTTGAAAAATGAAAATATCCGACCTTTTACAAAAAGATACTCTGTCGCTTTCCTTTGAGGTGTTCCCTCCAAAGACGGAAAGCAGCTTTGATACGGTAAAAACCGCTACCGAGGAGATAGCCAAGCTCCGCCCCTCCTTTATGAGCGTGACCTATGGCGCAGGCGGCGGTACCAGCAAATACACTCTGGATATTGCAAAAAACATAAAATCCCTTTACGGTGTGCCAACCCTTGCACACCTTACCTGCGTTTCCTCCACCCGTGAAACCGTAAGACAAAAAATAGCAGAGATAAAGCAGGCAGGCATCAGCAACGTAATGGCGCTTCGCGGTGATATTCCTGCCCATCTCGCAGATGCGGACAGAAGCGCTTGGGACTACAAGCACGCAGTTGAATTAATATATGAACTAAAGCAGGCAGATGCAGATTTTTGTATCGGCGCCGCCTGTTATCCCGAAATACATCCTGAAAGTGTTAACCAAAAGCAGGATATTCTTCACTTAAGGGAAAAGGTGGAGGCAGGCGCTTGCTTCCTTACCACACAGATGTTTTTTGATAACAATCTGCTGTATAACTTTTTGTATAAGATTCGCGAGGCAGGCATATCCGTTCCCGTAATTCCGGGCGTAATGCCCATTAGCAACGCAAATCAGGTAGAGCGTGCGGTAAAATTATCCGGCTCCTTTATGCCCCAGCGGTTCAAGAGTCTGGTGGATAAATTCGGGTCTGACCCTGCGGCAATGAAGCAGGCAGGTATCGCATACGCCACCGACCAGATAATCGACCTTTACGCCAACGGTATAACCAACGTCCACGTTTATTCAATGAACAAGCCCGACGTGGCGGAGAAGATACAAAACAATCTTTCTGATATATTGGGAAAATAATATGGAATTCAAAGAATTTTTAAGTAATAATATCGTCATTCTTGACGGCGGCATGGGTACTCTTTTGCAGGCAAAGGGTCTTAAACGAGGGGAAAAGCCGGAAGAGTGGAATATCACCCGTCCCGACGTTATTACACAAATACACAAAGCATATTACGATGCAGGCAGTAACGTGGTGTCGGTAAACACCTTCGGCGCAAATATATTCAAGTTTGAAGAAAAATGTCTGGAGGATATTATTTCCGCCGCAGTTTACAACGCAAAAAACGCCCGTACACTAAGTAATAGCGGAAAAGAAAAGTATATAGCACTTGATATCGGCCCTACGGGAAAGCTGTTAAAGCCTTACGGCGACCTTGATTTTGAGGACGCTGTGGAGGCGTTTGCAAAAACTGTGCGTCTGGGCGTTAAGTACGGAGTTGACCTTATAGTTATCGAGACTATGAACGATAGCTACGAGACCAAGGCGGCGCTCCTTGCCGCAAAGGAAAATTCCTCTCTTCCCGTCATCGTTACAAACGCATACGGCGCAGACGGACGTCTGCTTACAGGCGCCTCTCCTGCCGCAATGGTTGCGCTTCTTGAGGGAATGGGAGCAGACGCTATCGGCGCAAACTGCTCTTTAGGCCCCAAGCAGCTCACTTCCGTTGCGGAGGAATTAATAAAATACGCATCCGTTCCCGTGGTGCTTAAGCCCAACGCAGGTCTTCCCGTTGTAGAAAACGGAAAAACCGTTTACGATATAGATGCAGAGGAGTTTTCTGCTGTTCTTGCGGATTTGGTTAAAAAGGGCGTCCGCGTTGCAGGAGGATGCTGCGGCACCACGCCCGAATATATAGAGCTGCTTTCGAAAAAAACGGTGTCTCTTTCTCCCGTACCCGTAACCGAAAAGGATATTACCGTTGTTTCCTCCGGAAGCAAGACGGCGGTGTTCGGTGAACGGCCTGTGCTTATCGGTGAGCGTATCAACCCCACCGGCAAAAAGCGGTTTAAGCAGGCGCTGGTGGAAAAGGATATGGATTATATTCTTTCCGAGGGTGTTTCTCAGGCGGAAAAGGGTGTTCACGTTCTTGACGTAAACGTGGGACTTCCCGAAATCGACGAAGCGGAAATGCTTACTTCTGCCGTACAAGCACTTCAGTCTGTTACCGACCTTCCTCTGCAAATAGATACCGCCTCTCCCGAAGCGATGGAACGCGCCTTGCGCATTTACAACGGCAAGGCTATGGTAAACTCAGTCAACGGCAAAAAAGAAAGCATGGCTTCGGTGTTCCCTCTGGTAAAAAAGTACGGCGGTCTTGTGGTTGCGCTTACCTTGGATGAAAAGGGTATCCCCGAAACTGCCGACGGCAGGGTAGAAATAGCAAAAAAGATACTTAATACCGCAAAAGACTACGGCATAAATAAAAAAAATATTATTTTCGATCCCCTTGCACTTACCGTCAGCGCGGATAAAAACTCTCCGTCGGTAACTCTTGAAGCGGTGCGCAGAATAAGAAACGAGCTTGGCTGTCACACCTCTTTGGGCGTTTCCAACGTGTCATTCGGTCTCCCTGCCCGTGACGGAATTAACAGCGTGTTCTTTTCCCTCGCTTTGGAAAACGGACTTTCCGCCGCAATAATGAACCCTTATTCTGCTGATATGATGCGCACTTTTTACGCATTCAACACATTAAAGGGTATGGACGAAAATTGCGCGGAATATATCTCGGTTGCAGACACCTTTGCCACTGTAGCTTCCGTTTCCTCTACTCAGACAACTGCTGTTCAGACCTACAGCGAGCTTAAGGACGCCATAATAAAGGGCTTTAAGGATAAGGCGGCGGCTGTTACTGCTGAACTGCTTAAAACTCAAAAACCTCTTGATATTGTAAACAATGAGATAATTCCCGCTTTGGATATTGTGGGCGCGGATTACGAAAAGGGAATAGTTTTTCTTCCCCAGCTTTTAATGAGCGCGGAGGCGGCAAAAAGCTCCTTTGTGCATATAAAAACCGCGGTTTCTGCACAAGGCGGCGGAAAAACAAAGGGAAATTTCGTTCTTGCCACCGTCCACGGAGATATACACGATATCGGTAAAAACATAGTAAAGCTGTTGCTTGAAAATTACGGCTTTAACGTAATAGATTTAGGCAAGGACGTTCCTGCAGAGGATATTGTAAAAGCTGTCTGTGAACACAACGCGCCTCTTGCAGGTCTTTCCGCCCTTATGACCACCACCGTCCCCGCAATGGAGGAGACTATAAAGCTTCTCCGCAAAAATGCGCCTTGGTGCAAGATAGTTGTAGGCGGTGCGGTGCTTACCGAAGAGTACGCCGCTTCCATCGGTGCGGATAAATACGCTTCCGACGCTATGGAAACTGTCAGGTATGCAGAAGAAATAACGGCGGAGAAGTAGTATGAAAAAAGTCTTTTCTCCAACAGTTCTTCTTGCGCTGTCAATGGGATGCTTCGGCACCATCGGATATTTCGTGCGGCACATTCCTCTCCCGACCGGAG
The DNA here is from genome assembly GCA_045595785.1 of Eubacteriales bacterium. GTDB lineage: Bacteria > Bacillota > Clostridia > Oscillospirales > CAG-382 > SFLA01. Next base: position 60,620 of record JAZOBE010000006.1, read on the forward strand.
AGATAGCGTTGTACCGCGCCCTGCTTGCCATAGTGCTCATCGGCGTTTTTATGCTTGCCACAAAAAGAAAAATAGTTTTTTCCAAAATAAAAAAAGAGCTTGTGTGGCTGTTTTTGTCCGGCGTGTTTATGGGCATAAACTGGGTACTTTTATTTGAAGCATATAAATACACCACGGTTTCCGCCGCCACTCTTTGTTATTACTTCGCACCGATTTTGGTAACCGTTGCCTGCCCGTTTTTGTTTAAGGAAAAAATGGGCGCAAAGCAGTGGGTGTGCTTTATAATGTCCACCGTCGGTCTGGTGCTTATAACGGGAATTGGGGATATGTCCTCGGGCAGCACCCATATAAAGGGTGTGCTTTTCGGGCTTTCCGCCGCGGTTTTTTACGCATCGGTAGTGCTTATCAACAAAAAGCTTTCGTCAGTCGACGGAATAACCCGCACCTTTTTGCAGTTTGTGTCATCGGTGGTGGTGATGTTACCTTACGTTATGCTTTCGGACGGGGTAAACCTTGGCTCTCTCAACACCGCAGGCTGGGCAAGTCTGCTTACGGTGGGCTTTGTCCATACGGGTGTTGCCTACTGTATGTATTTTTCGTCACTTAAATATCTTTCGGGGCAGACAGTCTCCGTGTTAAGCTATATCGACCCGTTGGTGGCTGTCATTGTTTCGTTTACCCTGCTGGGAGAAACCATCACCCCTCTGCAGATTGTAGGCGGAATTCTCATACTGGGCTTTACTTTGCTTAACGAGATAAATTTTGCTTATAAAACAAACTGAAAAACAAAACGGACAGATTTCTTCTGTCCGTTTGTTGTTATGTTATATAAACAATTCTGTGATAAACACTACCGCGCAGCTTATTACTGCCACGGGGAAAAGCCCCAGCCCCAGCCAAGCGGATATTATCGCCGCCGCTAATGCAACCAATCCCGATATCGGGCTTTGTGTAGCGTTGATTATGGCAGGGAATGTCATCACTGCCAGCGTGACGTAAGGAACATAATACAAAAAAGACTGAATAAACCTGCTTTTTATTGGTTTCTTAAACAGCGTCATGGGAAGTGCGCGTATTGCAAAGGTTACCGCCGTCATCACCAGAATATATATCCAGTTTTTCATTTATTCACCCTCCTTTTCCTGCTTTCGAGGGAAGAGAAGAGCCGCCAACGCAGATATTGCTACGGTAAGTATTATGGTTCGTGTGCCCTCGGATATCTGTGATACGAAGGGGAGGGCGCCTGCAAGATAGCTGAACACAAAGCTTATGATTATAAGAAGTGCAACTATTTTGTTCTTTTTCGCAGGGGGCGTTATTATTGCTATAAACATACCGTATATCGCCACGCTCAGCGCACTTACCACGTTGGGCGGAAGCACGCTTCCTGCAATAATTCCCACCGCCGTGCCCGATGCCCAGCAGGGTGAGGCTATAAGCGCCGCGCCGTATGTATACAGGGGATTAAGATATCCGTCCCGCGCAATGGATATGCCGAATATCTCGTCGGTAATATAAAACGCCATTCCCAGCCTGTGTAATATACCCGTTTTCGGGTCTGTTCTCTGGCTTAATGCAAAGGACATAAGCAAATATCTGGCGTTTGCAATAAAGGTTACCAGCGCCACCTCTATAAGCGCCGCCCCTGCACCCATAAGCGAGAACACCGCGTGCTCACCCGTTGAGGTGTTGCACAGCAGACTTGCAAAAAATCCCTGCAGAGGGGTGACCCCTCCGTTACGGGCGGCAACTCCCAAAGAGAACGCCACCGCAAAATATCCCAGACCAATGGGGATACCGTCTATCATACCGCGGCGAAAGATACCGCGGTTTTCTTTGCTTTTTAGTGAGTATTTCATTTTTATCGCCTGATGTAAAAGATTAAACCCGATTATAGCACAAATGTTGGGAAACTACAATATAATTTCAAAAAACGTCTTTATTTTTAAGCCTTCGGGTGATATAATTTATTTAATAAAGGCGGTGGGGAATATGCAACACAAAACAAAACGGCTTTGGTATCTGGGCGCTTTCGCGGTGCTTTTTGCCATCGAGGTGGTTATTGCCCTTTTCGTACGGGATAGGTTTATCCGTCCCTACGGCGGCGATATTCTCGTTACCGTACTGCTGTGCTGTTTTATAAGAATATTCTTTCCCGTTAAAATAAAGCTTTTGCCTCTGTGGGTGTTTTTGTTTTCGGTTTTCGTGGAAGCAATGCAGTATATCAATATAGTTCACCTTTTGGGTCTTGGGAACATAGAATTTTTCCGCGTCCTTGTGGGCACGTCCTTTTCGTTTATAGATATCCTTTGCTACGGCGTGGGCTGCTTGCTGTTTTTATTGGCAGAAAAATTGACCGCCCGTTAAACCAAGGCGGTCATTAAAGCTATATTGTAAAATCCAGACAGCTTCTTATTGCGGTAAAGGGGCTCACTTTTGTGTCTGCCACGTAAACGTGGTCGGGATGGGATGCATATACTTTAAGTGCCTCCGCGCTTTCAAAGGTGCTGTCAAGCATAAGGTCTGCGTTTGATGTTTCGAGCCCGTTTACATATACCTTTATTTCGGTAAGTCCGGGTATTTTTCCCGCAAGACCCTCCAGCCCTTCCTTTATTTCCGCTTTTATCTGTTCCTTTTCCTCTGTGGAATACTCGCTTTTTAGCGTCCAAAGTATAACGTGCTTTACCATTTTTGTTTATCTCCGATATATGTTTTTTACTTAAAAAATCATAGCATAAAACCCATGTTTTGTAAAGTGTTTTTCAAAGAAAGGCAGGCTTTCCGTATGGTACCCTTTATAATTTGTTTGTCTGTTTTGGCGGTGTTGGGGATTATTGTGTTTTTCGTCTGCCGTTGGATATATTCGGTGGCGTTTTTCTCTCCTCACAAGCATCAGAACGATCTGTATCACGTTGCAAAGGGATTTTATCCCGGCGCGGACACCGAAACCTTTAACGGCTGGGTAAAATCAATGGACGAGGTGCCGTGCGAAAAGGTGTATATCACCTCTCTGGACGGACTCAAGCTGGCAGGCAGATATTATCACGTTGCGGACGGAGCACCCGTCGCTTTGTGTCTTCACGGTTATCGCTCTCTGCCTGTCCGCGATTTTTGCGGCGGCGGAAAAATGCTTCCCCGTCTGGGCTTTAATGTGCTTATGATATACCACCGCGCCCACGGTGAAAGCGAGGGAAAAACCATTTCCTTCGGCATAAAGGAAAGATACGATTGTATCGAGTGGGTAAAATATATCAACTCCCGCTTCGGGGATAAGACCAACGTGGTCATTTACGGAATATCTATGGGCGCCGCCACCGCAATTCTGGCGGCAGGGGAGAAGGATCTTCCCAAAAACGTGTCCTGCGTGGTGGCGGATTGCCCCTTTTCTTCTCCCAAGGCTATCATCCGCAAGGTGGCAGGGCAGGATATGGGCTATCCCGTGGGGCTGGCATATCCTTTCGTGTGTCTCAGCGCCATGGTTTTCGGCTCCTTCCGCATCGGCAACGTGTCCTGCGTGCAGGCAGCAAAGAATTCTCCCGTTCCCATTTTGCTCATTCACGGTGAGGCGGACGATTTCGTGCCCACTTATATGGGCAGAGAGATAGCCAAGGATAATCCCAAGGTGGAGCTTCATACCTTCCCTAATGCAACCCACGGTATAAGCTACGTAACCGATAAGGAAAGATATATTTCGATATTAAAAGAGTTTCTTAATAAAAATACGGGAATGAAGTTTTAACTTCATTCCCGGCTTTTTATTAATCTGCCAGATAGCTCTTAAAATTATCGGAATAATAAACCTTTCCGTCCTTGTCCACCCACATGGCGTGTGCGTTTTCTATTGAATTTATAAGGCTTTTTCCGTCCTCAACAGACATATTGAACAGTGCGGTGGAAAGCGCATCGCCCAGCGCGGAATCGCCGCACAAAACCGAAACGGATGTAAACTCATTTTGGGGATACAGCGTGTCGGGGTCGATAATGTGGTGGTAGTCCACTCCGTCCACTGTGTAATACCGCATATACGACCCGCTTGTCACCAGCGCATTTTCTTTAAGAAGCACTGTTTCGATATACGCAACAGACGAGGTTACATCAGGGTTTTGTATTCCCGCAGACCAGTAGTCGGTGTCTGTCTTTTTGCCTGTTACCCGTATGTTTCCGCCCAGATTAAGGGCGTATCCTGTTTGATTTTTTGCTTCAAGATATCTTGCCGCCATTTCGCAGGCATAGCCTTTTCCCAAAGCGCCTGCATCAATACTCATTTTTTCATCCCGTAAAAACACGGTGCTTTCCTTGGTATCTATTATAACGTCATCAATATCACAGTGCGCTGCGGCGGATAAAAGTGCGTCCTTTTCGGGCAGGGCTTCGCCCGTTTCTCTCGCCTCGTGCCAGAGGGAGGTAACCGCACCGAAAGCGATGTTTACCTGTCCTTTTGTAAGGGTATACATTTCTTTTGCAAAAAGCAAAAAGTCAATTAGCTTTTTGTCAACCTTTACGGGCTCTTTTCCCGCTTTTGCGTTTACGGTGTGGAGATTATTTGTGCCCGAGTAGGAATGGTAAATATCAAAAAGACGGTGATATTCCGCCAGAATTTCCTCAATCTGTCCGCAATGGGTATCAAACTCCTCTTGCTTTGCGCCGTATGCGGTTATTTCGGTAACCGTATCAAAATATTCAAACATTATATCCGTGCAGGGAAGTGTTTGTATGTTCTCTCCTTCTCCGCAGGAAACAAGTCCTGCGGTAAAGAGAAGGGTAAATAAAACCAAAAATAATTTTTTCATTTTGCGTTTTTCA
>JAZOBE010000007.1:0-79823 GCA_045595785.1 Eubacteriales bacterium
ACTCTCTTGCAAGCAAAAGCAAGTTGTCTTTCTACCCACAATCACCGTGAGGCAATTGTTGGAGCACAAGCAGTTGCCGCATCAATCTTTATGGCACGGAACGGTGCGGATAAAGAGCAAATTAAAGCGTATTTGGAAAAAAATTTCAAATACAAACTGTCAACGCCACTTTCAACCATCAAAGAAACGCACGTGTTTGATAGCCGCACATCGTATAGTGTGCCGCCTGCAATTATTGCATTCTTGGAATCGAAAGATTACGAAAGCGCTATCAGAAATGCCATCTCTCTTGGCGGTGATGCAGATACACAGGCGTGCATAGCCGGCGGTATTGCAGAAGCCTATTATAAAGAGATTCCCGAGTATATTAAGCGCTTTTGTGATGGTAGAATAGACGTATCTATAAAATCCGTTGTGAAGGAATTTAATCAAAAATATCTGATTACATAGGCATCGTTTGCAGGCATGGCGTTAAAAGTTCGGTAGACCGAAGAAACTTTTAACGCCCAATGATGTTGCGCTGCGCGCAAACGGTTGAAGGGATACTATACACATTGTATAAATTCCGCAGCACAAATATGTGCAAAAGAGAGAACAACGAAATAATCGCGTAAACCGCATTGACAATCACTTGACCGTGTGGTACAATATCCCACAAGAAAGAAGGTTGTGTTATGGAAAGAAAGGTATCTATTGATTCCAAGGCATTATATGCGGCATTTACGGTAATAGCCTGCTTGGTATCTTCGAATCTCAGCTATTGGATAGTTATGTCAAAGGCTGAAGGCACGGTAACGAATTTCGGTGTGTACTGTTTGTTATCACTGCTTATGACAGTGGTGTCCCTTTTGTTAAGCTGGGTGATAGTATTTTTATATTTATTCAAGAAGTTTCCCACCTTTTACCATAAGACCGAAAGCAAAAATATCTGGGCAAAAAAGACGTTAAGTCTTATACTTCCAGGTGAACTGGCGCGGTTTATTATAAGTGTACTTACCTTCAGACGGTATTTTGACAAGACCACGGTGCAGTTGTACCAGATAATCTATGGGTTCTGGCTTGACGATGCTACTATCGGAATATTCAGTCTTTTGGATATGGCGGTATATGCCGTTGTTTATCTGGCGGTAAACGCAGTATTTTTGGCAGGCGTGTTTTTTACGTGCAAAAAGCTGTGGGCGCTGGGCAAACGGGATTACGAGAATTTATATAAAACAGAATAAAAATCACCTCAAAAAGTCTGAGACTTTTCGGGTGCCCCGACAACAACACCAAAAACATCCGCTTTTTGAATAAAGCGGATGTTTTTATCGTTGAAAAAAACTTTTGCAAGTGATATAATATAAAAAAACAAAACGAGGTGTGTTAATATGACAAGCAACCCTATTTATAAAAAGAGCGTTCTGTTTGTGGGGGATTCCCTTTGCGAGGCGTATTGCGAAAAGGGCACCGAGGATTACGGCGACAAGGTGGGCTGGGCAGGCAGAATAATGAAAAACAACGAGATGTCCGGCATAAATAAAAGTCTGGGCGGCGCGTCTATGTCCGATTGCCGCGGTCAGAACACGGTGATAAACCAGCTTATTGCACTGAAGGGTAACAAATACGATTACGTTATTCTTGAAGGCGGCGGTAATGATGCGTGGGATTCCGCGCCCGTGGGCGAGATGACCGAGGGATTTGACGGTCCCTTTGACACAAAGACCTTTGCAGGCGGATTTGAAAACACCATTAAATACGCAAAAGACAACTATGCAGGTGCGAAGTTCGGTTTTATTGTAACCTTCCAGATGCCATCTGCACAGTTCGGCAGAATGTCGGATATGAGCGAATATTTTGCGCTTTCCAAAAAGATATGCGATAAGTGGGGAGTTCCCTATCTTGACCTGTTCTTTGACGAGGAGCTTAACAAAAACAAGCTTAAATCTCATCTGAACGAAAACCTGCCCGACTTCATACATCCCAATTCCGCAGGCTACAACATAATCACCCCTTATATTGAAGACTGGATGAAAACGCTTTAAGGTGTAAAGGAGGAAAACAAATGGAAAGATTTGACGGCAGACGCCCTGACCAACTGAGAAATATTGATATTACGGTGAATTTTACCGAAACAAGCGGCGGCAGCGTATTGATAAACTGGGGAAAGACCAGAGTTATCTGCACCGCGCTTCTTGAGGAAGGCACAATGCCTTTTCTTAAAGACACCGGCAAGGGCTGGCTAACCGCAGAATATGCGATGCTTCCCTCCTCCACCGGCGTCAGAAAAAAGAGAGAGACCTTAAAGCCCGACGGACGCAGCACCGAGATAAAGCGTCTTATCGGCAGAGCGCTGAGACAAGCTTTGGATTTTGAAAAGCTGGGCGAAAAGACTATCTGGATAGATTGCGACGTTATTCAGGCAGACGGCGGCACCCGCACCGCGTCCATTACCGGTGCGTACGTTGCGCTGGCGTTGGGTATAAAAAAGTGGATGAAGCAAGGACTTTTGACCCAAAACCCCATTGTTCACCAGGTTGCCGCAGTATCTGTGGGTATTTGCGATGACACTCCCCTTCTGGACCTTTGCTACCGCGAAGATTCGGGCGCGGAGGTTGATATGAATCTGGTTATTGACGACACAGGCGCGTTTATTGAAATTCAGGGCACCGGCGAGGGCAGAGCCTTTACCGCAACCGAGCTTAATTCTCTGCTTACCCTTGGCAAAAAGGGCCTTGAAGAAATAATGGAAAAACAAAACCGGGCTATAGAATAAAAAGATAAGAATTATCATAAAACAAGTACCTTAGCGTGCCGCTGAAATGCGGCACTTTTTTAGTAAAATTCATGCAGAAAACACAGTTGAAAGAAGAAAAATAATTGACATATAACTAAATAAATATTATAATAAAGCTAATATATATCCGGAAAGGCGGCTGTTAATTATGAAACGAATTTTTGTTACCGTGTTATGCTTGCTGTGCGCGCTTTCTCTTTTTGCATGCGGAGAAAGCAACAACGTGTCCGACACCGGTGAGATATCCCAAGAGGTTTCCAAGGAAGAGGAATACGGTCCCAGAGAAATAACCATAAACGGAGTGAGCCTTAAAGAATTTACCATTGTTTACTGCAACAGCACCACCTTTGACAGCTATAATCATTACCGTCTGGTGGTAGATGAGATAAACGCATTTATAAAAGAATACTGCGGTTACACACTTAAAGCCGTGCCGGACACTACGGCAGAAACCGATTATGAAATACTTGTGGGCTTTACGACAGGCAGAAAACTGAGAAACGCCTTTGACAGAGATTCTTTTGAAGCGGGACAATATTCGCTGGTGGTAAAGGGAACAAAGATAATGCTGGCAGGAAGCCACGCAAACGGATGGCATTTCGCTCTTGAACAGCTTATAAAGGCGTGCAAGACCGACGAAGATGCTGACCTTACGGATTTCATGACCAGCGGAAAGAAGGACGTTGTTAAGGTTGCCTGCGTTGGTGATAGTATTACTCAGGGCATAAACTCCTCCCGAAACGATCTTACCTACCCCGCTTTTCTTCAGCAGATGCTGGGATGGGATTACTGTGTGCTTAACGCAGGCTTGAGCGGATATGCTATTTGCGATAATGACCCGTATGCTTACGGAAAGTCCGCCCAATATGCTACCGCACTTAAGTTTGAACCAGAAGTGGTTATTTTTGCTTTGGGCACCAACGATTCCAACCCCGGTCAGGCGTGGAAGGATTGGTCAGACCCCAACAGAAAGGATATGTTCCTTGATTCCGCAAGAGGACTGCTGGATTCCTTCTATGATAAAAACGAGGATGCTCAGATATTTATCTGCCTGCCTACACCGTTGTTTGACGGCAGAGGCGGATGGGACGCACCTAACTGGAACAAGAATATTGATGCATATTCCCTGCCCCTTATAAAGCAGATTGCAGAGGAATATGAGCTTCCGCAGGTTGACCTTTATTCCTGGGGAGCAGAAAACGACGCTGTATTTACCGACGGATTACATCCCAAGGATCAGAGCTACAAGGATTATGCTTTAGCGGTATACGAAAGAATTAAAGACACTATAGTTAAACCGGAGAATTAAAAAACATGGAAAAAAAGAATTTCAAGAAGTATTTTGCACAGACCAAAGCGTTGCTGTTTACAGGTATCGGCGTTATTATCGCAGGTATTATCGTATATTTGCTTAACGAATACTGGCTTCACACCTTTGACCTTTATCAGGCTGCCTGGCTTATAATGGTTGCAGGCGTGGTGGTTATAATCTGCCACTTCACCATTCGTATACGTGACGGCGCAGTAGACGAATATGCAGGAACCTTCCACAAAGTGCTGGAGGAAGAGCTGGATACGTTTATCAACGAAAGTGAGAAGCACAAAAAGTTTAACCGCGTGTTTGATTACACATCCGGTGCATACGAATTGTGGGACAAAGATATACAGCACCTTGTTATCGGCGGTGACAACACTCCCCGTTGTGAGCAGTACGGCGGCGGTGCGCTGACCTATACCGCAGATACCCTTTACGTTGTTGCAGGTAATCTTAATCTTATAAGCGGCAACGTTAATACCACCCGTTTTTCCGCACCGCTTTCCGAGCTTACCGAAGTTAAGATAGTTGAAAAGAGCTATACCAAAGAAATTAAGAAAAAGACTCGTTTTATCGAATGCTTTGCGGTAGAAATTAACACCGACAACGCAAAAATAGCCTTTGCTATCCATTCCGACGCAATGACTGATGAAGCAATAGAAAAAATCAACAGAATGGCAGAAAGTAAGAAATAGTGAAAACACTTAAAAAAGCAGTTTTGTTGCTTTTGGCGGCGTTTACGGTAATTACGCCTTTTTCGGCATTTGCCGCCAAAGACACGCCTGTGTATGATACCGCTGAACGTGCAGTTACACGTCAGGCAACGATATCCGCAAACAAAGCTTATACCGTTGAATATACGGATGCTTGCCCGCTGGAGAAATATGAGGACAGCGGCAATATGCTTACCGACGGAATTTATGCACCCGTTATCGATTATAACGATACGGATTGGTTCGGAAGCGGCGGCTGGGTGGGATACAGATCCGTTAGCGGAAAGGGCACCTATTCCGTAACCGTAACACTGGATATGGGATACGTTGCAAAAGAAATCGGCCAGGTTTTTATACGCACCATGACCGAAAGACGGCTTAAGGGTATTACCCCCGCCATGACCGTAACAGCTTCTGTAGACGGAACAAACTTTTTCCCCATAGGCGACCTTCAGGTACAAAACGTAGAAAACAAACGCACAGAAATCCTTATCAACAGAATACAACTTGAGGAGACATTTTCCGCCAGATACATAAGAATAGTGTATTCTCAGGACGCTTCAAAGACCATTCTTACCGATGAGATATGTGTATCCGCTTACGGTGAGATAGAGCATATCGGTTCAACCGGCGGAGACGGCGAGGGAAGAATTTACGATCTTTCTTCGGGATTCGCTATTCCCAACGGTGTTTTGGGTGACAGAGTCTCTGCACGCCCCGGATATGCAAACCCCTCTTCCGCCAACTTTGACGAGCCGGACGCAACCTTTTTCATCGGCACCGGATTCGGTGAAAACGTTAAGGTGGTAAACGACTTTATGTCGGTGTCAAGGCCCTATTATTCTCACTACGTAAACGATATCCGATATATTGTTATTCACAACACGGGTATGTGTGAGAGCTATTCCACCGCACCCTACGTTCATGATTATCTTATTCATAAGACCGACGGCTCCTCATCATCGTGGCATTACACCGTAGACAAAAACGTTATATACCACGGACTTGAGGATTGCGTTGCAGGTTGGCATGCAGCCAGCAACTATAATTTTTACAGTATCGGTATAGAGATATGTCTTAACGGTGCGCCTGTCGGCAAGGGCGGAAACAATGACCCGATAGTCCGCGGCGCGGCGTATGAAAAATGGTATGCTGAGAATTTCACACCTGCAATGAAGAACGCGGCTGTTCTTACTGCCGAATTGCTGGTGAGATATGATCTTACTCCCGACAAGATACTTCAGCATTCGGACGTATATTATTTCCATGCAAAGCAATGCCCCTATTATATGCGTCTGGACAAAAACAAGCGTCTGGTGCATGACGGCACGGGCTGGGAATATTTTATGAAATTGGTTAACACCTATTATTCCGCTATGACGGAAGAAGGCACGAGAACCGTCCGCTACTCCTATTCGCCGAGTGAAGAATTGCCCGATTACGTTGTAGACCGTGATGGAAGCGTATATCTTGCGGCAAAAACAGTAGATGAGGCAACCTTTTATATAAGAGGTGATGCGGACCTTAACGGAGCTCTTGAGCAAAAGGACGCAGCCCTTATAAAAGGAATGATAACAAGCGGAGAGGTTCCCCGCGGTTATCCCGATACAAACGGAGACGGAAACGTTACTTCCAACGATTATCTGCGTGTTTTGAGGAATATTAAATAAAAAGCATAAATGCTGTCGCAAACGCGGCAGCATTTGTATTTATTGCACAAAATTTATTTTGTTAACAAAATATTTATAGACATTTTCACTGTTATGTGTATAATATAATTGTAGACACACAGAATGGAGGGGAAAATATGAAAAACAAGATATATACCGGAATAGTTGTTGCGCTGTTTGTTCTTTTGGCGGTCTTTTTGGTGCTTATTGCAGTGACCACGGTAAGGGAATTAACGGGAGATGAAAGTGCGGCAGAAAGCGAAGCCAGCGAAAATCCTTGGGATACACCTGATTTTTCCGACCCCGAAACAAGTAAAGAAACCTCTGTGACGGATAATACGGATATCAGTGATCCCGAAGTAAGCACACCCGAAACGAGCACACCCGAAGTGAGTGAACCGGAGCTTTCCAAAGAAGACATACTTGATATATTTGATGAAAAAGTTGATCTTTTGAAAGAAGTGTTAAAAGACGGATACCGTGTATTCTTCAGCACGGGTGATACTATAACCCATCACTCCGACGATCTCTCTACGCTTGCAGAGTATTGGAATACAAGCTATATATACAAAGACGGCAAATTTGCGGCAACATACTCACCATATAATATTACCATAGAAATCAAGAACTCGGAATATACAGATATTTTGCCTTATATTGAAAATCAGCTTAACAAAACGGATGCCGATATACGTTTTGTTTTGGATACGATTCACGGCGAAAATATAAAAATTACTTATGATAAAAAAACCGCAGAGTTCTTTTTCAGTGGAGATTGTGAATACGACGGCAAGGATGCAACCGTAAGCGGATATGCCGAATTCGTTGACAGTTCTGTTGACTTGAAGGCAACATATGCTTACGAAAAATACAACCAAAACACAGGCGAAACCTCCTATGAGCACGCCACAATAAAATACGTTATTTCAAAAACAAGTACACCGTTTCAGTACGATGTTCAGCCCGACCGCTCTTTTGAAAACCAAGCAGAACTGAGTAATTATATTTCCGAAACGAGAAAAGTAGCCATTGCTCTGCCTAAGCTTATGCGGTACCCGCTTAATAAACTGATTACCGTAACATCCGAAGAATCCGACAATAAGGGAATGAGCGGAACGGAAAAACTAAAGCTGTTGACCGTGGGAACAAATGAGGAGTTTGTGAGCGCGATCTCAACTCTGAGCGATAAATCTTACGGTCAGTTTTTTTACAGAAAAGAAAACACATATGTTACCGACAGCGGTTACGACCAATACTCAGAAAGCTCTTATTGGGTCTTAGACGGCGACGACGAATGGATAGAATCTACTGACGGGCACGATTCGAAAGAGAAAGCTTACACGGTTGAAAGCTATTTCGAGCATAAAGGCTTTTTCAATCTTCAGGAATTATTCTATTCCGCTGACGATGACACGACGCCTGAACTGCAACGCGCTTTCCGGAATATGCATAAGTTTGAAAGCATAAATTACACCGATAACGGCGACGGAACTATTACTGCGACCATAACTTTGTCTAAGGAAGACCTATCAGTAGCTTTGTTCGGTGTTATGGACAACTTTAACACCTGGTCATATATCATCAGCCAAGACAAGGATCTTGAGCAGGCGCTTTGCATAACCTATGACAACGAGACCGGTGTACTGGTTGGAATGACATTTGATGTGTACGCAGAGGGTGAAAACAACACTTGGTACAAGCACTCCTTTGAATTAACCGTTACCGACGCAGACGAAAGCATGCTTCCCGAAAAAGAAGAATTGCTGGCAGGTAATTGGTAATAAAAAAACGGCTATGGTTTTTGGCAAGGAGGGGAAAACATGAAAAACAAGATATATACCGGAATAGTTGTTGCGCTGTTTGTTATATTAGCGGTTTTTTTAGTGCTTATTGCAGTGACCACGGTAAAGAACTTACGCGGCGACGAAAGCGGAAACGAAAGCGAAATAAGCCAATCCCTATCCGAAGTGCCGGAAATATCCCTACCCGAAGTGAGCGAAGAAACTTCCGCCCCCGGTAATACAGATACCAGTGAGCCCGAGGTAAGTGAGCCGGAGGAAAGCAAACACGAGATTTCCAAAGAGGAAATTCTGGCTTTGCTTGAGCAGGATATTGCCAACACAAAAGCTACACTTGAAAAAGGATATTCCTTGAATTACAACGGAAATGAAATAACCTTTTATGAAAAAGACCTTTCTATGTGTTTGAAAGTCCACGGCAATGTGTTTAACTTTGAAAACGGAAAGCTCTCCATGTCCGCCGAAACCGCAGACGGATATGCTACTTATGAAGTACAGCAAGTATCATATAAGGATTTTTATCCTTTTGTTGAAACGACGCTTTATGAACTGGAAACGTCTGTACGCCAGCATATTAACGTAGTATACGGCGACGAAATAAGAATGACATATTCCGACGGCGCGTATTACTTTAGCGGAGATTGTGTTTATAACGATTACGAAGCAACCGTAAGCGGAAGAATAATACTTACCGATAATGATATGACGGTAAAATGCACATATACTTACACTGATGCAAACAACAAAATAAGACGTTCTGAATTCTCGCAAACGATAGACACCAATAAGCGCCCCGTTGCTAACGTTATTGAACCTGTGAGAAAGCAGGAGTTTGCAAATATGGAGGCGCTGCACGATTATTATGAAAAAATAGACAAAGCGTTTGACAGCGTTGCAAAGCTGGCAAAATATCCTCTAAGCAAAAACATAACAATAGACCAAAACTCTGTTGACAGCGAGGGAAATACCGAATATTGGATAAAGAAACTGGTCGCAGTCGGTTCCGAAACAGAATATACTGTAGCTGAAAGAACGGAATATGAAAAGCTGACCGGAGACATTTATTATTCAAAAACGTACACATATACGACAGAAAGCGGCTATGACAGACGTTGGATATATAAAGCTCACGGATATACTACTCCCGACCAAAAGCCGGTGAGCAAAGACTATACTTCATCAAAAAGCGAAAGCAAGTCTTTTGCAGAGCAATTCAGGTACGCAAATCTTTTTGATGGCGACATTTATTTCCAAGATATTCAAATAGGTTCTCAATACTATACGTCCGATTTTGTCCAATTGGCAGTGAACGCATCAACCAAGTTAGAAAAGGTAGACCAAATTAGTTTTACAAAAAACACAGACGGTACCGTAACGGCAAGTATTTCCGTGGCAAGAAATTGGCTTGAGATGATTCTGTTTAACGAATTGGGAGAAGGTCCTTCCCAATGGATATCTGCTGTAAACAACGATGCCGATCTGGAGCAAAAAATGCTTCTTACCTATGACCCCGAAACGGGTATGTTGACGGCGTTGACTTTCAACTGCGAAGCAGACGGTAAAGACGGATTTTGGTACAAGCACTCCTTTGAATTAACCGTTACCGACGCAGACGAAAGCATGCTTCCCGAAAAAGAAGAATTGCTGGCAGGTAATTGGAATTAATGCAAAAGTAAAAAACGCCCGATAAAACGGGCGTTTCTTTATCGTCAGAGTGATCTTGCTATTTGTACTCGATTATCATTCCACGGTTGTCTGCCGAGACAGTTTCGGCGCGGACAAGGCGCACCGCATTCGCACTTTCGGGCGGAGGGCAACGGTCAGGCGAAGTACCGTCCAGTACGCAGGTGAGGAAATACTTAAGCTCATTATAATATGCGTCCGTCGTTTCGCCGTAGGACGTAAGTTCGGGAGTAAATGCCTCCCCTTCCTCGGGATAAACGGTAAGAAGATTATCCTTGTACTCGACAGTACCGTGCTCAAAGCTTACGGTAAAGCCATAACCAAAGGGATATCCCTTATAAGTAATATCGTCGTGAGCGTATACTACTTTATCCTCAAAGCCGTAGTTTGTACTTACGATATCGTTTGCGCTGTTGGGAAAAACGGTTTTACCCAGTGCGCTTACAAACTCAGGGTCGCCAAAGAGCCAACGGATACAGTCCGCATCGTGAATATGCTGGTCGAAGAGACCTCCGCCGCCTTTTTCACGGGTGATTATCCAATCCTCCCAAGAAGGGGAATTAACGTGGTCCTGATAACCACCGCGCCAGAACGATGCCTTTTGACATTTGCCGTAAACGCCTTTTTCGGTTACTTCTTTAAGGTAAACGTACTCTCTCCAGAAGCGGAGACAATGACCTACCATAAGAATTTTACCGCTCTTTTCTGATGCTTTTATCATTCTCTCGCACTGCTCTTCGTTAAGTGCCATAGGCTTTTCGCACATACAATGTCTGCCGCTTTCAAGCACCTTTACAGCCGCCTCACAATGGAGATACGTAGGCATAATGATATCCACAGCGTCCAGTTCTTCGTTTTTCAGCATATCGTCGAGATTTGTATACTGATGATATGCGGAGATATTGCCCGCACTGCCCGCAAGATTGGAAAGAGTTACCTTGCTTCCATCAAGACGGGTAGTATCCACATCGCAAACGGCGACCACCTTTACGGGGAAGCCCTCGCTCATTAATTTTTCATACACGGCAAGATGGTAAGAGCCCATTCTGCCGACACCGCTTAATCCGATTCTGATCATATAAAAATTCCTTTTCTTACAAAACTATGAGAGCGCATCCGAAGGGCGCAAGCTTGAGAACGCCGTTCTCAAAGGATTCCACTCCGTCGCTGTTAAGCACCTTGCCGTTGCCGCAATCGTAAGTGGTAATGTTGGGGTCGAAGGAATTTATGCTGATTATTCTGCCATTTTCCGTGGTACGGGCGTAGCAAACGCTTTTTTCAATACCAAAGTCCAGTGGCTCAAAGCTTCCTTCTACCAGAATATCCGCATACTCGGAACGGATATTTATCATATTCTTATACCAGTGGAACATACTGTTTTTATCCTTCATCTGTTCCTCTGCCGCAAAGGTTTTGTAATCGGGATGGCATTTAAGCCAAGGCTTGCCTGTTGTAAAGCCGCCGTTTTCACCCTTTGTCCAAGGGAAGGGAACGCGGGCGTTATCACGGGAATAACGGATAACAGCCTGCACCGCATCGGCAGGAGCATATCCGTCGTTAACAGCAAGACGGTAATGATTTTTAGTGGAAATATCGTCAAAATCCTCGATCTTTTCCATGCGGGTGTTGGTCATACCCAGCTCCTGCCCCTGATAAATAAAGGGAATTCCGCGCAGGAAGAAGTACATATTACCAAGCATACGCTGAGCGCGCTCGCTTCTGTACGCATCGGGAATAAACTTATCTATGGAACGGGGATAATCGTGGTTTTCTATAAATACTGCGCCGTAACCGATCTTTTCCGTCTCGGTCTGGCTCATATACAGCTTATTGCGCCAATCTGCAAAATCCCACTCACCTGGACGCTTGCAGGTATGCCAGCCATGACCGTATGCATAAGGCTCGGAATAAGAAAAATCGAACATAGTATCAAAGTATCCGTCCTCTGCGCCTATGTATGCACCGAGATCACCGTAAGGAACGCCTGCTGCCTCAGCAACGGTAACACACTCATAATTATCAAAGGTGTTTTTGCGAAGATCGGTAAGATATTCACCTATACCGGGATAGTTACGGGTAGGCTCAAAGCAGCCCACAAGCCCGTCGGTATCGTCTGCGGGACGGGATGCAAGTGTGGGATCTTTTTTGATGTGAGTGATTGCGTCTATACGGAAGCCGCCCAGACCTTTGTCCAGCCAGTAGTTGACCATATCGTAGAGCTTTTGACGCAAAACAGGGTTTTCCCAGTTAAGGTCGGGCTGTTTTTTGGAGAACAGATGCATATAGTATCTGTCGCCGCCCACGTTCTCCCAAGCGGAGCCGCCGAACATTGAACGCCAGTTGTTGGGAGGACCGCCTGCGCTCTCACGAAACCAGAAATAGCCTGCCTCCTCGCAATTGGGATCTGCCAACGCCTTTTGGAACCACTCGTGCTCATCCGAGCAATGGTTGATAACGAGGTCCATAAGCAATTTTATTCCACGCTTATTCGCCTCTTCTATAAGCTTATCCATATCCTCTTTCTTACCGAAGATAGGGTCTATATCATAATAATCGGAAATATCGTATCCGCCGTCATCCATAGGAGAACGGTAAACGGGAGACAGCCACACTATCTCCACACCAAGCTCCTTAAGATAATCCAGCTTGGAGATTATGCCGTTAATATCGCCTATACCGTCCCCATTGGAATCCATAAACGAACGGGGATATATCTGGTATGCGACCTTGCTGTGCCACCAACTTTTGTTCTTCATATACACACAACTCCTTTCGGGTAAATTATACCATACTTTTTGAAAAATAACAAATATTTTTGATAAAAACACCTACAAATATTATAAATTTTATTGAAAACTACAAATTTATGTGTTATTATATTATTAATATTAGTGAATAGGCAAACAGACTATTCCGTAAGTATTTTCAGGAGGAAAAAAGAATGGCACTTAACAAAGAGCAGATGGCACAAAAGACTGCCGAATTAAAGGAGTTTATTAACGAACACAAGAATTCGGACGGACCTCTTATGCCCATTATGCAGTACGCACAGGGACTCTTCGGATACCTTTCTTTGGAAACACAGGAGCTTATAGCAGATTCGCTCGATATCCCTCTTACCGAGGTTTACGGAGTAGCTACCTTCTATTCCCAGTTTTCACTTCAGCCCAAAGGCGAGTATATCATAAGCGTATGCACAGGTACCGCTTGCTATGTAAAAGGCGCACAGGCAGTTCTTGACAAGGTTATGGAGATACTGGGCATCGGCGCAGGTGAGACCACCTCTGACGGCGTGTTCACTATTCAGGATACCCGCTGTCTGGGCTGCTGCGGTCTTGCACCCGTAATGACAATTAACAACGACGTTTACGGACGCCTTACCCCCGCAGACGTAAAAGATATTCTGGATAAATACAGATAAACGGGATATACGCCTATGAAAATAGCTGAATTGGCAAAGATAATCGGAGCAGACGTTTTGAGCTGCAAGGATAAATGTGATACAGAGGTCAATTCTGCCTGTGGAAGCGATATGATGAGCGACGTGCTGGCTTATGTTAAAAACCAAGCAGTACTGCTTACCGGATTGGTTAACCTGCAGGTAGTGCGTACCGCCAGCATGATGGATATGCGCTGTATTGTTTTTGTAAGAAACAAGGTCCCCACAGAGGAGATGCTTGAAACTGCTGAAGAAAACGGTATTGTGGTAATGACCACAAGTCTGCGCATGTACGAAGCGTGCGGTATGCTGTATAAAAACGGACTCGGCTGCAAGGAGTGATATAAAGTGGATGACAAAAGATTATCCTACTGCTTCACTGTGGACGGCGACAACTTCACCTCTGCAGGTGAGGCTTCGGTTCAGGTAAAGAAGATACTCCGTAAGATAGGCTTTGATCCCGAGACTATTCGCAGAGTTTCCATCGCGATGTATGAGGGAGAGATAAACATGGTCATTCATGCAGGCGGCGGAAAAGCGGAGGTCGTTATTGACGAAGATAAGATAGTTATCATACTTACCGACACCGGCCCCGGTATTGCAGATATTGAGCAAGCTATGCAAGAAGGGTTTTCCACTGCGCCGGACAATATTCGTTCTCTTGGCTTCGGCGCCGGAATGGGACTTCCCAATATGAAACGGTATACCGATAAAATGGAGATAAAATCCGAGCTGGGCAAAGGCACGGAAATTACCATGACGGTATACGTGTGAAAGTGAGGAAAAAATGTCTACATACAGACACTCGGTATCGCTGGACCTTGACAAATGCAAAGGCTGTACCCATTGTCTGCGCAGATGTCCCACTGAAGCGATACGTATTAGGGACGGACATGCCGTTATCAACACAGACCGTTGTATAGATTGCGGTGAATGTATACGTCTATGCCCCCACAAAGCAAAAAAAGCAATATACGACCCTATACAAAGCATTAACAACTTTAAGTATAAAATAGCGTTACCTCCCCCTACCCTATACGGTCAGTTTGATAATCTTGACGATGTGGACTGTATGCTTAAGGGTCTGTTGGATCTGGGCTTTGACGATGTGTTTGAAGTAGCCTGTGCAGCAGAATTGGTAACAGAATACACCAGAAGGTATCTTAAAAACGAAAACGTACCTCATCCGGTAATAAGCTCGGCTTGTCCGGTTATAGTAAGACTTATTTCGTTAAGATTTCCCACTCTGGCAAAAAATCTTATACCCATTATGCCGCCCGTTGAAATTGCGGGAAAGCTTGCCAGAGAGAAAGCGAAGGAAAAGCATCCCGAATTAAAGGACGAGGATATAGGCGTTGTGTTTATATCGCCCTGTACGGCAAAGGTAAGTTATGTTAAAAACGCACTTTGCGGTGAAAAGAGTAATATAGACCTGGTGGTGTCAATGAGCGATATGTATTTTGAATTGCTCAACACCATGAAAACAGAAATCGCGCCCCAGCCCCTTTCCCGCACGGGAATGATAGGGATAAACTGGGCAACCAGCGGCGGTGAATCCTCTTCTCTGCTCAACGACAGATATCTGGCGGCAGACGGAATTGAGAACGTGATAAAGGTTCTGGATGATATTGAAACGGGCTCTTACCCTTGTCTGGATTTTATTGAGCTTAACGCCTGCCCCGGCGGATGCGTTGGCGGAGTTCTGACAATGGAAAACCCCTATATCGCCAGAGTACGACTTCAGAACATTAGAAGATATCTGCCCGTAAGCCAGAACAGACCACCGAAGACGGCGGACGGAAACGCCTTTCCCGAAGAATACAGCGTCGGCGATTTCCCCGAAGTGAATCCGGTACAACAGTTTTCATCGGACAGAAAGACCGCAATACGGCTTATGTCGGAAGCGGCAAGCTTTTTTGATACTCTGCCCGAAATTGACTGCGGATATTGCGGTGCACCTAACTGCCGCGCCTTTGCGGACGATGTGGTGACCGGAAAAGCAAAACCGGAGGACTGTGTGGTTCTGGCAAAGCAGAAAAACGCGGGCAACTGAAACGGAGCGAAGAAAAATGACAGTAGAGCAGCTTATAACACAACTTGACGCACAGATACTTTCTCTGCCCGAAGGGGACAGAACGGTGCGCGGCTGTTACGCAGGCGACCTGCTTAGCTGGGTAATGGGCAAAGCGCGTTCAGGTAACGTATGGGTTACTATAATGTCAAACATAAACGTGCCTGCAGTAGCTTCCCTTGCCGATGTAAGCTGTGTTATCATAGCCGAAAATGCTGCACCCGAGGACGACGTTATCGCGGCGGCAGAGGCAAGAGGAGTAAACATACTGCTCATGCCTGACAGCGTATATAACATCTGTCTCAAACTGGGCGCACTGTTATGACCGGTTGTTCCTACGATCTGCACATTCACTCCTGCCTTTCCCCCTGCGGTGATGACGATATGACCGTTAACAACATTGCGGGAATGGCAAAGATTAAAAATCTGCGGGCGGTGGCGGTTACAGACCACAACACCTGTAAAAACGCAAGAGCCTTTGAGCAAGTCTGTGAGCATTACGGAGTGGTGGCTATACCGGGAATGGAGGTTACCACTGCGGAGGAAATTCACGTACTGGTATATTTCAGAGATGTGGATACTGCCGAAAGCTTTGAAGCGGAATTTGATAATTACCGCACGAAGATAAAAAACCGTCCGGATATTTTCGGCACCCAGCGAATACTGGACGAGGACGATAATATTACCGGCGAATATGAATATTTACTTTCCGTAGCCTGCGGTCTTTCGGTAGACCAAGTCTATGAAATGGCAGAGCGTTACGGTGCGGCTACGGTACCTGCTCATATTGACAAAGCATCAAACGGTATGCTGGGAATTCTCGGTATGATGCCGGAAACGCCAAGGTTTGCCTGCGTTGAAATAAAAGACAATACAAAAACACAAAAAATTAAAGAAAACAACCCCATTCTTGAAAACACACCCGTTATTTCCGACAGCGATGCCCATCTGCTGTGGGATATAAACGAGGCGGAAAATTATCTGCCGGTTTCTCCTCACGGCACGTCCCAAGAGGTGCGTGAACGTATTATAAGCTATTTGCGAGGCGGAAGATGAAAGAACTGTCGTTAAACATACTTGATATAGCGCAAAACTCCTTTACCGCCGGAGCTACCCTTACGCAAGTGATGCTGGAGGAAACGGAAAATAAGCTGATAATAAAAATAAAGGACGACGGATGCGGCATGAGCGAAGAGACTCTAAAAAACGTATCCAACCCCTTTTATACCACCCGCACCACAAGGAAGGTGGGTTTGGGTATTCCCCTGTTCCGTCTTGCGGCGGAGCAGACAGGCGGAAGCCTTTGTATTGAAAGCACCCAAGACCCTGCCTGCCACGGAACGGTAATAACCGGTGTGTTCTGCAAGGACCATATAGACTTCACCCCACTGGGTGATATTGCCTCCACAGTATGTCTGCTGGCGCAGGGATGCGGAGAAGGCGATGTGGTTTACACACACAGTATCGACGGCACGGAAAAAGCCTCTCTTGATACGCGCGTTCTGCGGAACGTGCTACAGGGGCTCCCCCTTTCCAACCCGGAGGTACAGCTTTGGATAAGAGATTATGTGAAGCAACAATACGAAAATAATTAAATGAAAATAATATCAAATCGAAAGGATCTTTTAGCATGAAAACATTAGAAGAACTTGCCCAGATCAGAGAAAAGATGAAGGACAAGGTCGGTTTGCGTGAAGGCGTAAGCGGAATCCGCATAGTAGTCGGTATGGCTACCTGCGGTATCGCAGCAGGCGCACGACCCGTTCTTAACACCCTGGTGGAAGAGGTAAACGCACAAGGAGTTTCCGCGCAAGCCACCGTTACACAGACCGGATGTATCGGCATTTGCCAGTACGAGCCCGTAGTAGAGGTTTTTGAAGCCGGCAAGGAAAAGGTCACTTACGTAAAGGTTACTCCCGATATGGCAAAGCGCATTGTTGCAGAGCATATAAAGGGCGGAAAACCCGTTACCGAATACACTATCGGAAATTATAAGATATAAAAAACGGAGGAAATGTATAAATGATTCGCGCTCACGTACTTATTTGCGCAGGTACAGGATGTACCTCCTCCGGCAGTGCCGCAGTAAGAGAGGCACTGACCGCCGAGCTTGAAAAGCACGGTCTTACAGAGGAAATTAAAATGGTGCAGACCGGATGCTTCGGTCTGTGCGCACTGGGCCCCATAATGATAGTTTATCCCGAAGGTATCTTTTATTCCAGAGTTACCGCTGAGGATATCCCCGAAATAGTTGAAGAACATCTGCTTAAGGGCCGTCCCGTTCAGAGACTTGTTTACAACGATCCCGTTGTTGAAGGCGGCGAAGCTGCTTCTTCTCTCAGCGAGACCGCATTCTACAAGAGCCAGATGCGTATCGCACTCCGTAACTGTGGTGTTATCGACCCCGAGAATATCGAGGAATATATCGGCCGCGACGGTTATGCGGCGCTCGGTAAGTGCCTTACCGAAATGACTCCCGACGAGGTTATTCAGCTTATTTTGGATTCCGGCTTACGCGGACGCGGCGGTGCAGGCTTCCCCACCGGTCTTAAGTGGAAATTCGCTTCCGGCAACAGAGGCAACGTACAGAAATACGTTTGCTGTAACGCTGACGAAGGCGACCCCGGCGCATTTATGGACAGATCCATACTTGAAGGCGACCCTCACGCCGTTGTCGAAGCAATGGCTATCGCAGGCTATGCTATCGGCGCAGATCAGGGCTACATATACGTTCGTGCTGAGTATCCTATCGCTGTTCAGAGACTTTCCACTGCTATTAAGCAGGCTAAGGAATACGGTCTGTTGGGCAAGAACATCTTCGGCACAGACTTTAACTTTGATCTTGATATCCGTCTCGGCGCAGGCGCATTCGTTTGCGGTGAAGAAACCGCTCTTATGACATCTATCGAAGGTCACCGCGGTGAGCCCAGACCTCGTCCTCCTTTCCCCGCAGTTAAGGGTCTGTTCGGCAAGCCTACCATACTCAACAACGTTGAGACTTATGCAAACATTCCCCAGATCATTATAAACGGCGCAGATTGGTTCAAGGGTATCGGTACAGAAAAATCCCACGGCACCAAGGTATTCGCGCTGGGCGGCAAGATCACCAACACCGGTCTTGTTGAAATTCCCATGGGTACTCCTCTCCGCACCATTATTGAAGAGATCGGCGGCGGTATCCCCAACGGCAAGAAGTTCAAAGCGGCACAGACCGGCGGTCCTTCCGGCGGATGTATCCCTGCTTCTCTTATTGATACTCCCGTTGACTATGATACTCTCATCTCCATCGGCTCCATGATGGGCTCCGGCGGTCTTATTGTAATGGACGAAGACAACTGTATGGTTGATATTGCTAAGTTCTTCCTCGGCTTTACCGTTGATGAGTCCTGCGGTAAGTGTACTCCCTGCCCTGTAGGTACAAGACGAATGCTTGAGATACTTGAGCGTATTACCGAAGGCAAGGGCGAAGAAGGCGATATTGAAAAGCTTGAGGAGCTGGGTAACACCATTAAGGCTACTGCACTTTGCGGACTTGGTCAGACAGCACCTAACCCCGTTCTCTCCACCATTCGCTACTTCCGCGACGAATACGAGGCTCATATCCGTGAAAAGAGATGTCCCGCAGGTGCTTGTAAAGCTCTTGCACGCATCACTATAGACCCTGTCAAGTGCGTAGGATGCTCGCTGTGCTCCAAGAAGTGTCCCGTAGGCGCTATCAGCGGTACTATAAAGAGCCCCTTCGTTATCGACCAGTCCAAGTGTATCAAGTGCGGCGTATGTCTCGCAAGCTGCCCCAAGAAGGCAATAGTCAAGAAATAAGGGGGAAACGAAATGAACAACGTAACAATTACCATAGACGGCATTCAGGTTACCGTACCCGAGAATTATACGGTGCTTGAGGCCGCCAGAGAAGCACATATTAACATTCCTACCCTTTGCTATCTTAAGGACGTACAGCAGATCGGCGCATGCCGTCTGTGTCTTGTAGAGATAAAGGGCGCAAGAGCTTATCAGGCAGCGTGTGTCGCTCCTATTTCCGACGGAATGGAGATATTCACCAACACCGAAAAGCTCCGCAAAGCAAGAAAGATAAATCTTGAATTGCTCCTTTCCAACCATAACAGAGAGTGTACCTCTTGTATAAGAAGCGGTAACTGCGAACTGGCTGCTCTCTGCAAGGAATACGGAGTAAACGAATATCCTTATGACGGTGAGAAGAGCGAAACTACCTTGGACGAGTTCTCTCCCTCTTTGGTTTGCGATAACAGCAAGTGTATCTCCTGCCGCCGTTGTATTGCAGCTTGTAACGACGTACAGCAGATCGGCGCTATCGGTCTTTCCAAGCGCGGTATCAAGACTACTGTTGGCGCGGCGTTTGACCGCTCTATCGTAGACACACCTTGTGTATACTGCGGCCAGTGTATACTCGCCTGCCCTGTTGGCGCACTTCACGAGAAGGACAACACAGCAGACGTTTGGGCAGCACTTAACGACCCTGAAAAGTACGTTGTAGTACAGCCTGCTCCCGCAGTAAGAGCTACCCTCGGTGAAGAGTTTGGTCTTCCCATGGGCACTGCCGTAACCGGAAAGATGGTTGCCGCACTGCGCAGACTTGGATTTGACAAGGTATTTGATACCGATTTCGGCGCAGATCTTACCATTATGGAAGAAGGCACCGAGCTTATCCAGCGTATCCAGAACGGCGGAACACTTCCTATGATAACCTCTTGTTCTCCCGGTTGGATCAAGTACTGCGAGACATTCTATCCCGAATTTATTCCCAACCTTTCTTCCTGCAAATCTCCTCACGAGATGGAAGGCGCACTTATTAAGAGCTACTTCGCAGAAAAAGAAGGTATTGACCCCAAGAATATCTACGTTGTATCTGTAATGCCTTGTACCTCCAAGAAGTTTGAGGCTTCCCGTCCCGAGCTTTCCAGAGACGGTATGCAGGACGTTGACGCGGTTCTCACCGTAAGAGAGCTTGCAAGAATGATAAAGACCGCAAGTATCGACTTCGTTCGTCTGCCTGACGCTGAGTTTGACAGCCTTATGGGCGAATCTACCGGCGCATCCGTAATATTCGGTACCACCGGCGGCGTTATGGAAGCAGCGCTCCGTACCGTATACGAAGTAGTTACCGGCAAGGAGCTTACCGACGTTAACCTCACCGCAGTTCGCGGACTTGACGGCATTAAGGAAGCAGAAGTTGACCTTAACGGTAAGGTTGTAAGAGTTGCCGTTGCTCACGGCACCGCAAATGCAAAGGCACTTCTTGAATCTATCAAGAGCGGCGAAAAGCAGTATGACTTTATCGAAGTTATGGCTTGTCCCGGCGGATGTATCCACGGCGGCGGTACTCCTATCGTAAGCGCTACCGAACGCAGCTACGTTGACGTTAAGGCTGAAAGAGCAAAGGCTCTGTATGCAGAGGATGCAGGAAAAGCAAAGAGAAAGTCCCACGAAAACGAAGAGGTTAAGAAGCTTTATGCTGAATACCTCGGAGAAATCGGCGGACACAAGGCTCACGAGCTTCTCCACACCCACTACACCGCACGCAAGAAGTATAACTAATATTTTACTCCAAGAAAATACCCCGACAGTTTACATTCTGTCGGGGTTGTTTTTATTATTAAATTAACATACGGCGGGAGCAAGCCCCCGCCCTACGAAAAGACTATTTCCATTTACCTTGTTCTTCTTTTTTAATTTGTTCTTGCAACTGTCTTTTCTCTTCGAGAGTGTAGCTTTGTAGTTTGTGTTTGTTTTTAATGCGGTAATACACACCGCCGGCGGCAAAGCTTGCTATGTAAACGAGCAATGACAGCACCTTAATTATATTTGGAAAAAAGAATATAAAGGGCATGAGCAAAGGAATTCCCGCAAGCAAAGTTTTTGACGCATAGCTCAAAAGATACATTTCTTCTTTAGGGGAAAGTTCAGAACCGTACGCCGTTGAAAAGCCATCATCACTTTTTTCCTTTTTGAAATATATTGCTTGAAACGCCGAAAGTACTATGAGACATACAGGCACCAGGGATATAGCAGATATACTTAAATATTTTCCAAAGATAAACAGTGAAGCCGCATCTGCAAGCAGTGTAATACAATAATAAATTACCCAAAACATTTAGTTTCCCTCCTTAATACCATAATAATTAAGCCATATTCCGTGCACTTTTTCTTTGTGAAACACTAACTTTATATACAGTCCCAGATTCTCGTACTGCAAATCACAATATATGACATTGGGAATATCGTTGTCATATTCAAATTTACCTTTTTTTATAAATTTACCAAGAGGCTTCAAAACGTCGTTTACCACGCGCTTAAAGGCAGAAAGCGGTAAATATTCCTTGAGCATATCAGTAAAATATCCAAAGCATAAATCTATATCTCCGCGTAAAAAGCCATTGGTAAACTCATCAGCAATTTCTAACCGTCGGTTGTGGGGTATAGCCGGAGGGTTTTCTTTTTCCTCAAAAATGCTGCCGCCGCTATCTATGGTAGATAACGCTTCATCGAGAAGTCTTAATTCTTTCGCCTTTGCCACAATGACGGAGGTCAATTCCGCTTTATGTTGGGATATAGCCACCGACAAATCGATATGCCCCTGCTGCAGTTGCTGTATTTTGGAAACCGATAACCCGAGGGCACGAAGAACCAGCACGTGTTTAATATGCTCTACTTGTTCAGGGCTGTATTTTCTTCGCGTTTGAAACTGGTCGGTGGTACTTTGTATAATTCCCTTTTCCTCATAATAACGCAGTGTTCTTGATGTGGTGCCAAGCATACGGCAGACATCATTAATATCAAGCAATTTCTCGTCCATAGTAAACCGCCTTTCCGGTTATATTATAACACTTGACGCCGCGTCAATGTCAAGAGAAAACCGAAAAAAATTGAATAAATACAAAAAACACCGTCTCCGGTGTTTTTGTGTATTACCTTATATACCCCATTCTCAAAAAATACTCTTTGTATCTTTCTTTTTGGATGGGGATTATTCTATCTGAATTTACAAAAGAAATAAACTCGTTTTCGTTTAACCACACAAAATCTTCTGTTTCGCCGTCCTGAAGTGTAACGGAATTTTTCGCACAATCCGTAACGCACATATAGGTAAAATAAATGGTATCCTTTATAACCGTTCTGCTAAGGAGGATAAAATCATTACAATCTATCCCCGTCTCTTCTTTCAGTTCGCGCTTTATGCAATCTTCCTTAGTTTCACCAAGCAAAGCAGAGCCGCCTGCGGTAGCTTCGTAATATCCTGGATAAGCATCTGCAGGCTTGGTCAAAGCGCGCTTCATACACAGATAGCTGCCGTCGGTGTGGCGGACAAGCACCTCGCACACCACGTGGTAAAGTCCTGAGGGAATATTCTCACCGCGCACAAGTACGGTTTCTGTGAGAACACCGTCCGCAGTATATGCGTTCCACAACTCTTTTTTCACAGCAGAGGAACTCCTTTTGCAGCGCAGGTTTCGATAGTGACTGCGTCCCACACAGAGGACTGTACCTCGCCGATATGAGCGTTGCCCATAAGAAGCAGGCAAAGACGAGACTGACCGATACCGCCGCCGATGGTAAGAGGCAATTCTCCTCTGAGCAGCATACTGTGGAAGGGCAATTCCCTTCTGTCATCACAGCCGGATGCGGTAAGCTGTGTGTCCAAGGACACCGGGTCAACTCGGATACCCATTGAGGAAATTTCTATATGAGTATCAAGCACGTCGTTCCAGAAAAGGATATCTCCGTTTAATGACCAATCATCATAGTCAGGTGCGCGCATGCCGTGGGGTTTACCGTTTTTAAGAGGTCCGCCGATACGGGACACAAACACGGTGCGGTGAATACGAGTGTATTCCTTTTCTCTCTCATCGGGAGTGAGAGAAGGATACATATCCTCCAGCTCCTCGGAGGTGATAAACGCCACCTTACGGGAAAGAGATGTCTTTAACACGGGATATTTTTTCTTAAGGCTATCACAAGTATCGCAAATAGCGTCAACTATTCTTTGTACGGTATCATAAAGATATTCCGTGGTTCTGTCCTCAACAGCGATAATCTTTTCCCAGTCCCATTGGTCAACGTAAATAGAATGAAGGTTATCCAACTCTTCATCACGTCGGATAGCGTTCATATCCGTAAACAGACCCTCGTGCAGGGTAAAGGAATATCTTTTAAGGGCAAGACGCTTCCATTTAGCCAGAGAATGAACCACCTGACCGTTTCCTGCCACAGCAGGTATCTCAAAGGAAACGGGACGCTCCTTACCCGAAAGGTTATCGTTAAGACCGGATTCCGCAGTAACGAACAAGGGGGCGGAAACACGCTTAAGTGAAAGATTGTCCGAAAGAGCCTTTTGGAACGTTTCTTTTATAAACGCAATGGCTTGCTGGGTATCATAACTGCCCAGCAAAGGCGCATATCCTTCGGGAATATATACCTTGTTCATAATCCTTCACCTCATATTACAAAACATTAAAACGATTATAGCACCGGAAAATACAGATGTCAAGAAGAACAGTATGTTCTATTGCTCAAGCATAATTTTAAGTATGGTAGTATCGGTTTCCTTCATACCCTCACGGGCAAGTCTGCCTACGTTTACCACCGTATTATCGGCACCCTTGGTAACAATACCGTCACCGCCGTAAAACTGCTGGTGCTCAAGATACATATCATAGCCCAGAAGTCCTGCATCCACCGCCGCGGCAATCTTTGCTGCGCAGGAGGGCTTGGCTCCGTCACAAATAGTGCCTGAAAGAATGGCAATAGCGTTTACGACGGTGTGTGCCACCGCGTGAGCGGAACCGCCGCACAGATACGCAACTCCTGCGCCTGCACCGCATCCTGCGCTGATAGCACCGCAAAATGCGGATAGTCTGCCTATGCCTGCTTTTTGGTGTATGGTAACAAGATCGGATACAACTACGGAACGCATAAGCTTTTCCCTGCTTGCGCCCGTTTCATAAGCATATACAGCAACGGGAACAGAAGCGGTAATACCTTGGTTTCCGCTTCCCGAAATAATGTACACCGGCTTCTCACATCCGCTCATACGGGCGTCACTTCCGGCTGCGGCGTAAGCGCAAGCCTTTTTCTCAACACCGGTTCCCTGCCTGCGCAGGATAACCTTGCCGATATTGGCACCCCAATTATTGCGTATGCCCTCCTCGGCAATAGCCATATTGTACTCTATCTGCTTGCCCACGGTATCTTCCAATTCGTCTATATCCACAGTATCTGCAAAATCCACGATATCATCAATATTAAGGCAGGATTTATCCGTTAAGCTGTCCTCAGAGCATTCGGAAACGGGCAAGTCTGTCTCCGCCACGCCGTTTCGGGAAACGTGGACGATGTTTGTATGGTTATTTACAATACGGACTCTGGCACTTTTTTCACCCTTGAACACGGTTATATCAATATCAAAAACCAGCCCGTCCGTTGCAGGAGACACACTTATCTCGGTTCTCTCAAGATAAACGCGTATATCCGCCTTTTGCTTTTCGGTAACTCCGCCCAAGGTCTCAAGGCATTTTTCTGCTCTGCCTGCAACAATGCCTGCGGCAACAGCAGATTCTATACCGTGAAGACCGTCCGTATGGGGAATAACCACGCTTTTTACGTTTTTAATTATATTCCCGCTTACCTTAACGTATACCTTATCGGGAATACTACCTAAAGTATCCCTTGCAAGTGCGGCGGCATAAGCCAACGACACCGGCTCGGTACAGCCCATAGCAGGGCGCAATTCCTCACGAAGGATATTAAGATAATTACGGTACTGAACAGAATCCTTTTTCAAAGCAAAAGTCTCCTTAATCGTTTTGTATAAATGACGCGAACTTACCTGCCGCCTTTGCATCACACTCAGCGGTAACGACAACGCCGTCATCAAGATATTCAGTGCTGATTACCCTTGCAAAGCGGTGGACGGATGATGCCTCCGACTGTCTATCATAAGGGAATACCAGACGAAGTATCTTTTTCCCCTCTTTTACAAGAGCTTCAATTCTTTCAAGCAGTGCGTCAACACCGTCACCCGTGGCGGCAGAAATGCACACTGCCTCCTTGGGGACAAACTCGGTGTCCACAGCGTTATCGCTTTTATTATATACCTGAAGTATGGGCTTTCCCTTTGCGCCAAGCTCGTCAATAAGCTTGAAGGTAACGTCGTTTTTACGACGGCGCTCCTCCTCGCACTCGGAAAAATCGGTTAAAACAATTATAATATCCGCATAGCTCAACTCTTCAAGCGTGGAACGGAACGCCTTTACAAGATGAGTTGGCAGACGGTCGATAAAACCAACGGTATCTGTAAGCAGCACCTCGTTACCCGAAGGTAGAGTAAGTCTGCGTGTGGTAGGATCAAGAGTAGCAAACAGCTTGTCCTCTGCAAGAATACCCGCATCAGTAAGACGGTTGAGCAGAGTGGATTTGCCTGCGTTGGTGTAGCCCACTATTGCGGCAGTGGGAATTCCCGATTTCTCACGGGAGGCGCGTTTTGTGGAGCGCACCTTTTCTACAGCGTCTATTTCCTCCTGCAAGGCGGCGATGCGCCTTTTAAGGTGACGTCTGTCAGTTTCCAATTTAGACTCACCGGGACCTCGTGTACCAATACCGCCGCCCAGACGGGAAAGCTGTTTTCCTTTACCCACAAGTCGGGGGGCAGTATATCTGAGACAGGCAATCTCTACCTGCAGTTTGCCCTCACCCGTAACGGCGTGAAGAGCGAAAATATCGAGGATGAGCATGGTACGGTCGATAACCCTGACTCCGAGAATATCCTCAAGAGAGGCAATCTGGGAGGGGGACAGTTCATTATCAAAGACAACGAGATTTATATCCTCGTCCTGCATGCGAATGAACTCCGCAATCTCTTCTGCTTTGCCCGAGCCGATATAAGTGCGCGGGTCGGGATTGACTCTTGACTGGACTACACGGGCGGCTGTAACACCGCCTGCAGTATCAAGCAATCTCTCCAATTCATCAAGAGAAACCTCCACCTGCTCCTCGGTAAGATCTAAAGTAAGCGCCACAAGAACGGCGCGGGTTATTAATTTTTTATCAAAAATATTTTCCAAAGACTTCAACCTCCTTTAATAAAAGAAGTAAAAAAGGACAGCAATACGCTGTCCTTATGCGATGAAAATGTCTTAAATTACTTAAGGTTGTACTTCTTCTTAAATGAATCTACACGTCCGCCGCTATCAACAAGCTTCTGCTTGCCGGTATAGAACGGATGGCATTTTGAGCATATATCAACCTTCAGGTTTCCCTTGGTGGATTTAGTAACATATTCTTCGCCACATGCGCATTTGATTACAGTTTCCTTGTATTCAGGATGAATATTCTGCTTCATGTTTATCCCTCACTTTCTCACCAAAGCAGTATAGCACAAAATTTTCCCGATTGCAATACCTTTTTTACTTTTTTTCTTGTATTTTTCACTTTATTAATGTATAATAATCAAAAATACAAGGAGGAAACGCAAATGAAGTTACGTTATTTAGGAACTGCGGCGGCAGAAGGCTGGCCTGCGGTATTTTGCAGATGTGAGCATTGCGACAGAGCGAGAAAGGCGGGAGGCAAAAATATCCGCACCCGTTCTCAGGCGCTGGTAAACAGCGATATGCTTATTGATTTTCCGCCGGACGCAAATATGCATATGCTTATGAACAATATTGATTACAGCGCAATCAAGTTCTTGCTTATTACTCATCCTCATTCCGACCATTTCGCACCCCTGGATCTGGCTTTCCGTGACGACGCGTATTATGCCCACAATCTAACGGAAGAAAAGCTTATCCTTGCGGGACCTAAAAAGGTTATTGAAGCGTACGAGAATTACTTCAGCCGTTATTCTGACGAGCGCAGATGTAAATACATAACTCCCATGGTATTGGAAAACTACGTTACCTATACCTTTGGTGATTACAAGGTTACTCCCGTACGCGCAAACCATACTCATGACGAAAACAACGCCTGCTGTTATATTATTAACGACGGAAGCAAGACTCTGCTGTATCTTCACGATACCGGTCTGCTTTTTGATGACGTTTGGGAATATCTTGAAGCAAACAAGATAAAAGCAGATTTTGTTTCGCTTGACTGCACCTACGTTACCCTGCCCTCTTTCGGCGGACATATGGGTCTTGACACCTGTAAGGTAACCAGGGATATGATGCTGGAAAAGGGCATTATCGACGAAAATACACTTGTTTGCATAAACCACTTTTCCCACAACGGAAAAGCTATTTATGACGAGCTTGTACCTATTGCCGCCGAGGATGGATTCCTGACCTCTTATGATGGAATGGAAGTTGAATTCTGATATATAACAAAGTTAAGCCGACTCAAATTGAGCCGGCTTTGTTTTATTTTATATAGTTTTCAATAACCTCGGTAATTGAGTTTCCTGCCCATTGGAACATAGTGAGCAAGTATACCGCGCCGATAAGCGCACCGAAAGCTATTGCCACCTTAAAGGAAGGCTTGGGAATGTTTATACGGAGAACATAAAGCACCGCAACGACGATATAAACTGCTCTGAAAGCCCAAGCCATACCTGCGGGAGCAAGCCCGAAGGACAGCATAAGCATAAGAAGGGCAGTAGAAAAGCAGGAAAAAGGTATGGGCATTCCCACAAAGGATTTTGAAGAGAAATCCTCTTTTTCCATTGCAAGAGTGTTGAAATATGCAAGACGGGTTGCCGAACATACTACGAACAGCAAATATATCAACACGTCCAGAGGAGTATTGTAGCCCAAAAACCAAGCGATCATACAAGGCGTAACGCCGAAGCTTACCATATCGCAAAGAGAATCCAACTGTACGCCGTATATCTTGGAGCGGTTTGTACGGCCTTGCTGACGTCTTGCCGCCGTGCCGTCCATCATATCGCAGACGCCTGCCAACAGAAAGAAGGTAAGTGCAGGGCAGAAATAATGGTTTGCCGCGCAAAATATTGCCAGCAAGGAGGAGCATAGTCCGCCCAGTGTTATAATATTAGCAAAGTTTATAAAGCCTATAAACATTTTGCACACCTCTTAATAAGTATTGTTTTGCTTTACCTCAGTGTATATCCTGCGGAAATTCTCATGTCGTGAAGAAGATATCTTTCCCTCGCTCACCGCTTCCAGAACCGCACACCCCTCCTCTACCGTATGAGCGCAATCGCGGTAACGGCAATACGAGGTAAAGGGAAGCATTTCGGGAAAGGCTTCTATTATCCGCTTATGGTCGGTAACACCGCAAGCGGTAAAATCCAGCATTGTAAAGCCGGGGGTATCCGCAAGCCATATATCCTTTTCCAAGCGGAAAAGCTCAGAAACACGGGTAGTATTCTTTCCGCGCATAAGGCGCTGGGAAAGATCGCCCACCTCCGCCGAAAGAGTGGGACACAGCGCGTTAATCAAGCTGGACTTACCTGCACCGGAGGGACCGGCAAACACAGCTGTCTTTCCGCGCAAAGCGTCACGCAGTGGTTCTATACCGATGCCGTTGACAGCTTGTACACAAAACACCTTTATAGGTGTTTTGCTGTATATGTCCGTAAGATATTCGGGAGAGGCAATATCTGTTTTATTAATTACAAGTATTACCTCTGCATCCGAAAGTAAAGCAATGGTACAAAGTGAATCAAGATAAAAAATATCAGGGTCAGGCTCCGCCGCCGCAGTAACTATGACAAACGTGTCTATATTAGCAACCGGGGGACGAACAAATGCGTTTTTACGGGGCAAAATTCCCGTAATAAAGCCTGTTCCGTCAGAATTAAGAGTATACTCCACGTTGTCGCCGGGAGAAAGACGCATATCGCTCTTGCGCAGCTTGCTTCCTGCGCGGCAGCTTATCTCAGTCTCACCGTCAAAAACGGAATACAGACCGTTACGGCCTTTTAACAGTTTTCCCTGTGGCACGTTATTCCTCCACATCCGAAGTATCTTCGGGAGACACGCCGCCCTCGGGACCGATACAGATTATAAGGTCAACCTTATCACCCTCGGAAACGGGAAGTCCTGCTTCTACACTTTGACCGCAAATGGTTCCCGGCTCGTAATCGGAAGAATAAACTTCGGTTATACGGTTGGGAACGAGTCCTATAATAATAAGGAAGTCTTCTGCTTCTGTCTGAGACAATCCAAACAGGTCAGGCATATTACCGGGCTCATAGGGCTGATTGTTGGAGGTGCCGGAAATAACTATATCCACCTTGGTGAAAGCGGCAAGTCCTTCGGTACCTGCTTCTATACTCTGCTCCAATACCTCATAGGTAAAGTCGCCGTCAAACCTATATATTACCTCACCCAATTCAAGATTTGCCCGTTCAAGAGCGTTCTTGGCTTCATTAAGGCTCATACCCAAAAGGTCGGGCACGGGTTGTGCATTTACAAGGTCTCTGCCCATAGATACGTATACGGTAATAGTGCTTCCCGCACTGATGGGAGTGCCGAACTCAGGCTCGGTACGCACTACCTGATTGGAAAATCCGTATTCGTCGTAAACAACTTCTTTGACTACCTTGAAGCCCATTTCCTTAAGTTTCATTTCCGCTTCCTTATAGGTGTATCCGCGGAGATACGGCACAGAAATATCGTCGGGAATGACGTTTATCTTTATGGTATCTATTTCAAAGAACATCTTTCCGTCGGGAAGCTTACCGATATGGTACGCAACGGGATCCTGCTCGATGATCTCGCCGTCCTCATAGCCTGATTTATGGACTTCGATTATATCCAGTACCTTGAATTTAGTGCCCGTGGTATCATAGGTTCCGTTAAGCAATTTGTCCTGCAATTCAGCCGTCCATATCTGACCTACCAGCTTGGGAACAACTATCTCGTTACCGGTAGAAGGTCCTGTGGTGAGGTCCAATGCATAAAAGAGGTAATGAACACCGCAGGATACGCAGACCAGCAGGAAAGAAAGCGCGATGGCAGCAATAACGGGAAGAGACGAACGGCTCTCACGAACCGAGCGTTTTTTCTTCTTGCGCTTTTTGACGTAACGCTTTTTGGTTCCGGAATCCACGCCGGAAACGGGCTTGCTTCCCGTAACGTCATCATAAGGCTCAATCTCAGAGGTTGCGATGGAATCAATGGGAACAACGTTATAAGGAAGTGCTTCGCCTGCAGGATAATCGTTGCCCATGGCAAAGGTTATTGCGGGGTTGCGGAGCACCATATCCAACGCCTTTATCATGCTGTGAGCAGATGAAAAACGGTTTGACGGATCCTTTTCCATTGCCTTGCGGATTATCTGTGCGACACCGAAGGGAATTTCGGGATTAAGCTCGCAGGGGTTGCCCGGCTCGTCATTTATCTGCATCATAGCGATTTCAAGCAGATTTTCCGCTGTAAAGGGAAGAACGCCCGTAACCATTTCGTAAAGCATAATACCTACGGAATAAAGGTCAGACGCAAAGGTAGTCTCCTTACTGGATGCCTGCTCGGGACTTATATAATATACAGTACCGATGGCGCGCTCCTTACCGGAGGCTGACTCATGGGGAGTTTTGGCAATACCGAAGTCGGTTACCTTTATCTCTCCGTTCTTCTGGAGAATTATATTCTGAGGCTTAATGTCTCTGTGAATAACGTCCTTGCTGTGAGTATGCTCAAGAGCGCGGAGGATCTGCACGGTGTAAATGCAGGCTTCCTTCCAGGAGAGCACGCCCTTTTTATCCAAATATTCTTTAAGAGTAATACCGTCAAGATATTCCATAACGATATACTTCATATCGGGATATATAGCAACGTCGTAAATGCTTACCAGATTTTTATGGGAAAGCATTGCAACTGCCTTGGATTCATTTATAAAGCGAGATTCCGCCTGCTTATCGCCGTTATATTCGTCGTTGAGTATCTTTATGGCTACCGTGCGGTCCATAAGCAGATCCTCGCCCTTGAGAACGAAAGCCATTCCGCCTACGCCAAGGACTTCAAGTATCTTGTATCTGCCGTCAAGGACCTTACCCACAAAGCTTTGATATTTGTTGGTCATCAGCCTACTCCTTTCCGATGAGCACGGCGGTTATATTGTCCGTACCGCCTTTTTTATTTGCAAGATCTATAAGCATCTTAACACGCTTTTCGTCGGTTATGGTGCGCCAACGGGATTGAGCGTATATTATATTCTCCATATCTCTGCGTGAAACGAAATTGGAAAGTCCATCGGTGCAAAGCAGGATATGGTCAAATTCAATATTAAAGAACATATCCGGCTCCACCATATCGTCTACACCGAGAGCACGGAGGATTATATTCTTTTTGGGATGCTGTGCCGCCTCGCTTTCGCTTAAAGCGCCGTTATCAACCATCATTTGCACAAGCGAATGGTCCTTGGTTATCTGTATCGCCATACGGTTGCACAATGTATAAAGTCTGCTGTCTCCCACGTTTACCGCCGCATTAAGGGACGGGCATGAGAAAAACGCCACCAGCGTGGTACCCATACCGTAGCAATCGTTATCGGTTTGGGATTTAGCATACACCGCCTTGTTGGCGCAAACCACGGACAGGCGAAGTATTTTTACCATTTCCTCTCTGGTAAGGGAATACAGATCCCTTCCGTTCAAGGATGAGCGGAGTGTTTCCTGATATATCTCGCAGGCAAGACGGCTTGCCACGTTACCGCCGGCAGCACCGCCCATTCCGTCACATACGACGGCAGAAAAGTAATCCTTGCCATTGTATATATGGAAATAATCTTGATTATTCTTTCTTTTTTTGCCTACGTCAGTATTACCGCAGCAACGCAAGATACATCACTCCTCTCTATGCTCCGCGCGGAGCTGTCCGCAGGAAGCATTTATGTCACCGCCCAGCTTGCGGCGGACGGTAGTATTTATCTTATATGAATTAAGTATTTCCGTAAAACGCGCCACCTGCTCACGGGTGCTTTTTTTATAGCCGCGTTCCTTTACCTCGTTAACGGGAATAAGGTTTACGTGGCACAGCATTCCCGAAAGATTTCTGCCCAGTTCGTGGGCGTTTTCGTCAGAATCGTTGACACCGCTTATAAGGGCATACTCAAAGGAGATGCGGCGGTTTGTAATATCCATATATCTTCTGCAAGCGTCAAGCAGAGTGTCATAAGGATATTTTCTCGCCACGGGCATAGTAGCACGGCGGATATCGTCGTTAGGCGCGTGAAGAGATACGGAAAGGGTTATCTGCAATTTTTCCTGCGCAAGACGGTCTATCTTATCAACCAATCCGCAGGTGGAAAGAGAAATATGTCTGTGAGAAATATTAAGACCGTCAGGATGGTGAACAAGCTCAAGAAAACGCATAACGTTATCGTAATTATCAAGAGGCTCACCGATACCCATTAATACTATTCCCTTTACCTTCTCACCGGTATCACGCATTGCCGCCATAACCTGCTCCAGCATTTCAGAGGGGAGAAGATGTCTGCGAAATCCGTTTATATGAGAAGCGCAGAAGGTACAGCCCATACGACAGCCTGCCTGCGTAGAGATACACACGGTGTTTCCGTATTTATAACGCATGAATACGGTTTCTATCTTTTCACCGTCGGCAAACTCAAACAGATATTTTACCGTGCCGTCTATTTTTGACACAAGCTTTGATACTATTTTTGCGCGGGTGACCGTGCAATCTGCCTTCAGCTTTTCTCGGAGAGAAGCGGAAAGATCCGTCATATTATCTATTTCCGTTTCGCCTGCAGATATCCAACGGAATATCTGACTTGCGCGGAAGGGCTTTTCGCCCATATTTACAAGATACTGACGTATCTCCTCGGGAAGCATACTTTTAAGATCGGTCATTACAAAACTCTTTCAATAACTGCTATATAAAATCCGTCATACCCGTTGCCGGGAAGAATGGTTTTTTCTGAAACGATACGATAATTTTCTTTTTCCGCCAGTACGGAATGCACTATCTCGCCGTTTTCTTTTTTGTTAATTGTGCAGGTGGAATAAACAGCTTTACCCCCTGCTTTAAGATACAAAAGTGCGTTTTGAAAAATCGCCTTCTGTGTGGGATAAAGCCCTGCAAAATCATTTGCGTCCTTATACCGTATTTCCGGCTTGCTGCCCATTACTCCGATACCCGAGCAGGGCACGTCGCAAATAACTCTGTCGCAAACAGAAATCAGGCTTTCATCGGTAACACGTGCGTCCCGAGGGACGGTCTCAATAATATCTATGCCAAGCTTTTTCGCTCCCTTTTCTACAAGGGAAAGCTTGTTTTTATGAAGATCCGACGAGATTATTCTGCCCTTATTCTTCATATCTATTGCGGCACCGAAGCTTTTTCCGCCGGGGCATGCGCAAAGGTCAACCACGAACATATCGGGCTTTGCATCCAACGCCCTTACGGCTTCCTGAGAAGAAAGTCCTTGCACGAAGAAAAGACCTTTTTCGATATCCTGCATATCGGTATTCTCGTTCACGCCGTCAACGTAAGGGGTGTCCTT
This sequence comes from Eubacteriales bacterium, assembly GCA_045595785.1. Lineage (GTDB taxonomy): Bacteria > Bacillota > Clostridia > Oscillospirales > CAG-382 > SFLA01. The sequence goes on from JAZOBE010000007.1 coordinate 33,926, forward strand.
TAAGGTGTTGGCGCGGACGGAAACCGATTTTCTTTCATAAAAAGCGTTGAATATATCTTGATATTCGTCGGGATACTGCTCTTTTACAAGAGAAAAAATACTATCTGAAACAGAGAAGCGAACACTTTCCGGCAAAGCGGAGATCGACTCTGTTATTTTTTGCTTTTCCCTGCACACACTGCGAAGCACGGCGTTTACAAATCCTGCGGAGCCGCGGTTTATCTGCTTTGCCGTTTTTACGGATTCATCGCACACAGCGTGATCCGGCACACGAGAAAGAAAAATTATCTGGTATACCGCCAGCCGCAACAGCTCGTATATCTTGCCGTCCGGCTTTTTGTTAACGTATTTTGAAATTATATGGTCAAGGATACGTCTGCGCTCGGTAACGCCCTTTATAAGCTCGGTACAAAAGGCACGGTCCAGACCCGAAAGGTCGGCAGACAGCAGTCCTATATTACCGTAAGCACCGTCGGACGAGACGCGATACAGAATATCCAACGCCACGCGGCGAGGGTCATCCATTGAAAATATCCCCTTTGTTTACGGAATTTCCTCTTAAAAAGCTGGCGTAATCCATTTTACCCTTACCCTCGGGCTGGAGAGAGGTAATAACAACACTTCCCTCTCCGCAAGCGATCTCTATACCCTTGTCCGTTGAAAGCACGGTACCGGGAACACCGCAACCGTCAGACACAAAGGAAGAAAGCATCTTGATACGTTTTTTGTTTAGAAAAGCGTACGCGCCGGGATACGGAGAAAGGCCGCGAATACGATTGTGTACCTGAGATGCGGGAAGAGAAAAATCCTCGTACGCTTCTTTTTTATCTATCTTTGCTGCGTATGACGAACCTTCCTCGGGCTGTTTGGTACGGGTAACAAGCCCTTTATCCGCCAGTTCAAGATATTCCTTTATAAGTTCTCCGCCGAGAACTGCCATTTTATCGTGGTATTCCCCTGCTGTCATATTCTCGGAAATGGGAATAGCGCGCTGAAGAATAATATCGCCGGTGTCTATACCCGCGTCCATATACATAATGGTGATACCGCCCTCGGTGTGTCCCTCCATTACCGCGCGGTTAATAGGTGCGGCGCCGCGAAGTGCGGGAAGGAGAGAAGCGTGTATGCAGATACAGCCGTGAGGAGGTATATCAAGTATATTCTGAGGTAATATCTTGCCGTATGCGGCAACAACAAAAACGTCTGCGTTTACGGCACGGAGCATATTCTCTGCCGCTTCATCACGCATAGTGGTGGGAGTAACCACCTCAATACCCTTTTCAAGGGCATATTTTTTAACGGGAGAAGGCGTAAGTGCATATCCTCTGCCGGAGGGTTTATCCGGCTGGGAAACCACCAACGCCACATCGTGACCCGCATCACAAATAGCTTTGAGGGCGGTAAGGGCAAAATCAGGAGTGCCCATAAAAACTATACGCATTATTATTCAACTTCCTCCGGTGCAAGCATTTCCTTTACCTTGTCTATATAAAGCACACCGTCAAGATGGTCTATCTCGTGACAGAAGCAACGGGCAATAAGCTCGGTGCCGGTAGCCTCAAACACCTCACCGGCTATGTTAAGTGCACGGACGGTAACCTTTGCGGGGCGCTCTACAATACCTGCTTTTCCGGGGCAGGACAAACAGCCTTCAACCTCTTCCTGCTTACCTTCGGTATAAATTATCTCGGGATTGATGAATTCCTGCAATTTTCCCTTGCCCATATCCACTATTACAACGCGGCGGAGAACGCCAACCTGGGGTGCTGCAAGTCCCACACCCTCTGCCTTGCGGAGAGTATCCTTCATATCCTCGATAAGAACTCTTATACGGGGAGTGATTGCGTCTACAGGACGAGAGGTCTTGCGCAAAGTGGGGTCGGGATCTCTGAGTATACGAAGAAGTGCCATAATTTGCCTCCTAAACAACTGTGGGATTTATATCTGTATCAAGCTTTGCTCCCGTGCGGTCTGATGCGGTAAACGTATTGATGGCGTCACGGAAACAGCTTCTTGCGGCAGACGAGTCCTTATATTTGACGGTAAGCCGCATTCTGTATTTATTGTTAACTTTGTATATTCCCTCACCAAATGGTCCGAAGCGGACAGTCTTAAGCTCGGGATACTTTTCGGCTAACAGCTTTTCCAGTATTACCGAAAATGCTGTGGCGGCACGGCGGGCATCCGTCTCCTTTTCCGCAGATATGCGGAACACCGCTATATCACAAAAAGGCGGAAAAGTAACCGCACGGCGCATGGATATTTCGCCGTCAAAGAATTTTTCATAATCTTGGGTCTGTACCAGCTTTAATATATCGCTTTGAGGGTTGGCGGTCTGAAGTATAGCCTTGCCCTCGTCCCCTGCTCTGCCTGCTCTGCCTGCAAGCTGAGTGAGAAGAGAAAAGGTACGCTCTGCCGCGCGGAAATCGTTTTGGTACAGCATAGCATCCACCGAAACAACGCCTACCAAGGACACCAAAGGAAAATCCAATCCCTTTGATATCATCTGCGTGCCGTAAAGCAGGTCCGCTTCTCTGCGTCTGAAGGCGCCAAAGCGTGTTTCATGAGCGTGACGGGTGGCGGTGGTATCCGTATCCATTCGTATGCCGCGAATGGAAGGATAATGCTTTTCCAATTCATCCTGCAGCTTTTGGGTACCGAAGCCCATACGCACCACCGACCTTTTTCCGCAGGAGGGGCATTCCTCCGGCAGGGGGATGGTATAACCGCAGTAATGGCAGGTTAATTTTTCGTTTTTTCGGTTTTCACCGCTGAAAGCATGGTATGTCAGTGATACCGAGCAATTGGGGCAGGAAATTACGTTTCCGCAGGAAGCACAGTTTACAAAGGAGCTGTAACCCCTTCTGCCTACAAAAAGTATTGCCTGCTTGTTGTCCGAAACGGTATCCTCCAGTTCCTCCTTAAGCAGACTTCCGATAAGTCTGCCGCTGTTAAATAAGCTGTCCTGCTTAACGTCTGCTATCTGCACGTCAGGCAGAGATGCGTTGCCGTATCGTTTTTTAAGAGTTATAAGCTTATATATTCCCTGCTTTGCTTTGTAAAAGCTTTCCACAGACGGAGTGGCGCTGGCGAGCAGCATTACGCAGTTGTTTTGCGCACATCTGAACCGCGCTATATCACGGGAGTGGAATTTGGGAGTATTCTCAGATTTATAAGTATGCTCCTGTTCCTCGTCAATAACGATAATGCCGAGATTTTTCAATGGAGCAAAAACGGCGCTTCGGGTGCCTATGACCACCCGTTTTTCGCCTGAAGCAATGGCGCGTGCGGTGTCTATACGCTCGCCTATGCTTAGCATTGAATGAATGACCGCAAGGTCGGACCCGAACTCGGCGTAGTATATTCCCAACGCCTCGGAGGTAAGTCCTATTTCGGGAATGAGCACGATGGCGGTCTTGCCCAGTTCCAACGTCTTTTTAACGGATTCTATAATAACTCTTGTTTTCCCGCTGCCCGTAACGCCATAGAGCAATGCGGCTTTGGGCGTTCCCGAGAGAAGCAGCTCCTCTACCGACGCCACCGCGTTTGCTTGCTCATCCGTTAACGGGGTGGAAAACTTTTCTCTTTTTTCTGCCGTTATGGGGTCACGAACGACTCTACGCTCAAAAATCTCACAAACGCCCTTTTTGCACATGGCGTTTACCACCGAGCGGGACAGCGAGAAAAACCGTTCAAGCTCAGAAAGGGATATCTCCCCCTCCAAAGCAAGTGCGTCTATTAATGCCGCCTGCTTTTCGGTCTTTGCTTCTGCATAAGCCGTTTCCGTATCCGAAGCAATGCGGACGAAAGAAAGACTTTTTTCGTTAATGCTTTCCTTTGTTTCCTGATTACGGATAACAGCACCGCTTTTTACCATTGCGGAAAGAAGTGGTTTTACGTCTTCTCCGAAAAGCTCGGTAATGCGGCTTTGATTAAGGGGGCTTTCCTTAAGTGCGCGGAAAAGTACCTGCGCTTTGGGGTTGAGCGTGCCCTCATCAACATTTCCGCAGGAATAAACGTATTCCACTGCGCTCTCCATTCCCGGAGGGAGCACAGTTCGAAGTGCCGCGCCGACGGTGCAAAAACACCTTTCAGCCATAAACAGACACATATCCACAGTTTCCTCGGATATGAGTCCGTAATCCTCCAGCACTTCGGAAACAGGCTTAATAGACGGATACTCGCAATAATCGCTGAAGCCCGTAACAAGACCTTTTCGCAGACGGTTGCCGTTACCGAAGGGCACAAGGACAACACTCCCCTTATGCAGGATATCCCGCATGGAGGGAGGTACCAAATATGCATACCCTTTGTCTGCGGAATATGCTATATCGGTTATCCTTACCGAACAGTACAGCTTTCCGTCCATTTTATTCGTTTTCTGCGGGAATTACCTTGTATTCGCCGGTGAGAAGCTTATCTACTGCCAGAGTAACAGCCTTTTCGCCGAGGAAATCCACTGCAGGTGCATTCTTGGAATCCTTGCCGTTTTCTGCGGCTGCTGCCTGTGCCTTTTCTGCAGCTGCAACAGCTTCGTCTGTAATATGACGTGCGGATTTTGCAGTTGCGATAACCAGAGTATAGCGGTTGTAGTTGTCTTTTGTGATTTCTTTGATGGTAGGATAGATCATTTTCTTACACCTTTATTCAGTAAATTTTTTTATAAAATTAAGTATGTATTCTTTATTTTTCTCGGGACAGGTATCGATTATACGGTCGATAGCGCTTGCACAGTCTGCCGCCTTGCCGTCCTCGTTGACAACAAGATAATCGTACTTTTCGGCTTCGCGCAGTTCTTCCAACGCTTTGTGCAGACGCTTTTTGATAACCTCGTCCGTTTCCGTTCCTCTGCCGCGAAGACGGTTTTCAAGAGTAACGTAATCAGGAGGACAAAGGAAAACCAGCACCGCTTCGGGCATTTTTTCTCTTACCTGCAAAGCGCCCTGAACCTCGATATCCAGAATAACGTTTTTGCCGGAGGACAATTTTTCTTCAACGAAGGGGCGGAGGGTTCCGTAGCAGTTGCCGACGTATTCCGCGTGCTCCAAAAACTCGCCTGCGTCAACAAGAGACATAAACTTTTCTCTTGTCATAAAGAAATAATGAGTTCCGTCTATTTCGCCGGGACGGGGAGAACGGGTTGTGGCGGACACCGAGAACACGTATTTTTCGGTGTTGCTCAGAAGTATTGAATTAACGGTGCCTTTTCCGCTTCCCGCAGGGCCGGACACCACTATAAGCTTGCCTTTTTTATTATCCATTACAGCCTCCCTGCAACAACGTCTGCTTCCTCAGAGGAAAGTATGACGTGCTCACTGTCGGTAACAATGACGCAACGGGTCTTTTTACCGCAGCTGCAATCTATAACTCTGCCTGCGTTTTTGGCATCCTGCACAAGACGGCGTATGGGCAGGCTGTCCGGACTAAGGACGGACACTATACGCTGTGCATTAACGCGGTTGCCAAAGCCTATATCGATAAATTCCATTTTGTTTTCCTCACTCAAGGTTTGCTACCTGCTCGCGAAGCTTTTCGATCTCTGTCTTTATAGCGACAACGCGGCGGGAAATATCGTAATCGTTGCACTTGGAGCCCAACGTATTTGTCTCACGAAGCATTTCGGGAACGATATACTCAAGCTTTTTACCGACGGGTCCGTCAGACTCAAGAGTAGCGCGGAATTCGGTACAATGGGACTGAAGTCTTACCAGCTCCTCGGTAACGTCGGTCTTATCGGTAAACACAGCACACTCGTTAAGCAATCTGTCCTCGTTAACGGGAACGCCTGCAAGCAGATCGGAAATACGGGCACGCATCTTCTCAAGATTTTTCTTTAACGCCTCAGGTGCAAGAGCCGCTACCTCGTTACGAAGCGTCTCAACGGTATCCAGATAAGTAAGCAGCTTTTCCTTTAATCTGCCGCCCTCGGACTCACGCATAGCGTTATACTGCTCAAAAGCACCGCGGCAGATAGGCTCGATCTGCTTCCACAGCTCCTCCGCATCCTCGTCAGCGCGGGTAACTGTCATAATATCCGATTTGGAGGAAAGCATGGAAAGGGTTATTTCACCCTGAACACCGTATTCGGATTTTATCTGCTCCAGCAGCTTAAGATATCCCTCCACAAACTCCTTGTTAAGAGTGAGAGAAACGGGATCGCCGTCGATATTCTCAACAGTGAGATAAAGGTCGATCTTGCCGCGGGTAACGTACTTGGCGCAAAGCTCCTTTACGTTTGTCTCCAGCGGAGTGTACTGACGGGGCATTCTTACGGATATATCCGCAAAACGGTTGTTTACGGATTTTATCTCAAAGGTAATATTTTTACCGCCTACAAGGGATTTTTGTCTGCCGTAGCCGGACATACTTTTTATCATTTTAACTTCCTCCGAATTCGTTTAACGTACAATGCGGCAAGCCGTGTAAAGGCAATATCGTAAAGAATAAAGGTGGCGTTACCCAACACGTAAACGAAAATATTAAATGAAAATATGGGATCGTTTATATTAAGCAAAAATTTTCCCACCGCTATAAGCGCGGTATAAAACAAATTAAAACCAACTAATTTTATCGCCCATACCACGGAGCGTTTTTTTATACGCTCAACAAGTGCCTTAAGTATGGGATATATTCCGCCGATAAGCAAATAAAACAGAGCAGGTGTTTTTGACGGAAGCAACACAAGTGCCAGCACGCCCGTTGCGGCGTACAGCATTACAGACCAGCTCATGCCGCATTCGATCATAGCCACTGCCACCGTAAGTCCTGCGGCAATGGCGGCGGAAAGATCCAGCGACTGTATAAAGCACCCGATAAGCATAAGCACCACGGAAACAGCGCAAAGCAGGGCGCAAAGTGATAATTTTTTAACGCGTTTTTTCATCGACAGCAATTACAAAGCAGATTTGCACAAAGCAAACCGGTGCATATATCACATCCGCTGCAATCATCGGAACGAGTAGAGGTATTACCGTAAGGACTGGACGAGGAATGTGATGACAGATTGTTAAGAGTGTTGCGGTATTCCGCATTGTACGGATCCATTTTGCAGGCTTGCTCGAAATACTTTCTCGCTTCACCCAGCCAGTTTTTCCGCGCCATAACGTGACCCATAAGAAAATACCACTCTGCGTTGCGTTCTCCGTTTGGAATACGGGAAAGTATGGTCTCCGCCTCCGCAACGCGGTTCGCACTGAGCAATTCACGCACACGGTAAAGAGTATTTCCTCCGGACGCACTTCCGCCGGCATTACCGGCAGAATATCCACCGCTTCTGTTACCGCCGCTTGCGCGCTGTTTGGTAATCGTATCGTACGCCTCGTTTATCTCTTTCATTTTCTCTGCCGCCAGATCCGCAAGCGGATTGTTGGCATAAGCATCGGGATGGTATTTTTTTGCCAGCTCACGATAAGCCTTTTTTACCTCGTCGTCCGATGCGCTCGGACTGACGCCCAACACCTGATAAGGGTCTTTCATCTACTTTTTCTCCTTGTTTATCGCCTTGTCCACGGCAATTTCGCTTCCGTAGCCTGCGATGTTATATATAATACCGTCGAAGACGTTTCCGTCGGCAAGAGCATAGCTTCTTGATATAGCCGCCGCGCTGTCAAGTATGGTGCGGCGTATAAAATCCATATTCTCATCTGCTTTTTCGGCAGAGGAATAACACAAATTTATGGGGTTATAGCTGTTTTTCCTTTGGTCCTCGTACCTATCGTCCACAGCGTCCATAAGATACACGAACCTGCCGATATGATATCCGATATCTCTTGCGACGCGTGCCTGAGTACCGTCAAGGCCGAAGGATGCAATTCCTGCGGTGACAAGTGCAAAATTATCTGCCGCCATATCCGGCACGGGACAACAGGCAAGCTCGGTTTTCCCAAGCTTTTCAAGCGGCTCGCTTATAACGGCGCCGATACCGGGATACATTTTCTCCGCCTTTTTTGCCATTCTGCGAAAAAAGGGAACGGCAAGGCAGGTGAAAAATCTTTTCACACCCTTTTCATCCCGCTTATCGTCCAGCGCCTTATAATACATAAGGCTGCCGAAAGCGGCGGTGGTAAAACGCAACGCCTCGTTAGGCTCCATAACGCCGCGTTTTTTCAGAGTATACATACAGCGTTTGGGCTTTATCTCAAATTTCTCACCCGTAACGGCAAGACGGACAACAGCCAAAAACACAAAATCATAATTCAACAAAAAGCGTGTAAGAACGGAGATGTTTTTGCCGCCGCAACGGCAGATACCGCAATAGACCGAGCGGTACAGCGCAAGTTCTTTGGTTTTAAGCTCACCCATATCGGGACGTATATATCCAAACAAGCAGACCACTCCATTCTTTATCAGTATATTATACCATATATAACCGTGTTTTGCAACAAAATTTGTTATAAAAAACCGCGTGTTTTCCTCGTTTAATTAGTTTATAAACAAAAAATATTACATAAATAAAAATATTTTATATAAAAATAAAGGATTTTTGTTTTTTCGGGCGTATAATTGTTTGTGTGCCATAATTTCTGGCGAAACACGCCTTAATCTGACGAAGGAGTGTATTACCGTGAAAAAAGATGTTTATGAGCTTGAGAAAAAAATGCTGTGCGATAAAGCCTTCTTTTCCGAGAACACCGCAGGCAGGCTGTTCCCCTTCAGAGAAGACGATATGCGTACCGATTTTATGCGGGACAGAGACAAGATAATCCATTGTAAATCCTTCCGCAGACTGATGCACAAGATGCAGGTCTTTCTTGCGCCGGAGGGTGACCATTACCGTACCCGTCTTACCCACACTCTTGAAGTGGCGCAGATAGCGAGAGCGTTGGCACGTAACCTTCGCCTTAACGAGGACCTTACCGAAGCGGCTGCTTTGGGACACGACCTTGGACATACCCCTTTCGGTCATTCCGGAGAAAGAGCGTTGGATGAAATCTGTCCCCACGGATTCAAGCACAACGAGCAATCCTTAAGAGTGGCAGACAAATTGGAAAATCTTAATCTGACCATTGAAGTGAGAGACGCCATAGTAAACCACACAGGTAGCAGAAAAGCAAAAACACTGGAAGGTCAGATAATTAAATTTGCAGACCGTATTGCATATATCAACCATGATATTGATGATGCGGTGCGTGCAGGAATACTTGATAAAAATGACATTCCCAAAGAGCTTACCGACATTTTGGGCGAAACCCACAGCAAGCGTATTGACACGATGATACGTTCCGTTGTGGCACACGGTGTTGAAAACGATATTGATTTCACCTCTCCTTACGGAGAAGCCACAATGAAGCTCCGTGCTTTTATGTTTGAGCGGGTATACCATAACAGCAAGGCAAAAAGCGAGGATGACAAGGTAGTGGGAATGATACAGCATTTGTATGATTACTACGAGCATCACATAGACAAGCTTCCTGCAGAGTATTCCAAGAACATAGAAGAAGACGGCACAGACCGCGTGGTATGTGACTATATTGCGTGTATGACGGACAGATACGCGCTGGCAAAATACGAAGAAATATTCATCCCCAAGGTTTGGCAGTATAAATAACGCACAGAAAGGAGGGCACACCATGGCCTTTTCACAGGCATTTATCGAAGAGGTAAAAAACCGAAACGGAATTGAAGAGATTATAAGCAGATATCTTACACTTAAGCGTGCGGGAAGCAACGTGGTGGGTCTGTGTCCTTTCCATAACGAGAAGTCTCCGTCCTTTACCGTATTTCCTGCAACAAGGTCATTTTATTGCTTTGGCTGCGGTGCGGGAGGCGACGTTATAAGCTTTGTAATGCGGGCAGAAAACCTTGATTACAGAGAGGCAATAGAGTTTCTTGCAAAGCTGGCAGGAATTCCCATTGAGGAAGAAACCGAGCAGAGAGAAAGAAACGCCGTAAGCCGTGAACGCATTTATGCGGTCACCAAGGCGGCAGCAAGGCTGTTTGTGGCATCTCTCAACTCCCCGCAAGGTGAGCAAGCGAGAGAATATCTGCTTGAAAAACGCCGTTTTACCCCCACCACACTGCGGCGGTTCGGTATAGGCTACGCGCCTGACAGTTGGGACGCTTTGACAAAGCGGCTTATGGCAGACGGTTTTACAGTCGAAGAAATAAAAACGGCATTTCTGTGCGGTATAAGTAAAAAAGGCACCCCCTACGATATGTTCCGAAACCGCATAATGTTCCCTATTTTTGACGTTACGGGAGAGGTTGTCGCCTTCTCGGGACGAAGGCTTAACGAAGCGGACGAGAGAAAATACGTAAACACTTCAGATACGCCGATCTTCAAAAAAAGCAGGGTGCTGTTCGGATTGAATATTGCAAAAAATACAGATGACGGCACACTTATTTTGTGTGAAGGTGCGCCCGATGCAATTGCGATGCACCAAGCCGGATTCGGCAATGCCATTGCAACGCTCGGTACAGCGATAACAGCAGAGCATACGCGGATAATTGCCCGGTACGCAAAAACGGTTTATCTGGCATACGATATTGATAAAGCAGGCAGACGCGCCACGATGAAGGGTATCGACCTGCTTAACCAGGTGGGAGTATCTACCAAGATAATTGATTTGGGCAAAAACGAAAAGGACCCCGACGAATTTATAAAGACCCACGGCGCAGACGCATTCAGAATAAAGCTGAAGGGCTCAAGCGGTCAGGTGGATTATAAGATAGACGAGATACTTTCCCGTTATGATATCTCTATCCCCGACCAGAAACTTCGTGCCGCCAACGAAATGACAGATTTTTTGTCTACTCTGTGGCCCGAGGTGCAAAGAGACGTTTACGCAGGCAGAGCATCCGAAAAGATGGATATATCCAAAAAATCCTTACTGGAGGAAGCGAACAGAAAGGCTGTGCGGAACGAGAGAAAAGCAAGAAAAGAAACCGTGGAAAAAGAGCTTCGGGATTCTATGGGCTACGGCGACACTGTGAATACGGACAAAATACGTTTTTCAGCCGCCGCGGCAACCGAAGAAAAAATATTGGGAATACTGTTTTCCCGTCCCGACCTTACGGCGGAAGCAACCAAAATACTTGCGCCTGAGGATTTTCTTACCAAATTCAACCGAATGGTGTATGAATTGTTTTTACCCGAATTCACAGAGGGAAAAGAGGTAACCCTGTCCAAGGACGGAGCTTTGGACAGACAGCAGATAGGCGCAGTATCCCGAATGATTGCGCAAAGAAGCGTGTTTACCGACAACGGAAAAACTACGCTGAACGCCATGATAGCATCGCTTAAGGCGGAAAACAAAAAACGCGAATACGACAAGAAGATCGAAGAAGATCCCGTATCCGCGCTGGACGAATACATTAAAGGAATTAAAGCAAACCGCAAGGAGGAAAAATAATGGAAAAAACCCTTAAACAGATCATTAATGAATTGATCGAAAGGGCAAAGCCGAAGGGAAACATCACCGCCGCAGAGGTTATGGAGGCGCTGGACGATACCGATTCGTCAATGGAGGCGCTGGAAAAGACCTTTGAAGCATTGGAGTCCAACGGTATTGAGGTTACTCACGATATTGACGCTTCCGTTTTTGAAATGCCCGAGGAAGATTTTGAGGACACTATCGACGATAACCCCGAGGAAGTGGAGGTTCTGCTGGCGCAGGAAGGCGTTGCGGTAGATGACCCCGTAAGAATGTATCTCAAAGACATCGGTAAAGTGCCCCTGCTTACCCCCGAAAAGGAATTGGAGCTGGCAGAGCGTATGGCAAACGGCGATACGGTTGCAAAGCAGCAGCTTGTTGAGGCTAACCTGCGTCTGGTTGTAAGTATTGCAAAGAGATACGTTAACCGCGGTATGTTCTTCCTTGACCTTATTCAGGAAGGTAACCTCGGTCTTATGAAAGCCGTTGAAAAGTTCGATTACGGCAAGGGATATAAGTTCTCCACCTACGCTACTTGGTGGATAAGACAGGCTATTACAAGAGCTATTGCAGATCAGGCGAGAACTATACGTGTTCCCGTTCACATGGTAGAAACCATAAACAAGGTGCTCCGCGTTTCCCGTCAGCTTCTTCAGGAATTAGGCAGAGATCCTACCGACGAGGAAATTGCCGAAGAAATGAAGATGCCTGCCGAAAAGGTACGCGAGATACTCAAGATAGCACAGGAGCCCGTTTCTTTGGAAATGCCTATCGGCGAAGAAGAAGACAGCCATCTGGGTGATTTTATCGCAGACGAAAAGACTCCCGCTCCCTCTGACGCGGCAAACTCCATGATGCTCCGCGAGCAGCTTATCGAAGTGCTTAAGACTCTTACTCCCCGTGAGGAAAGCGTGCTTAAGCTGCGCTTCGGTCTTGAGGACGGCAGACCCCGCACTCTTGAAGAGGTTGGTAAGGTATTTGATATTACCCGTGAGCGTATCCGTCAGATAGAAGCAAAGGCGCTCCGCAAGCTCCGACATCCCAGCAGAAGCAAGAAATTAAAGGATTATCTGGAGTAATACGGGTATGAGAACAGCCATTATAGGCGCGATGAAGATTGAAGTGGAAGCACTTTGTGAGCGTTTTGGCGCGGTCGAGACCGAAAAAGGAATTTTTATTTCCGAAAAAGGAAACGATACCGTAATTATATGCCAATGCGGAATAGGCAAGGTAAACGCCGCTTCTCTTACACAGCGCATCATAGATAAATATTCGCCTGACCGTATAATAAACACGGGAACCGCAGGCGGGCTGGCAGAGGGCCTTAATATAGGCGACGTTATTATCGCCGAGAAAGCCGCTTACCACGATTTTAAGCCGGTGCAGATAGTTGTGGATATGATCGGAGACAAGTATATCCGTTCTGACAAAAAGCTTACCGAGGATGCAAAAAAGGCATGCGAAGTAAACAACATCCCCCACCGTATAGGTACCGTAGTTACAGGCGATTGCTTTGTTTCCACGCAGGAGCAGAGAGAAGATATTTTTGCAGAATATCCCGATGCGCTTTGTACCGAGATGGAGGGCGCGGCTATTGCCCACGTTTGCCACAACAACAATATCCCATTTGTTATTATAAGAGCCGTAAGTGATTTCGCCGCTGACGAAAAGGTCTTTGACGAGTTCGCCGCCCACGCGGCAGCGTTTGCGGCACAGATATCCGAATACATAGCGAAAAACAGTTAGTTATTCACGGAGGAAACTATTAAATGAAAGAGCAGTTGAATCAGATCTCCGTTGCGGCGGCGCAGGAGATCGTAACCGCCTCCGATAAAAATGAACTTGAGGCGGTTAGAATTAAATATCTGGGCAAAAAGGGTGCGCTCACCGCAATACTTCGCGGAATGGGTTCCCTTACCCCCGAGGAACGCCCCGTTATCGGCGCGTATGCAAACACAGTTAGAGCAGATATTGAAAAAATGCTTGAGGAAAAGGGTGTTTCTCTTGCTTCCGCAGAGCTGAAAAACGCACTTGTAAAAGAAAAGCTTGACGTTACCATGCCTGCAAAGGCAAAGACTGTCGGCAAGCTTCACCCCATCACTCAGGTTGAAAACCGTATGAAGGAAATATTCGTGGGTCTGGGCTTTGACATTGTTGAGGGTCCCGAGGTTGAAAGCGCATACAACAACTTTGACGCGCTGAACGCTCCTGCAGACCACCCCTCCAGAGACTTTCAGGATACCTTCTATATTAACGATACTACTCTGCTCCGCACGCAGACATCTCCCGTTCAGATCCGTGCGATGCAGTCTATGAAGCCTCCCATAAGAATAATCTCTCCCGGCAGAGTTTACCGTTGTGATGAGGTTGACGCTACCCACTCCCCCATGTTCCATCAGCTTGAGGGTCTGGTTATCGATAAGAACATAACTCTCGGCGACCTTAAGGGTCTTCTTGAGCTGTGGGCAAAGGAAATGTTCGGTGAAAACACCAAGACACGTTTCCGTCCTCACAACTTCCCCTTTACCGAGCCCAGCGCTGAGGTTGACGTATCCTGCTTCGTATGCGGCGGCAAGGGTTGCCGTCTGTGCAAGGGCGAAGGCTGGATAGAGCTTTTGGGTGCAGGTCTGGTACATCCCAACGTATTGAGAGCCGGCGGCATTGACCCCGAGGTTTACAGCGGTCTTGCTTTCGGTATGGGTATTGAGCGTGTTGTTATGACCAGCTACGGCATTGACGACCTGCGTCATCTTTACGAAAACGATATCCGTTTCCTCGGACAGTTTTAATGGGAGGTAGCAAACAATGAAAACACCACTTAATTGGCTTAAAGAATACGTAGATATCGGCTGTACTCCCAGAGAGTTTGCAGAAGTTCTCACCCACACCGGCACCAAGGTGGAGGGATATGAGATACTCGGCGAAGAGATATCCAACGTAGTTGTAGGTAAAGTGCTTGAGATGGAGCGTCATCCCGACAGCGACCATCTGTGGATATGCCAGGTAGATGTTGGCAAGGATGCTCCCGTGCAGATAGTAACCGGTGCACAGAACGTTTCTGTTGGCGATATGGTTCCCGCTTGTCTTGACGGTGCGCATCTCCCCGGCGGCAAGGTTATCAAGAACGGCAAGCTGAGAGGCGTCGTTTCTCAGGGCATGCTTTGTTCTCTGGGCGAATTGGGACTTACCACCCACGATTATCCTTACGCTATTGAAGACGGTATATTTATCCTTCAGGAGGAATGTGCTCCCGGCGATGATATCAAGGACGTTTTGCTTATGAACGATACATTGGTTGAGTTTGAGCTTACCTTTAACCGTCCCGACTGTCTGTCTTATCTGGGAATTGCAAGAGAGGTTGCCGCTTCCTTCGGAAACGATCTCAGAGTACACAAGCCCGAGGTAAAGCCCGCCAACGACGGAGACGATATTTCCAAATACATTTCCGTTAAGGTTGAAAACACCGAGCTTTGCCCCAGATATTCCGCAAAGGTAATTAAAAACGTAAAGATCGCGCCCTCCCCTGCTTGGCTGAGAGCAAGGCTGAGAAATGCAGGCGTAAGACCTATAAACAACATAGTTGATATTACCAACTACGTTATGCTTGAGTACGGTCAGCCCATGCATGCATTCGATTATAACTATATTTCCTCCAAGGAAATTATCGTTCGTAACGCAAAGGCAGGCGAAAAGATAACTACTCTTGACGGCAACGTACACGAGCTTACTTCCGAAATGCTTTGCATTGCAGACGGTGAAAAGCCTGTCGCACTTGCAGGTATTATGGGCGGTGAGAACAGCGAAATTCTGGATACCACCAACACGGTTGTATTTGAATCCGCTAACTTTGCAAGAATGAATATCCGTCTTACCTCCCGTCAGGTAAACCTGCGCACCGAATCCAGCGCAAAGTTTGAAAAGGGTCTCCCTCCCGTAAACACCGTTCCCGCACTGGAGAGAGCTTGTGAGCTTGTCCAGCTGCTCGGCTGCGGCGAAGTTGTTGACGGTATGATAGACGTTTGCAACGTAAATATTGAGCCTACCGTTGTTCCCTTTGATTGGGAAAGAGTTAACAGCCTGCTGGGCACTAATCTTTCTCTTGAGGAGCAGAGCAATCTTCTTGCTCCCCTTGACCTTATTGCTGACGGAAAGGGCGGACTTATAGTTTCTCCTTACAGAAGCGATATCGTTACCACCGCAGATATTGCCGAAGAGGTTGCCCGTCTTTACGGATACGATAATATCGTCCCCACCCTGTTCAAGTCTGAGGCTAAAGAAGGTAAGTATACCGAAGAGCAAAAGTTTGTTGCAACCATGCTTAACACTATGACCGCTTACGGATTTAACGAAGTATACACTTATTCCTTTGTTTCTCCCAAGTGGTATGATATGATAGCTCTCCCCGAGGACAGCGTTTGCAGGAATAACATCAAGCTTATTAATCCTCTGGGCGACGATACTTCCGTAATGCGTACCACCGCGCTTCCCTCTATACTGGACGTTGTGGCGCACAACCGCAATATGCGTGCTCCCGCTTGCCATCTCTTTGAGAACGCTTGCGTTTACTTCCCGTCTGAAACCGATATGTCCAGCGAGCACAAGGTGCTTACGATGGCGTTCTATGACAGCAGCGAGGACTTTTATGACCTTAAGGGATATGTTGAGGGTCTTTTGGATAAGCTGAATATCCGCGGATATACGGTAACAGCAGAAGAAAACAACCCCTCTTACCACCCCGGAAGATGCGCGGTTATTACCAAGGGCCAGGAAGTTATCGGCGTGATGGGACAGATACATCCCACTGTTGCAGGTAATTTTGATATTGACGTGCCTGTTTATGCCGCAGAGATAAACGTTCCCGTTGCTATGGCAGCCAACGACGGAAAGAAGGATTACAAGCCTCTGGCTGTATATCCCGCTATGGAAAGAGATATTGCTCTGCTTATGGATGATGAGCAGACTGCGTCTCTCGTTTATGATGCCGCAAAGAAATACTGCGGTAAATCTCTTGAAAGTATCGTTGCTTTTGACCTGTATAAGGGCAAGGGCGTTCCCGAAGGAAAGAAGAGCGTTGCGTTCAGACTTACGCTCCGCGCTTCCGACAGAACCCTTTCCGATACTGAGGCTGACAACGCTATTAACAAGCTGCTTAAGAAGCTTGAAGCTGAAAACGGCATCGTAATGCGTGCTTAAAGTAAACCTTTTTGTACTCAAAACCATATTTCCCCTTGAAATATGGTTTTGGGTAATGTATAATATCTTTATTGAATACTAAAAAACACGGAGGGTATACAGATGAAGGAAAACTCAACAAAGACAGTTCCCTTTTCGCTTAAAGAGCAAAAGGAATTAGAGATACGTTTGGCTCTGCAGTCGGTGTATAACTCGCTGACTGAGAAGGGCTATAACCCCATTAACCAGATAGTAGGTTACATCCTTTCCGGAGACCCTACCTATATCACCAACCACAATAATGCAAGAACCATTATAACCAAGATCGATAGAGATGAATTGCTTAAGATACTTGTTGAGAGTTATCTTAAATCGTCTCCCAGGAGAGGTAACTGAAAATGGCTGATGTAAATACTCTTATGTACCGCGGTAAGCCGTTAGTAAGACAAGGCAGATTTCTGTTTTACGGCTTCCCGGACGATAAATATATTCTGTTTATGAATATACTTGAAACCAAGAAGGACGGCGACCTTGAGGTTGCTACCCGCGTTCTCGTTCAGATTCAGGATACTGATGAAAACGTTTCCTTCGCACAGAAGGTAGTTAAACAGTGCGAGAAAAAGAGCTTTTTCGATGCATTTGAAATCGGCACCATCTGGCTTGAAAGAGAACTTAAAAAATAAAAAAACACCCCAATAACAAAATTACCTGCCGTTTTATATTAAACGGCAGGTTTTGAATTTTGCATAAAAATATTTTTATTTTTTTCAAAGTAACTGTAACCTTTTTGCGTTTTGGAAGGTATTATGTGTGAAAGGCGGTGATTCCAATGGTTTCATTTTTCTTTACGAATACAAACGAGAAAAATAATGAAACACACGGAGACGGCGCGTATACGGTAAAAGTTCGACTTAAAAATTCTACCGGAAAGAAAGCGTATTTCGGTCTTGCCTGTGGGCGAATCGTGAATAATTTCCGAAGGAGTATATGATGAAAAAAACAATTTGCATTTTACTTTTTGCTTTTCTAACGTTTTACATCTTTGTGGGATGTGATGAATTAGAAAAAAGTAAAAACAATATAAGTGATACATCAATCATCGTAAATTCATCCAAAGAAAGCATTGAAGACGCAAATGATAGTTCTACGTGGCTTCCCTGTGAATCTTCCGAAAAAACATTCAGAATTATATACCAAGCTCCGGAATATTCGGATGTTGTTTTAGATGTAATCGGAAGTTTCTTTGAAGATGATAATTACATTTATTATTTTGGAAGTTACCTTGATCTTGAAGCATATTTAGTCGAATACTCTAATGGCACTACAGAGACCATCACGTTGGCACTTAAAAATGGAAATATCGCCATAGAAGACCTTGACAGGTTTGGAATATTGTATAGTAAATATCCCAGAAATAACTCTGCTCCAAGCGAATAAATCGTCACATAAAAGTACCCCTATTTCGGTCTTGCTTGGTGGGCTGATCGTGATTAATTATTGAAAGGGTATACTATGAAAAGTATAATTATTGTTTTGCTTTGCTTCGTCCTTTCGTTTTGTGTCTTTGCAGGATGTGAACAAGCGGAAGAAAGCAAAACCGATATAAGCAACAGTGATATTTCCGAAATATCGGAAGAAGTTTCACCGGAATCGTCCGACGAAACATCCGAAGTTTCCAAGGAAAACGCTTTTATTATTGTTGATAATAGAGGAGATGATTGGTCGGACATAACCGATTACTTCTTTCAAGACGATATATATAACTATTACTTCATCTTATGGCCGATGCACGAATATATAATCGTTGAATACGCCGACGGTACTACGCAAAACGTAAAAGAAGCACTTGAGGATGGAAATATTACTATTGAAGACCTTGACAGATTTGGCATAGGATATATGAAAGAACCCAAAGACGTTTCAAACTGAAGACACAAAAAAATATGGCGGAGAAAGCGTTCCTTTCTCCGCCGTTTTCTTATATTGGGGTGATTTTGTTTACCGAGCCTTAGAACTCAGAGCGAGATTTGTTGATCATCTCGATGATATTATTAATATCCTCTTCGCTGCCTGCTTCTGCTTCCTGTGCGGGAGCTGTGGGAGCTTCAGGCTTGGATTCGGAAGCTACGGGACGGCGAACCTCATTCTTCTTAGCGGTATCAAAACCGGTAGCAATGAGGGTGATACGCATCTCGTCCTCAAGAGTTTCATCAAACGCAGCACCGAAGATGATGGTAGCATCGGGATTAGCTTCGTTAGTAATCATAGCAACAGCGTAGTCTACTTCTTCCAGACCGATATCGGGAGAAGCGGTAACGTTGATAACGATACCCTTTGCACCGCTGATGTTGGTCTCCAACAGAGGAGAAGACATTGCAAGCTTTGCAGCCTGTTCTGCTTTGTCCTTGCCCTTTGCGGTACCTACGCCCATGTGAGCGAGGCCTGCATTTGCCATAACTGCGCAAACGTCTGCAAAGTCAACGTTAATTTCTGCTTCCTGGGTAACCAGCTCACAGATAGACTGAACGCCCTTACGAAGGATATCGTCTGCTTCGTGGAATGCGTTAAGGAAGGTTATCTTCTTATCGGTAAGGAGCTTAAGACGCTCGTTGGGGATTACGATGAGAGAATCGGTAACTTCAGCAAGGCGCTTTATACCGCTTTCTGCCTGAGCCATTCTCTTCTTACCCTCAAAGTTAAAGGGCTTGGTTACGATACATACGGTAAGTATGCCCATCTGCTTTGCGATGCGAGCAACGATGGGAGCTGCGCCGGTACCGGTACCGCCGCCCATACCTGCGGTGATGAACACCATATCTGCGCCCTGAAGCGCCTCAGTGATCTGCTCAATAGATTCGTCTGCAGCCTTCTCACCCAGTTCGGGGTTTGCGCCTGCGCCCTGACCCTTGGTGATACGCTCACCAATAGCGATGCGCTTGTGTGCCAAGGATTTATTAAGGACCATAAGGTCGGTATTAACAGCGATATACTCAACGCCGTTTATTTTGTTTTCTACCATACGGTTAACAGCGTTTCCGCCGCCGCCGCCAACGCCTACAACTTTTATAACATTAACGGTTGTTTCAAATTCAGTGCTCATTAATAGAGTTCCTCCGTCCGACTTAAATTTTTACTCATATATATAATAATACAAAAATGTCAAGATTGCAAGGGGTTATTTTAATTTATATCGTTTTTTTGCAAAAAATTATTCCAAAGATACCGTCGCTTCTTTATATGACGACAGATCTATACTTCCCTTTACCTCTTCATACAGCTCGTCAATGACCTTGGCAAGAAAAGGTACCTTTAATTCAAAATCGTCCATATCACCGATATAAACGTCAAATCTGTCGGTATACTGCATGCTTATATCAAAACGGCTTTTTATATCTATCTCGCGGATATAATAGTCCATCTCGTTTTGCTTAAGCACGGAATACATTTCCAATACGGAATCGTAGGTGCGCACATCCATAAAGGTAAGAGTCTGTCCTACCAGACAGCGGTCCACGGTACCCGTAACCAATTTAATGGCGTTTCCCGGGACACCGGAAAGCTTGTCCGTCGCGGAAAGAACGGTAAGCTCATCTGAAAGCAGATAATAATCCCCGTTTATATAGGTATACATTACCGCCTTCTTTTCCTTTACCTCGATAGTTATCTCGGAAGGAAGTCTGCGCTTTATAACAACGTCGCCGACGTAAGGCAAGCTATCGGTTATTAGTGAAACTGTTTCCTTTTTTCCGAATGAAAAGATATTATCGCCCGTTTCTATTCCGGTTGCGGCAATTATCTCCTCATCGGAATAAACGCTGTTGCCCGTAACGGAAATATCCTTTACACGGAAAAAGAAAAAGAACGCCGTACCCAAAAACAGTATTAAAATAAACGAAAACAGAAAAACGTAAAACATATTCCGGCGGAACCGTTTTCGGCTCTGCTGTTTTTCCATTTCGTCAAGATCAACGGTTTTACGTTTGAATCTGACCTGCTCCACGGTACCCTCCGTAAAATTTATTTTTTAATAAGTGCAAGTGCGTTATCCGCAATCTCCTCAACCGCATTGGGACGTGCAAACCTGCGGATATTGGTTTCCGCCAAGGCACGTTTTTCCTTATCACCTGCTAATGAAGCTACCTGAGCAATAAGCTTTTCGCCGGTTACCTCGCTTTCACGCATGACAACAGCAGCGCAGGCGTTGGCAAGAACGGATGCGTTTTTATACTGGTGGTCGTCGGTAACGTTGGGAGACGGAATGAGAATGGACGTCTTTTCCATGCAAGCAAGCTCTGCAAGAGTGATAGCGCCTGCACGGCATACGATAATATCTGCCGCCGCCTGACGAAGAGGCATATCGTATATGTACTCCAAAATTTCGATATTATCTACCTTATCATAGCCTTTTTCACGGGCGATAGCGGAATATTTTTCGTATCCGCCTCTGCCTATTGCGTGGGTATGATAAAGCTCCTTGTGATCCTTAACGTAGCTCATAAGGTCAAAGCAGTATTCGTTTACCTTTTCTGCGCCGAGAGAGCCGCCGTAAGAAAGGATATATACCTGATCATCCTTAAGTCCCAACTGCTTACGCGCCTGAACGCGGGTAATATCGTTGGGCTTTACGGGGTTGCCCGTAAGAATAAGCTTATCCCGCACGGATTCATCAAAAAACTTTCTGCTTTCCTCAAAGGATATGCACACCTTATCCGCAAATTTGGACAGCATTTTAGTGGTCATACCGGGATATGCGTTTTGCTCGTGAATAAGCGTAGGTATGCCCAGCTTGCTTGCCGCCTTAACTGTGGGCCATGAAACGTAGCCGCCGGTACCGATGACAAGATCGGGACGTGCCTCCTTAAGCAGTTTTTTAGCGCGTATAACTGACGTAACGGCTTTTACCGCCGCATCTATATTCTTGAGAGAAAGACTTCTTTTGAAGCCGCGAACCTTTACAAAGGATATATCGTATCCCGCCTTGGGAACCAAAATATGCTCTATACCCTTTTCGGTTCCGATAAAGGAGATATGAGCGTCGGGATAACGCTTTTTGATTGTATCTGCTATGGAAATGGCGGGATTGACGTGACCGCCTGTACCGCCGCCGCACATTACTATTCTCATTATAATTTACCCTTTCTCTATATAAGAATAACGGGAAACCGAAAGAACGATGCCCATTTCGGTAAGCAAAATTATCAAAGCGGTACCGCCGTAGGAAAAGAAGGGCAGACCGATACCGGTGGAGGGCAAGGTGTTGGTTACCACCGCAAGATTAAGACAAACCTGAATTGCCACCTGACAAACGATACCCATTGTGAGAAGCTGGGAAAATCTGTCCGGTGCACGGGAAGCGATGATAAAACCGCGGATTATAAAAGCCGCAAAAAGGGCGATAACTATTATTGCAAAGAAAAGTCCCAATTCTTCGCAAAGAATTGCAAAAATATAATCGTTATAAGGCTCAGGCAGATAGCCAAGCTTCTGACTGCTTTGACCCAATCCAACGCCCCAAAATCCACCGGATGCAATTGCATACAGAGACTGCGCGGGCTGCCAGCCCTCACCGCCGGTGGCTTTGGTCATATACGCAAAGGGATCCTTCCAAATCTTAAGACGTGTAAAAACCTGAGGAACCAGATCCTCAAGGACACCGCGGAACACGGTAAACATCAAGGCACCAACGGCTATTGCAACTATAATTGCAACTATGACCCAGCGAAGCTTTATGTTGCTCATCATAAGCATTGCAAACGCTAGGCACGCCATAATAACCGTTGCGGAAAAGTGGTTTTGCATAAGCGTAGACATACAAGCCAAAGCCGCAATCAAGCCCATGGGAACGAGAGCAAAAAGCTGTTGCTTAAAGCCCTTTGCCGATGATATTCGGTGATAATTATCCGAAACGTAGATAGCCGCCGCAAGAATTACGGCGAATTTAAGAAGCTCGGAGGGCTGCATTGTAAAGCTGCCTATCTCGATCCAACGCTTTGCGCCGCCGAAAACCGAGCCAATGAAGGGAACCGCATAGTTAAGACCGAATATTACCAGGCAGGCAATAAGACCGAATCTTTTTACGGTGCGGTAGTCAATACGGGTTACCGCCAGCATCATTGCCAGACCGATAAGTGCGGAACGAAGCTGGGATTTGATAAGACGATATGAATCACCGTAACGGGTCTCCGCATGAGCATAGCTTGAGGAGAATACCATTACCAGGCCGATACACAAAAGGGCAACGATAATAAGCATCATCGGACGGTCAACTTCGCCGATCATACGGACTATATTTCGTTTTGCCGGTCTTTCCGCCGGCAGTGAACTATTTTGTTGTTGGCTGACGGCAGGAAGAGATGAATTCATTTATTTCCTCACATAAAATATACAAAATAAGCTGCGGCACAGCCTAAAGCGGTTACCAGAGAGAACACGCCCACAATGGTAAATTCGCTCCAGCCGCACATTTCAAAATGGTGGTGGATAGGGGTCATTTTGAAGATACGCTTTCCGAACACTTTAAAAGAGAATACCTGAAGCATTACGGAAAGTCCCTCAAGCAACCAAACGATACCCATAAGTATTATAAGTAAAGGGAAATCCAGATGTACAAGCATTGCCGCCGCAAAGCCTCCGAGGAACAGAGAGCCCGTGTCCCCCATAAATACCTTTGCAGGGTGGAAATTAAAGATAAGATAGCCTATAAGCGCGCCTACGGCAGTCGCAGAAAGTATACCCAACTGCATATCCTCAAGGCGGATGGCGATGAGCATCAAAGCAAGGCAGATAACTGCGGAAATGCTTCCCTCAAGACCGTCAATACCGTCGGTAAGATTTGAGCAGTTTACAAAGTAAACGATTGCCACCAACAATATAATATAATAGAAAAATCCAAGATTTATTCCGAAAACAGTGGTGCTGATATCCGAAAGTCTGTCCACTCCGAAAAGATAAAGTCCTGCGGAGCCAAACTGAAGGACAAGCTTTTGAATGGCAGTGAGACCCTTGTTGCGCTTTTTGAACAGCTTTACGTAATCATCAACCAGACCGATAAGTCCGTTAAACAGCGCAAAGCCGATATGAAGCATTATTACCCAATTATTATTCTTTACGCAATAAGGGATAATAAGAGCGCACACCGCGACGAGAATTGCCGCAATAAAGAATATGCCGCCCATTGTGGGAGTGCCCTCCTTGCATTTGTGCCAGGAAGGACCTATTTCAAGTATTTTTTGTCCTAACTTTACTTTTCTGAGTATGGGAATGAATATTTTGCAAAGTATTACCGTTACGACAAAGCCGATAAGCCCGCCGATAATCATATTCACTGTCATATTTCAAAAACCTTCTTCATTATAGTTTCAAGCCGCATTCCTCTGCTTCCCTTAAAAAGCACGGTATCGCCGCTTAAAACCGTATTCTTTATAAATTCCGCCGCCAACGGGTCATCCGACGAAGCAAAGCATTTGATTACAGAAGCTTTGCAAGCCGATGCGGTATTTTTTGTCTGCTCACCGATACACACCAGAATATCTGCACCTGCCGCAGTTACCATTTCTCCGACCTTGCGGTGAAGTGCGGGACTATGCTCTCCTAATTCCAGCATATCGCCCAGTATTGCTATTTTACGTCCCGAAAAGCCGCTAAGCACCTCAAGAGAGGCGGCAACCGATTCAGGAGACGCATTATAACAATCGGCAATAATGCGGATTCCGTCTTTTTCCACTATACGCTGTCTGTCCCCCACAGAAGAAAAGTCAGCAAGTGAATTTTTCATTTGCTCCGTACTTAAGCCCAAAAGGTGTCCTGCCGCAAAAGCAAACAGGGCGTCATACACCATATGTGTTCCGACGGCACCTACACGGGCAGTAAAATGAGTACCGAAAAGGCATACGTCAAAAACAGTAGAAAAGTTTTCTTTTCTTATATTGTAAGCATACACTTGGTTATCACGGTTGTCAATACCACATTTTATGGCATTTGGAATATGAGCAAGCAAAGGCTCGTCGCCGTTGACAATAACCTTTCCCCCGGGACGTAGACCTTTAAGAATGGTAAGTTTTTCGTCACGTATTCCCTCACGTGTGCCAAAGGCTTCTATGTGGGAAGTGCCGATATTTATTACCATGACTATATCCGGCTGAGCGCACACAGCAATACGAGACATTTCTCCGGGAAGACTCATACCCATTTCAAACACCGCCGCCTCGGTTCCCTCGGGGACCTCCAGAACGGTACGGGGAAGACCTACCTGACTGTTGCGGTTGCCTTGTGTAAAGGAAACCGTTTTGCCTGCGGAAAGACATTTTACCGTCATTTCCTTGGCAGTCGTCTTACCGACACTGCCGGTAATGCCTATGCAAACAGTATTTTTAAGCTCGTTCTCTCTGTAATCCCTTGCTATCTGCTGTAAAGCCAGACGGCTGGAGGGTACCAGAACGGTATCTGCGGCAAGAAAGGCAGGGTCCTCAATAAGCGCGCCGTTTTCGCCCTTTTGAAGAACGTCCGACACGTAGTTATGACCATCGGTCTTCTCTCCCTTAAACGCAACAAAAAGGGAGTTTTTTTCCGAAACCTCTCTGCTGTCCGTAGTGAAAAGCTCAAAGGTCTTATTAAGATTGCTGCCCTCCCCCGCTTTGCCTTTGGTAACGCGAAGGATCCTGCCAAGATCTACTGACATATTATTCTATTTCCTCGTTATATCTGAATTCCACGTAAATTATGGTACCGGGAGATACCAACGTTCCTGCAGGAACACTCTGGGAGTAAACGTAACAATTGGTGTAGGTATCGTTGAATATACCGCTTACGGATATATTAAGATGACGGGAAGAAAGCACTTCGGATACCTTGGTAGGCGACATACCGTCAAGATCGGGCATAAGGATCATTTCGGATGTGTTGCTTCCCTCGGTATAAAGCACTACAACACCGTTTTCGGTATTCAGCTCCGCGCCTGCGCGGGGAAGCTGGTCCGTTACGGTAGTGCCGCTACCCTTTATATGAACCTTAAGACCAAGCTGTTCAAGGTCAAAGGTAGCAGTGTCAACGTCAGTGCCGCGGTAATCCTTTACGGTTGCCATTACGTCCGCACCGGTCTCGGTGGGAAGAATGCCCATATAAGGAAGCACCTCGGAAAGCACGTTGGAAACTATAGGTGCGGCAACGGAACTGCCGTATACTGCAGAAGTGGTTACGGTAGGATTATCCACCAAAACGAGAATTGCTATCTGAGGGTCTTCCGCAGGAGCAAAGGTAACACAGGACAGAACGTAATCGTCCTCCTCCACGGTATCCAGCTTCTGGGAGGTACCGGTTTTGGAGACCACGTTGTATCCGTTTACGGATGCGTTCTTGGTAGAATTGATAAGCGCCTTCATTATGATATCGCAGGTATCCTGGGATACTACCTGACGGGCGGTATCATAAGTAATATTCTCTATTACGTTTCCGTCGGAATCGGTTATCTGCTTAACAAGATGTGGAGTTACCAGATGTCCGCCGTTTGCAATCGTGCAAAGCGCGCGGATATGCTGAATGGGAGTGACCTTAAAGCCCTGTCCGAAGGAGGCGGAGGCAAGGTCTACTACGCTGAGGGAGGAGGAATATATACTGCCGCCCTCACCAAGGAAATCGGAGCCGATCTTTTCGGTATAGCCGAACAGATCAAAATATTCCTGAAATCTATCTTCGCCTATCTTCTGGCTTATCTGTATAAATGCAGGGTTGCAGGAGTTGTATATTGCCTGAGCGAACACCTGAGTACCGTGTACCTTTTTACCGTATACGTGGCACTTGATGGGAACACCTGCTATAAAATATCTGCCCTCGCAAATAAAGGTTTCGGTTTCGGTGATACAGCCTTCGTCCAAAGCAATGGCGGAGGTTATCATCTTAAAGGTTGAGCCGGGCTCGTAGGTGGAGCTTACCGCAAAGTTTGCCCACATCTTATAGCGAAGCTCTGCCTGATACTCCGCCTTTTCCTCTTCTGTGCCTTCAAAAGCGTTCAAAAGCTCCATATAAGGCTGAGAAAGGACGGAATAATCATTAAGGTCGAAGGAGGGATAGTTTGCCATTCCCAGAACCTCGCCCGTATTAACGTCGCATATAATTCCGGTTACGGTTCCGGAGGGCTTGGTTTCCTCATACGCCTGACGAAGATATTTTTCAAGTATAGACTGGATGGACCAGTCAATGGTGGAAACCACGTTATATCCGTCGATAGCGTCGATATAGCTTTCGTAATCAAAGGGTATCTCATTACCGTTTGCATCAGTCGCCTTTACAACACGGCCGTCAACACCGGTTAGAAATTCGTCATAGGTATATTCAAGACCCTGCAGACCGTTGTTTTCGTTACCGGTAAAGCCGAGAATATGGCAACCAAGCTGTCCGTAAGGATAATAACGCTTGGTGGATTCCTCAAGATGGACGATATTGGTAAGTCCGTTATCGGCAATAAGCCGTCTTACAGCGTCCTCCTCTTCGGAGGAAAGCTCTTTTTTAATCATTTCATATTTACGGTTTACCTTTTCCGCTTTTTCACGGATAAAGCTTTCCTCTACGCTGAGTATGCGTGAAAGCTCTTTTATTACAAACTCCTTGACCTCATCTGTAGGGTTGCCGCTTTCATCCTTAAGAGGGATATCCGCAGGAGAAATAAAGCAGTTTTGCACGGTAATGGTGGTAGCAAGAGGAGTGCCGTTTCGGTCAACTATATTACCGCGCTTGGCGTCTATAGTCAGCTCGTGGGTATACTGCTCCTGTGCAGCGTTACGGTATTCCTCTCCGTCTACAAACTGTATCTTGGCTACACGATATATGAGGAAGGAAAAGATGAGCACAAAGGCTATGGTAATGATAACACCGCGCTTGAAGAAAAGCTTACTTGTAACGCCTACCTCTGTTCCCGTTATATGCTTTTGATTGTTTTCCAAAATTAAATCCCTCCGCCCTGAAGGGCGCGTTAGTTAAAATAAGGGTAAAGCCGTATTTCAACTTTACCCCTCTCTGAATAATTATATTCGCCGTACCTTGCGGTCTATGCGCTTAATTAAAAATATCTCTGAAAGCTTCCGCCATACCCGATAACATTACACCCAGACCGCCGTTGGTATCGTCATATTCGATAACCTCGCTCTTTGCGGTAACGCTGTTGGTCTGTACGTGCTTGGGAATGAGGGTCTCACGCTTGACCATACCAAGCTCGTTTTCGGCATATTCACGGATATAGGTAAGGTCATCCTTTTGTGCCAGCTTTTGCTCCAAAATATCCTGCTCGTGCTGAAGTGAGGATATCTTCTTATCAAGATCGCCAAGCTCGCTGTTATATCTGTCTATCTCCGCGTAGTTGATTATCATAAATGAGAACAACGCGGTAAAGATGAGTGCGGTGAATATGGTGCCGATGGGAAGAGGCGTGCGCTCCTTCTTGCGCTCGGTGCGGATAGGCATCTCACGGACAGCCACCATATTGCTTTTTTTACGCACTACCGGCTTTGCGCTTCTTTGGGACGTGTGTACAGAGTTAATGCCAGCATCCGTTCCGACAGAAAGCGACGGCTTTATGGTTTGTACGCTTTTTTTCGACACCGCGGTGGGTTTCCGTTCAGCCATTTTTATTTCCTCTCAAATACTAATCAAATACCTTCCGCCGCTCTCAGTTTCGCTGAATGTGAACGGCTGTTTTCGTTTAATTCCTTTTCCGACGGAAGCACGGGATGTCTTGTTACTACCCTTACCGTCGCCACCTTATTGCACATACACACGGGGAAATCCTTGGGACAAATACAAGGAGACGCCAACGTTGCAAAGGTGTTTTTTACTATACGGTCTTCCAATGAATGGAAGCTTATTACTGCAATTCGTCCGCCCTTTTTAAGTCTTGCGGAAGCAGACTCCAGCGCCTTGCCCACAGAAGCAAGCTCGCCGTTTACCTCGATACGGATTGCCTGAAAGGTGCGCTTGGCGGGATGACCGCCCTTTCCTTTATCCGGCACCGCAGAAGCGATAACGGAAGCCAGTTTACCCGTAGTTGTAATAGGCTGGGTTTCACGCTCCTTTACAATACGGGACGCTATTTTACGGGAGAACTTTTCCTCACCGTATTCGTATATTATTCTAGCCAACTCATACTCCGAATATGTGTTTACCACGTCGTAGGCGGTGATGCCGCAGGAGGTATCCATACGCATATCCAATGGCGCATCGTTTATATAAGAAAAACCACGCTCGGGAGTATCAAGCTGATAAGACGAAACTCCGAGATCAAACAAAAATCCGTCTGCCTTTTCGATGCCCAGATCGTCAAGAACTGCGGCAACGTCCTCATAATTACTTTTATAAGGAGTAAAGCGAGAATCGTTTATCTTTTGTCTTGCGTTTTCCAACGCATCGTTATCCCGGTCGATACCGATGACCCTTCCGTTCTCGCCAAGGCGGGAAAGGATGAGAGAGGTATGGCCCGCGCCACCCAAAGTGCAATCCACGTAAATGCCGTCAGGCTTAATGTCCAGCAACTCCAGACATTCCTCTGCAAGCACCGAATAATGCTTAAACTCCATATCAGAATCCCATGGTAAGAAGCTGTGCGGTAATAGCCTCGCTGTCCAGACTGGACTGCTCTGCTTCCCACTCCGCTTCCGACCATATTTCAAGATGGGTACGGTTGCCGATAATGACTACGTTCTTCTCCAGACCTGCAAACTCTCTGTGTAAAGGAGACAGTGCGATTCTGCCCTGTCCATCCAAGGAGGATTCGTTTGCGCCGGAATAAAAATACAGTTTTATATGGCGAGCCTGAGCAGCGGCAAGAGTATCAAGCCGTGCGCAGAAATCATTCCAAGCCTCATCCGTAAATACCTGCAGACATTTGCCGATACCCTTGCAGACCCAGAACTTTTCACCAAGCTCTTCTCTTAATTTGGCGGGCAGGAACAATCTGCCCTTGGCATCCAGCGTATGTCTATATTCACCGAAGAACATTATTCCGACCCTCCTTAACTGTAAAATAATAACAAAACGGGAAATTTATGGGAAAACGGTGTTATATACTCCCACTTTCCCCCACAAAACATATTATATACAAGCCGCAAAGAAAAAGCAATACCTTTTGGGAAAAATTTTTATATTATGTAAAATAAATTATTAAGATATTACCCGTGTTTTTGGTTCTTTTTGCCATTATTGGATATGTTTTGCCAAAAGAAGAAAATAATTATGTAAACAAACATCCGTTCGGCAAAAAGTATTGAATGATGACAGTAATTATGGTATAATAACTGAGGAAAGAAGGTGTTTGCGTTTATGAATAAAAGCTCATCACTTGTCGTAGACGAGTCTGCCGCCGGCATGTCTCCCAAAGTGCTGAATGCGTTGTCCCAGATGGTGGAGGACGAGATATTTCCGGAATGGACTAACACACAAAACGGAATTGAAATAGTTATAGAAAACAGCAAAGCGCTGTATCGCACCATAACTCTTTGTGATTGCACCGCATCCTATGAATTGCGCGAAAGCTATATAAAATCTGCGCTTTTATCATATTCCGATACGGCAAACACATATACTCTCGCGGTAACTCTCGGTGATGACAGCAAACAATATCTGCGGTTTTCCGATGCTGTTCTTGGCACACCGCAGGTGTTTGACTGTATGGAAACCTACTTTTTGGCGGAAAATCCTTGGCGGTATTTGAGCCATATTGCTATAATGATATTATCAAAAGCAGAAAACGCGCCCGAAACACTTAACGAAAAAGAAAAAGAGCTTATTCCCTTGTTAAAAGAAATAAGCTATTTCAGCGGTGCGACTGAGTTGTATTTTGAGTGGTCATTCCCATGCCTTATTGCTTATGCGGAAAAACACTGTCATAAGAACATGATAAAAGCGCTTAACAACGTTAAAAAAGAAAAAAGAAGCTACGTCCGCGCATATTCGTTAAGCAACTCTCTTTCCCATTTTCGGTACCGACCTCTTTGGTATGAGATCTACAACGAGATAAAGGACAGCCAAAAGGAATACACCGACAGAGCGCTGGTAACCGCAAAAAGCGAAATGCGGGAGGAATACAGAAAAACCGTAGACAAAGTTATGCATTCTCACGGGTATTCCGGTTCATACCCCGACTATATGAAAAAAGACCGCACTCACGGCATTGTAACTGCCAATTCGTACGGACTTTCATATTTTATAAGCAACGAAAAGAACGTTGTACGCCGCATCCACTGTGTCGAATCTTATGCGGATGATAAGAGGATAAACGTGGAGTTTTTATGCGGAAGTGCGTTTTTGAAAAAGAACGAAAAGCCTGAGGACACGGATATTAATTACTGTATGTTTGATTCCAAGGGAAGGACCTTGTTTACCATTTTACGGTATGATGACACCGAAACTACGCTCGAGGAGGCAGCGGAGATTGCCGTAAAGCGTGCAGAACAAAAAAAGCTTACAAAGCAAGAAAGAAAGGCTGTGGCGAAATTCGACGTCCCTCCGCTCTTCACGTTTTTGGTGTGGTTCCTTTTGGGAGGCGGTATATTTTCAATACTGTTTACGTTGTTTATATTTATAATTACATTAGTTACGGCGCTGGTTGCCGGTGAGCCTGTGGGAGAAATGCTTAAAGATATTCCGTGGCTGTTCGTTATCGGAGCCACGTGGATAGGCTTTGGCGGTGCTATGGGAATTATTACCGCGCTGGGCGAAAGAAATAAATAATTAAAAAACCTCCGAGTTTTCTCGGAGGTTTTTTATTGACACAGTTATAAATAAGCAAAAATATTTTGTGCGAGAATAATATATAGTTATTCTTTAAGCGTTAATTACTGTTGCTTGGAAGCTGCATAGCATTCGCTGCAGTATACCGGTCTGTCGTTAGAGGGCTGGAAGGGAACTTTTGCTTCCTTGCCGCACTGTGCACAAGTGGTTGTAAAGAGCTCTCTGGGAGCCTTGCCTGCGTTCTTTCTTGCGTCACGGCAAGGTTTGCATCTCTGGGGCTCGTTCTGGAAGCCGCGCTCTGCGTAAAACTCCTGCTCACCAGCGGTGAACACGAATTCAGCGCCGCAATCCTTACAAACCAATTTCTTGTCTTCGTACATGGGAAAATACCTCACTTGAAAAAAATTATTTTTCCCTCTGATTATCAGAGGTTTTTAACTATATTACGCGCTTTAACTTTGCACGGATACGCTGTACTGCGTTATCCACGCTTTTGATGTCTTTGCCGAGCTTCTCGCCTATCTCAGCATAAGAGGCATCTGCCAGATAAAGTTCAAACACCTTTGCTTCCAAAGGAGAAAGCGCTTTGAACAATCTGTCGTGAAGCAATTTTCCGGATTCCGAAACTAAGTATATTCCCTCCGGCGAATCGGCAGGCGGCGTCTCAAGCTCACCAAGAGGACTCGCGGACGGAAGCTCCGCAGAATTGCGGTTATAACGGCGAAGAGCGGTAATGATACTGTTCTTCATACAAGCAACCGCATATGTGGAAAATTGTGCCTTGCTGTCATCATAGCTGCGGACTGCCTTAAGCAGACCGATAAGCCCTTCCTGCAAAAGATCTTCTCTTACAGATTCTGTTACCGAAAGCGTCCCGATATAAGAATTTATAAGACGGGAATACTTATGCATAAGAAGCGCGAACGCCAACGAATCCCCCTCACGCGCGGAGGAGACCAGCAAAGCATCTTCGTTTGTAACGGGAGTGATATTTTCCATTAACATTTCTTGTTAATTTTTCACAAATTATACACCCACCAAGTAGTAGTATAACATAATTTTCCCCAATGTCAAGTAAAAAATTAACTTTTCCTTCAAAATTTCTTAATATTTTGTTATTTTCTAAAACCGTTTCATTATACTTTCCATCTCGCCCATTTTGTTTTCCATATCACGAGCAAGACGTATCTGACAGCGCGCACGTACAAGGTTGTGCTCATCATAAGCAGTTTTGAAGTATGTGTCGCCGTTAAGGTAATCTGCGAGGAATCGGGTAGCGAGTTCAAGCGTTACTACCAAAGCACCCATAGGAAGAGTGTCTATTTCGCTTTCTCCAAGGTTGCCGTAAAGCTGGGGCACAAATCCGGATGCAAACTGATTAAACATATCCGTATCAAAAGAAACAAGGTCCAGATTTCTTTCGTCCTCAGCGGCGGTATTTGCGGCAAAGCGCACCGCGTCACCAAAATCATAAGCCGCATACCCCGGCATTACAGTATCAAGATCGATTACCGCCAGAGGGTTTCCCGTACCGGAATCGAACATTACGTTATTGCACTTGGTATCGTTATGAGTAACGCGAAGCTGTATTTTTCCTTCCGCCGCAAGGTCACGGAAATAGCTTGCGTGACACGCCATTGAACGGAGATAGTCTATCTCCTCCTGTGCGGAATTGACTCTTCCCGCCTTGTTTTCTAAAACAGCTTTTTCAAAATCCGCATATCTTTTCACAGTATCGTGGAAATGAGGAATAGTCTCGTACAGGGTTGATGCATCAAAATCCGAAAGGTTCTTTTGGAATTCACCGAAGGCGATACCCGTATTATGCATTATCTTAGCGGTGGGACGGCTGTTAAAGGTGCAGGAATTGGTAATAAAGCTGATAACACGCCAATAATTCCCATCATCCGAACGATAGATGTATTCCCCGTCGGGAGTATGGTACATCTTAAGCACACGGCGCTTGATGTCCCTCTCCCCTGCGGCAATAAGGCGGGAACGGATATGCTCGGTTATGCGGCAGACGTTAGAGATTATTTTTTCCGGCTCAAGAAAAACGCGGTGGTTTATACGCTGTACCAGATAAGTTCTGCCTCCGTCCTCATAGTCGGTGTGGACGGTATAGGTATCGTTAATATTTCCGCTTTTTATTACGTTGTAACCCAAAAAGCTTCCTTTTAATTTATATACTTTGCATATTTCTTCAAACGTCGGATTAAGTGATACCATGTCACTCCTCCTGTAAAATAAATGTTCTCGGGTAAAGGGACGTTATTTTATCTTGTATCATTTCGCCTGTAAGAAGGTCTTTGTACTTGCCTTCAATACTATGCTCACCAAAGCCGAAAAATGAAACCACGGTAACCTTGTTACCCATAAAAGTACGCTCAAACACAAATACGCCACTGTCCGCACGGAGTATTTTGGTGTCTCCTCTTGCAAAAACAGTATTTTCCTTACGGAGCATACCTGCTTTCTTGAAAAAGGACACGAGAGTGTTATCCTCCCTGCCCCAAGGATACGCATAACGGTTAAAGGGATCAGACTTGCCCTGCATACCTGCCTCATCGCCGTAATACAGACAAGGGGTACCGGGAAGCGCAACAAGCAAGCCGTATGCTGCACAAAGGCGCTGTACGCCCAACGCATACTGCTCCTCAGACATACGGTATACAGCCGCCTCGTCGGGAGACATATCCCGTTCATCCCCTGCGAGAGCGGTAATTATACGTATGGTATCGTGGGTACCGAGAGTGTTCATAAGACGAAGCATTTTCGCTTTAGGATAATGTGTAAGCTGATATGACAATGCGCCCGAAAGCGAACCTATATCGCCGTAACGGAAAAAGCGTATAATACCGTCACGAAAAGGATAATTGGTAACCGAATCCAGAGAATGGCCAAGGAAATAATCCTTACTCTCTCCGTACGCCACCTTTGTGGAGGCATCCTCCCACACCTCACCGATAATACAGCCGTGAGGGTCAGCTTTCTTGACGGCGGCGCAGATCTCATGGGTGAACTGATTGCTGTATTCATCCACCACGTCGAGACGGAAACCGCCGATACCCATTTCCATATATTTGGGTATAACTTCCCCACAAATGAAATTGCGGAAAGAATCACACTTTACTGTTTTAGGCAGGTTTTTACAGCCCCACCAGCAATCGTACTCAGTGGGATATGAGGAGAAGGAAAACCAACTGCGGTAAGGCGAATTCTCATCCGAAACAGCGGAGGTAAAGTACACGCTGTGCTCACCTACATGGTTGAATACACCGTCCAGAATTACCTTGATTCCGCGTTTTGCCGCCTCGTCAATAAGATTCTGAAGCGCTTCGTCTCCGCCAAAGCCCTTATCTACCGCAAGATAATCGTCGGTGTCGTATTTATGATTGGAATATGAAACGCATATAGGCGAAAGATATATGCTTCCCGCGCCCAACGATGCGATATAATCAAGCTTTTCCGCAACGCCCCAAAGCGTTCCGCCAAAGAGAGAATTGTTTTTAAGCTCCCCTTTTTCGTTTCGCTTGTATTCGGGAGTATCCTCCCAATCGTAATAGACTGCATCCGCGCGCTTGGGCACGGTACCGCCACGGGCAAAGCGGTCAACAAACACCTGATATATTATTCCGTCATCCAAAAAAGAGGGAGCAGGATAAATTTCGTCGGTAACCGAAAAGGTATCTACAAAATTACCGTCCCACGTGTACACCGTGTAAAGCCCCGCCGAAGGAGTTTCCGGCGGAATATTACCGTATTTATCTTTTATTACATAGCCGTTTCCGGCGGCTACGGAAGTGCCGAGAGGAAAAACTCGGCTTTGAGTAGGCGCGCCGGAAGCAAAAATTACAGAGTTAATAATAATCAATCCTTAAGAGGAACTGTATTCCAGATATTTTCTGCGTAATCGCGGATACTGCGGTCTGCGGCAAAGATGCCTGCTTTCGCAATATTGTTAAGTGCCATACGATTCCATCTGCCTCTATCACCGTAAGCGGCAACGAGAGACTGATGGGTAGAATAATAATCCTGAAAATCAGCAAGGCACATATAGGGGTCGGAAACGCCGTGAGAGAACAGCAGATAGTTTGCAATATCGGTGAAGCTTCTGCCGTTAAAGCCCACAGCAAGACGGTCGATAGCGCGCTTCAGCTCGGGAGAACGCATATAGTAGCCTGAAGATGCGTAACCCTTCTTCCAAAGCTCATCAACCTCGTGAGCGCGGAGACCGAAGATAAAGATATTATCATCGCCAACCTGCTCGGCGATCTCAACGTTTGCACCGTCAAGAGTACCGATGGTAACTGCACCGTTTATCATAAACTTCATGTTGCCGGTACCGCTGGCTTCCTTACCTGCAAGAGAGATCTGCTCACTTACGTCTGCGGCAGGCATAAGATGCTCTGCCAGAGTAACGTTATAATTCTCAAGGAATACTACGCGGATCTTCTCACGAATAACGGGATTCTTCTCGATATCAGCGGCGATATAGCAGATGAGGCGGAGAATATCCTTTGCAAGATAATAACCGGGAGCAGCCTTTGCACCGAATATAAAGGTCTGAGGCTGAACGTCAAGGGAAGGATTCTCCAAAAGTGCGGTATACAACGCAATAATATTAAGCGCGTTGAGAAGCTGACGCTTGTACTCGTGGAGACGCTTTGCCTGTACGTCAAAAATAGAATCGGGGTCGATAGCGGTGCCGTAGCGATTGCTTATATAATTGGAGAAATCCACCTTGTTCGCGTGCTTTATCTCCTCAAGGCGCTTAAGAACAGAATCATCATTCTCGAACTTAAGCAATTTTTCAAGCTCAAACGCATCCTTACGGTAACCGTCGCCTATGCACTCATCCAGAAGAGAAGCAAGACGGGGGTTGGAATAGCAAAGCCACTTTCTGTGAGCAATACCGTTGGTTACGTTGGTAAATCTATCGGGATACATATCCGCATAATCGCGGAAAACAGTTTTGGTAAGAATATCCGAATGGAGCTTGGAAACGCCGTTGGTGTGGTGAGAGCCCACTACGGAAAGATTTGCCATTCTCACCTGACCGTTACCGAGAATTGCCATACGGCTTATCTTATCCCAATTACCGGGGAAGTTGTTCCAAGCCTCGTCACAGAAGCGGCGGTTTATCTCGGTAATGATGTTGTGGATTCTGGGAAGCTTATATCTGAACAGCTCCTCGTTCCAGCATTCCAGCGCTTCGGGAAGAACGGTATGGTTGGTATAAGAAATGGTATTAACGGTTATTTCCCACGCCTTTTCCCAAGAATAATGATGATCGTCCATAAGCAGACGCATAAGCTCGGGAACGCAGAGTGCGGGATGGGTATCGTTTATATGAATAGAGGTCTTTTCCGCGAAGTTATCAAGGGTTTTATACTGGGCAACGTGGTTTGAAACAATATTCTGCAGAGAAGCGGAAACGAGGAAATACTGCTGGGAAAGACGGAGCAGCTTACCCTCGTGATGGTTATCTGCGGGATAAAGCACCTTGGAGATGGTCTCTGCCATAGTGTTTTCCTCAACCGCTTTGATATACTGACCCTGAGAGAATGCCTCCATATTAAAGTTACGCTTATCCTGAGCCTTCCACAAGCGGAGAGTATTACAACCGTCGCTATCGCCGCCGGAAACGTACATATCGTAAGGAACAGCGTCTATTTCGTCATAATCCTCGTAAATAGGCTCACATCTGCCGTTATCCCATTTTTCCTTTACCTTACCGCCAAGCTTAACGGTAACGGTCTTGTCAAGTCTGGGCACCAGCCATACCTGACCGGAAGGAAGCCAGATATCAGGCAATTCAAGCTGTTCGCCCTCTGCCATCTTCTGACGGAAGAGACCGTACTCAAAAAGTATGGAAAAGCCCTTTGCAGGATATTCCTGGGTAGCAAGTGCGTCCATAAAGCAAGCCGCAAGTCTGCCAAGACCGCCGTTGCCCAAAGCGGGGTCGGTCTCAAGCTCATATATCTCGTCAAGATTAAAGCCCATTTCGGAAAGCACCTGACGGTAGCCATCCTCAAGACCCAGGTTGCAGAGATTCATTTTGAGCTGTCTGCCCATAAGGAATTCCATACAGATATAGTATACGCGCTTTGCGCTGTTCTCTTTGATTTTAGCGGTAAATTCGCTGTTTTTTCTTGCCAGCACGTCTCTTACGCACATAGCCAATGCGGAATACATCTGCTCTGCGTTGGCTTCCTTTGCGGTTACGGAATAGTATCTGGAGAGTGTGCTGTTGATCTGAATTTTAAGTTGCTGTTTGTTCATCGGGGTTAAATAAGCCTTTCGTACAT
Source organism: Eubacteriales bacterium (assembly GCA_045595785.1). GTDB lineage: Bacteria > Bacillota > Clostridia > Oscillospirales > CAG-382 > SFLA01. The sequence goes on from JAZOBE010000007.1 coordinate 71,493, forward strand.
TTGGATATATAGTTTAGCGCTCTTCTTCCAAGAGAAATCATAGCGCATTACTTTCAAAACAAGTTTTTCCCATTCTTCGGTATTTTGATACAGATTTACCGCGCGTTTTACAGCGTTGTAAAGCTCCATACCCGAGTAAGGGGCAAAAGTAAAGCCGTTTCCGCCGCCTTCCCAGCCGTAATCACGGATACTGTCGTAAAGTCCGCCGGTCTCACGAATGACGGGAACAGTACCGTAACGGGATGCGATCATCTGTGCCAGACCGCAGGGCTCGCTGAGAGAAGGCATAAGGAAAATATCGCCTGCTGCATAAATGCGCTTGGAAAGCTCTTTATCATACTTAAGCAAAGTACGCATTTTTCCGGGAAAGCGACGCGCAGCATCATCAAAGAACCACTCGTATTCATAATCTCCGGTGCCGAGAAGAACAAACTGTACGTCCTCCTCCAGTAAGCTGTAAAGAGAATCCTTTACAATATCCAGACCCTTATGAGATACAAGACGGGTTATCATAACTATCATGGGAACGTTATCTCTTACGGGAAGAGACAGATATTCCTGAAGCGACTTTTTACAGTCCTTCTTTCCGGCAGGACGCATATAAGAGAAGTTGGCTGTGAGCTCTTTGTCTTTCGCAGGGTTATAATACTCTCTGTCTATGCCGTTTAAGATTCCCGTAAGCTTGCCCTTGCACATTTCAAGCACGTGATGCAGACCGTGGGAATATTCGGGAGAGAGTATCTCTTTTGCATAAGTAGGAGAAACCGTGGAAACGATATCGGCACACACAATAGCGCCCTTCATAAAGTTCATACATCCGCTGAATTCCAGAACGGGAGCATATCTTTCGTTAAGACCCAAAAGGTCACCCATATCGTAAAGATTGTAAATGCCCTGATACTGGATATTATGAATGGTGAACACGGTTTTTATATCCTTATATTCCGCTCTGTCGCCATACAAACACTTAAGATATACTACGGAAAGCGCCGCCTGCCAATCGTGGGCGTGAAGGATATCGGGAATAAAGTCTATTAAAGGAAGCAGGTCAACCACCGCTTTGCAGAAGAAAGCAAATCTCTCTCCGTCATCTCCGCAACCGTACAGAGTGCCGCGGCGGTAATAAAATTCGTTATCAATAAAATAATATGTAACACCGTTTTCAACAAGTGAGTAAAGACCGCAATACTGCTTTCTCCAGCCAAGCTCTATAGTGGTTTCAAGCACCTTGGTCATTTTTTCACGGTGAGAAGCGGAAACCTTATCGTAAAGGGGCATTATTACACGGATATCCGCATCCTTTTCCGCCTGTTTGATTGCGGAGGGAAGAGAGCCGATAACGTCACCAAGTCCGCCCGAAGCGGCATAAGGCAATGCTTCACTGGCAGCAAAAAGTATTTTTTTCATATTTTTTACTCCTTTGTTTTATGTTAAAAATGAGTGTAAAAAAATCTTTTCGGGGACGGAGTGGATTGCACACCGTCCCCTGAAGGGAGATATTTATACTGTAAGATTCTTTTCTATAAAGTAGGGCTTGCTTTCATGTCCCGAAAGAACTCTGCCGTCTCTTACAACAGCACATTTATCGGTTATTACGCAGTTGAGATATACGTTGTCTCCGATAACGGTATCCTGCATAAGGATGGAGTTTCTTACGGTAGTGCCTCTGCCCACCTTAACGCCTCTGAACAGAATACAGTTTTCAACAGTGCCCTCTATAACGCATCCGTCTGCGATAAGCGAGTTCTTGGTAACTGCCGTTTCACTGTAATGAGCGGGCGCACTGTTACGTACCTTGGTGAATATGGGTCTGTCCTTGATGCCGAACAGCTCCTTTCGGGTACCCGCATTAAGCAGATCCATACTGCAAGCAAAATAATCAGCCATAGAGTCAACAGTAGCAAAATATCCGTCACACTTATACGCCTTTATCTTATCTCTGCCGATACGGCGTGCAAGTACATCCTTGGTAAAGCTGATATATCCGTGAGCAGATGCGTCAAGTGTGATCTCCTCAAGATACTTGCGATTCATAACGTAAATATTAAGGTTTACGTTACAGAACGAGGGTGCCACGGAATTATGCTCCGCTATATCGGTAACGTTGTCGTTTTCATCAAATGACAATTCAACGTTGTTGCTGGTTCCGCTCTTGGATACCAGATACGCCTGCTTAGTGGCGATGGTGCAATCCGCCCCCGTTTCGATATGACGCTTGAGCATTGCGGAAAAATCCATATTACAGATAACGTCACAGTCTGAAAGAATTACATATTCCTCTCTCGCGTTCTGGATAAAGGAGGTTATTCCCATAAGAGCCTCAAGACGGGTGGTATAAAGCTCGGGGCGGGAGGACGCGAAAGCGGTTATGTAAGGAGGGAGGATCTGTATACCGCCGCTTCTGCGGGCAAGATCCCAGTCCTTACCTGAACCGATATGGTCCATAAGAGACTGATAATTGTAATGGGTTATAACGCCAACGCGGTTGATACCGCTGTTGACCATATTGGAAAGTGCAAAGTCTATAAGTCTGTATCTGCAGCCGAAGGGTACGGATGCCATTGTGCGCTGACGGGTAAGGTCCGCCACGTTTTCATCGTGAATATTAGAGAATATTATACCGAGAACACTCATTTCGCACACTCCTCTCCGCGTATTTCATCCAAGGTCTTTTGGGAAATGTTGCCTCCGTCGGGAACAACACTTCCGGCAGATATATCAAGTCCGCTTCCAACAAGGGTAAGCTGACCGCCTTCGTCTTTATCCTTGCCGACAACTGCGTTTTTGCCTACGGTAGTACCGGAATCAACTATTGAATAGTATATTGCGCCGCCCTCTTCAACGGTTACGTTATCGAAAATAACGCTGTCCTTAACGGTTGCGCCTCTTGCAACGGTAACGCCGCCGCCGATGACGGAATTGATAACCGTGCCGTAAATCTCACATCCCTCGGTTATTTGAGCATTCTTGATAACCGCGCTGTCGCCAACGTAATGAGGGGGATATGCGTTACTTCTGGAGTATATTCTCCAGGAGCCGTCGTTAAGATCGAGAACGGGGTTGCTTCCAAGCAGGTCCATATTTGCTTCCCACAGAGAAGAAACTGTTCCAACGTCCTTCCAATAACCGTCAAAGCGGTATGCAAACATTCTCTCCCCTGCCTTAAGCATTGCGGGGATAACGTTTTTACCAAAGTCCTTATCGCTGTTTTCATCCTGCTCGTCTGCAATAAGATACTTAAACAGTTTATCCTTGCTGAACACGTAAACGCCCATGGACGCCATAGTGCTCTTGGGGTTTTTCGGCTTTTCCTCAAAATCGTATATCGCCATATCCTCTCCCGCGCTCATAATACCGAAGCGTGAAGCCTCTGCAAGAGGAACGTCGATTACGGCGATAGTGCAGTCTGCGTTGTTACGCACGTGCTCTGCGATCATCTTGGAATAATCCATACGGTAGATATGGTCGCCGGACAGGATAACCACGTACTCGGGATCGTATCTCTCAATAAACTGCATATTCTGGTAAATGGCGTTTGCGGTGCCCTTATACCAGTCCGCACGCTTTAATCCCTGATAGGGAGGAAGCATCATAACGCCTCCGTAAACGCGGTCCAGATCCCAGGGCTGGCCGTTGCCGATATATTCGTTCAATGCAAGGGGTTGATATTGGGTAAGTACGCCAACCGTATCAATTCCAGAATTGATACAGTTGGATATAGGGAAATCGATAATACGGTATTTACCGCCGAAAGGTACGGCGGGTTTTGCGAGATGCTCGGTAAGCAGATACAGACGGCTTCCCTGACCTCCCGCAAGCAGCATTGCCACAGTCTTTTTCTTTTTGATCATTTCTTTTGCCCACTCCTCTTTTTAATATAAAGTGCGCCCAGCGGCGGTACTGATACTGTTATTTTATACCCGCCGTGTCCGTCTTTCAGGCCGCGAAGGGTTTTTCTTTTCAAATATCCGCTTCCGCCGAATTCCACGTTGTCGGAATTAAGCAGCAGATCGTAATATCCGCCTTTGTCCACGGAAAATGTAACGTTTTCGTGGGGGCAGGCAGAAAAGTTTATTATTACATACACCTTTTCACCAAACTTTGAGGTACGAGAAAAGATATACATATTCTGGTCTCTGGCATCGGCATACAGCCAGGAGAATCCGCCCCAGTCTCTGTCCAGATCCCAAAGAGCGGGGGTATCTATATAAAGATTGTTAAGCTTGCTTATATAATCCTTGAACTGTCTGTGCTTTTCAAAGTCAAGGAGGAACCAGTCTATCTGACCCTTATAATCCCACTCGGCAAACTGGGCTATCTCGTTACCCATAAAGTTAAGCTTTTTGCCGGGATGCGCCATCATATATCCGTAATACGCACGGGCGGTGGCAAACTGCTGCCAATAATCACCCGAGCATTTTCCGATGATAGACCGCTTACAATGGACCACCTCGTCATGAGAGAGAGGAAGCACGTAGTTTTCGGAAAAGGCGTACATCATGGGGAAAGTCATTTTACCATGGCTGCCGCTTCTGAAATACGGGTCAACGGGCAGATAAGAAAGTGTATCGTTCATCCAGCCCATATTCCATTTGAAGGTAAAGCCCAATCCGTGACGTTTTGTAACGTTGGGGAATGCGGTGGATTCCTCAGCGATCATCATTCTGTCGGGATAATTATCATACACCACCTTGTTAAGGTGCTGGAAGAAGGATATCGCCTCCAAGTTCTGGTTGCCGCCGTAAGCGTTGGGATGCCACTCGCCTGCGTCACGGTCATAATCCAGATAAAGCATAGACGCGACCGCATCAATACGGATACCGTCTATATGATATTTCTCCAGCCAGAAGCAAGCATTGGAAATGAGGAATGAACGCACCTCGTTTCTGCCAACGTCAAAGCATCTTGTGCCCCAGCCGCGGTTTTCCATACGGGTAGGATCGGAATATTCGTAAAGGGGGCTTCCGTCAAACTCATACAGTCCGTGCTCATCCTTGGGAAAATGAGCAGGTACCCAGTCAAGTATAACGCCCACGCCTGCAGAGTGGAGCTTGTTTACCAGATACATAAAATCTTCAGGTGCGCCGAAACGAGAGGTAGGCGAATAATATCCGCAGACCTGATATCCCCACGACCCTTCAAAGGGATGCTCTGCCACCGGCATAAGCTCAACGTGGGTGTATCCCATCTCTTTGACGTATTCCGCCAGCATATCGCCCAGCTCGCGGTAGTTATAAAAGCTGCCGTCTTCTTTCTTCTTCCAAGAGCCCAGATGTACCTCGTAAATATTCACGGGGGCGGAAGGCATATCGTCATTCTCACGGCAGGAGGCGAATATCTGCCTGCTTTTAACAAACTCTTCGTCCGTCCAATCAAAATCCTTTAACGGATGGAACATAGAGGCTGTCTGCATACCCGTCTCGGAATAAAAGGCGTATGGGTCTGCCTTCATTCGTCTGCCGTTATTACCGTAAACGGCATATTTGTATCTGCCGTTTTCCTCAAAATCCTTAAGAGTTACCGACCATATACCGCTTATATTCTCCCTCTCCAGAGGAGTGTCCTCACACCAATTATTAAAATCGCCGCAAAGGAATATTCTGTGAGCGTTGGGAGCCCAAACGCGGAAGCGGACGCATCCGTCCTCCAGACGGTGCGCGCCCATATATTCATATGCTCTTATATTAGTACCCTGATGAAAAAAATACTCTGCCTGAGACACGTCCGTTTCCTCCCCCAAAAGATACCGTTAATATTTCGTTCATTATTATATCATATACAAAGCAATATTTCAATACAAAAAACAGTGTATAAAAACATAAAAAACACATATTTTCTTTGTTATACCGCCAAAATCGACACAGAACAATAAAGCAGGGCTGCTTGCCACACGGGAGCAGTCCTGCTTTGTTGTTTTACACGTTGCGGCAAGTACGGTTATTCTTCCAAGCCCGCCGCTTTAATATTCACTTTTATTTTTCCAACGGATGCACGGTGAAGTATAGCTCTCTGTCTTCTTCGGTAAGTCCCAGACTTCTGTATTTCCAAGGTCCTCCGTGGGTTGTGGTTATAAAGCCGACCCCGAAATGTTCAACGAAATTCCATATAGTCTGGTCTTTATCTTCCGTTTCATCAAGCCATTTGCTGAACGCTTCCCAACCTACGCGTTCTATAAATTTTCCATCGATTATATAAGCTCTTCTCGTATAAATCCTGTCAGGCACCGAGGTATAGTAGTCCTCGAATTCACCGGGCGCATAACTATCGAGAATAAAATCCTCGTGATTCCAAAACTCTTCTTTTCCCCATCCGCTGTTGAAAAACTGAGGGCAGGAAGCATAAGGCGGTATCCCGTCTGGAACTTGTCCTGTGCCCAAACTATCCGCATGTTTTCCGAGACACATCATACGGTCATATTCGTTTCCAACATAAAATCCAATATATTCATCCCATGAAATACCGTAATATTCCAGTAATTCAGCAAGATTATATGATTCAGTTCCCCAAAACAGCTTTTTATATTCTTCAACCTTTTCATTAGTTAAATACGAATCTACAAAATGATGTTCAGCAATAGCGCCCAGCTCGGGGAAAAACATCACGTTGTATTTTGTATTTTCTCCATATACGGAAGAAGTAACATTTTTGTATTTTGTTATATATTCTTGCACCCACTCATCAAGCTGTTCTTGTGTGTATGCATCCCCTTCAACAACACCCAGAGTTACATCCTCACGATATGGCTGTGATACTTCATCGCTTACCCCCGGTTCTGAAGCTTCGGGCTCGGAGCCCTGTGGTACCGATTCCTGCGGAGTGGATGTCTGCACCTCACTGCTTTCGTTTTGCAAAACGCTCGCGTTGCTTTCGTTATCGGTAATCTCACAAGCAGTAAACACAAAAACAAACGCAAGAAGCAGTGCGGTTATTAAGTGTATTTTTTTCATGAAATATCAACTCCTTTAATATGGAATAACAAAAAGTTTGCTTACACTTACATTATACATATTATGGCAAAAATGTCTATAAACAAATTGTAAACAAAAAACATTTTTGTATAAATGCACAAAAAGGAGCGTTTGCACGCTCCTTTTAAAATGGTTTTTTATTTATTTCACCGAAAAGGTTATTCTGGTATATCCGCTGCCGCGCTTATAGGCTGTCATACCCGTGCCGTCCATATCGGTTATACTGTCAAAAACAGCGGGTATAATAAGGTTGCCCTCAGAATCAATAACCCCGTATCTGCCGCCGGTTTTTACCACTGCCACATTGCCGTTAAATGCATAAGCCTCGGTAAACTCGGGGTCGGTCAGCCAATAACCGGTAACAAGATAATATCCGTATTTACCGCCACGGTTAAGGGTAAGCACCCCGTCCGACGCGCCGGTACAGGTATAGCCCGAAGGAATGTCATATTCCTCGCCGGGCGCAGGCATTCTTACGTTGGGAATATCCTGAAAAGCGGTATAGGATTTATCAACGGTCACCACCGTCTCTCCCGCAATATACTCGGATGCAGGCTCGCCCCACGTTTCCGGCAGAGAGGCAACGTATTTATCATATTCATTTTGCTCGATGGCGGAAACGTCACCCTCGTTAAGCAGGTCCTCAAGTATCTTTTCGTCCGTCTCGTAATCAAATTCATCTCTCGCAGGGGTATCACGGGAGACAAAGGTGATATAGCCCTTATCCACCAGAACTATCGCCGCCACAGAGATAATAAGCGCGCAAAGGACGAAGGAAATATATTTTATTATCTGTTTGCTCACAAAAAGTCCTCCGATGGGAAATATACATTTAGGATTTTACCATTAATCCGCATATAAATCAAGTAAAACGAGAAAAAATAAAAAAACTTAAAAAAACTATTTACAAATTGGTTTTTTTGTGGTACAATTCTTCGGATGCCAAATTGGGGAGGCTCGGTTTAAGGGCACGGTGCGGTAGTTTTCCGCCGGTTTCACACACCTTTTACTCAGTTTTACCCGTACGGCAAATATTAACGGAGGTGAAACAAGCATGATCAACAAGGATCTTAAGCAGCAGATCATCAAGGAGTACGCTGTTCACGAGGGTGACACCGGTTCTCCCGAGGTTCAGATCGCAGTTCTCACTCAGAGAATCAGCGAGCTTACCGCTCATCTTAAGGCAAACCCCAAGGATAACCACTCCCGCAGAGGTATGCTTATTATGGTAGGTAAGAGAAGAAAGTACCTTAACTATCTGCAGAAGAAGGATATCGAGCGTTATCGTTCCATCGTTGCACGTCTCGGTCTCCGTAAGTAAGAGAAAAACACCCCAAGAAACCTGCGGTTTCTCGGGGACCCC
>JAZOBE010000008.1:0-52138 GCA_045595785.1 Eubacteriales bacterium
ATAAGGTCGTTTCTCCAGGTCTCGCCTTCAAAAGCGGTCTTTTCGATAGTAAGCAGGTAATCCACAAAGTCATAACCGGGACGGAAGATAAAGTTCTTGGGGAATCCCTTTTCAAGCTGGTCATAGCTCTGAGTCTCGGTATCGATCACGTCGCCGTTTTCGCCGTAATAGGTTACGTTTACGTTAACGCTGTAAACGGTGTCTGCAAGGTTTTCCGCGGTTACCAGTAAAAGCTTTTCCTGCTCATAAAGGTGGTCGGTTGCAGTAATGGTTGTTTCCTCATCTGCAACAATTCCAACCTGAGGGAGAGCGGGTGCCTGTTCGGGAATCTCCGCAGGAAATTCTGCGCCTTTGGCTGCTTCGGAAGCTTCGTCAATAATGTCGGAAATTTCATCAGCCGCAAATGCCACGGCTACTGTGCAGGACAGTGCCAACAATACCGTAAGCAAAACGAGAGCGGTAATACGTATTGATTTTTTCATTTTGTTCCTCCTAAACGTTTTTTGCCGTTTTTCGGCTCTCTGTCAATTCAATACCCAAATAACGGAAGTTGAAGAAAACAAAAAAACAAAAAATATTTTTTTATTTTTCTCTCCAAAACTTAATTTTATGGTATAAATATATTCAGAGGAGGGTTGCCCGGTGGTGTCGTTAACCGACGAACAACGCGCTTTTGCGGAAACGTTGTTCAAAGAAAACTACAAATTACTTGCAAAACGCATAAGTCAGCTTTTGCTTAACGTGGACCCTTCTGCGGTTGAAGACTGTCTGGGTGATGTGTTTCTCACACTCTGCCTTTGCGTCACCAAGGTAATGGAACACGAAAACCCCCGTGCGTGGCTGTTTTTGACCGCCCGTTTTATTTGCTTAAAGCATATACGGAACGTGGGATATGCCACAAAGCGCAATACTCCGCTGACAGATGAAATGGCAGATACCGTGTCCGATAGCGTTTCTCTTGTGGACACTGTCCTTGATGATATTCTGTGGTGTCAATGGCAAAACCAAAACGTACGTGAAAAGCTTATTTCTTCTCTTAACAAAAACGAGCGGGAAATACTTTCTCTACGTTTTGAAAAAGGGCTTTCCAACCGCGAGATTGGGGAAAGGCTGGGTAAAAGCGAGGACGCTGTGCGCTTTACCGTATATTATATAAAAAGAAAGATAACCGAAAAGGTTTATTCGGGGAATTTTTAACAGGTTTCTTCGAATGTTTTCACTTTGGTATTTTATTTATGAAGGAGTTGAATACCCATGACCGGCAAACAGCTTTATAACTCCATAAAGAATAGTGAGATAAGCATCCGCACGTTGGACAGCGAACAGCTTTCTCTTCTCTTTGAGCATCTTTGTAATCTTTTAGAGCAAGGTGAAAGTGTGGATGAAAATATACTTTCCGATTGCGAGAGCCTGCTTTCCTTGCCTGACATACCTTCTGCCGAGGAGGTTATGGAAAACACCTACAAGCGTTTTTACCGACCCAAGATAAGCGGAAGAGGAATACTGAGGCGTGCGCTGGCATCTGCCATTACCGCCATTTTGGCGGCGGCTCTGTGCTTCGGTACGGTGTATGCATTCGGTGTGGATATTGTAGGCGAGATACAAACAATGCTCAACGCGGATTATACCGTGGTATACGAAAATCATAACAGCGAAAAACCCTCCGCCTTAAAGAAAAAGTATTCTATGAAATATCTTTTTGAAAAAGAGTTTTCGGGTTATATATATCCTTCATATTATCCCGAAGGCGCCGTCCCGGTAAAGGTGATAAGTAATCCGAGTGCAGATGGCAGAATATATACTATACTCATTGCACCGTCCAAGGGCGAAAACTGGCAGGTGTTTGCCCGTCCCGCAGAGGAAAGCTATCTGCCGATGGGATATAAATTCCAAGCCTCGTATGGTGCTGTTACTCTTGATTTCGTTTATACCGTTTCTCACGGCTCGGAGGGAATCACAGGTTACAAGCTGTATACTGTTTACGACGGAATACAATATTCATTTTATTTATACACCTCGGAATGGGACGAGGTCAAGACTATTCTTAATAATTTAATAATTCCATAACATAAACGGGCGTAAAATTTTTTACGCCCGTTTCTTTACATTGGTGATTTGATGTGGTAAAATAAATATATACTATACCACGGAGGTGGATACTGTCTTGGAAACTTTGGAGTACAGATGTCCGAACTGTAACGCTTATTTGGCTTATGACCCGAAGAGCGGAGATATGAAGTGTGATTTCTGCCTCAGCACCTTTACTGTTGAGCAGGTGAAAGAGAATAATGATATCCGCGGAAAAGCCTATAACGAGGGGGACGCACAAGACGCTCCCAAGGAAGAAACGGTTGACGGCGAATACGTTGCATTTTCCTGCCCGTCCTGCGGCGGTGAGATATTGGGTGATTCCACAACAGCCGCAACAGAATGTCCTTTCTGCGGAAACCCTGCTGTAATTACGCAGCGGCTTGCCGGTGAATTCAAGCCGGATTACGTAATCCCCTTTAAGATTACCAAGGAAGAAGCGGTAAAAGCGCTGGAAAAGCTGTATAAAGGCAAAAAGCTGTTACCTAATGCCTTCACAAAGGATAACCGAATTAAAAAGGTTACCGGTATGTACGTGCCTTATTGGATATGCGATTGTGTTGCTGACGGTACCATCCATTATAACGCAACCCGTGTCCATACTTTCAGTGACGGACGCTATCTCACCACCCGTACCGACCATTTTAAGATAGTGCGCGGCGGAAGCGTAGCTTTTGATAATATTCCCGAGGATGGCACAACCAAGCTGGAGGGAAAGCATACCGAATCTATTGAGCCGTATGATTATTCCGAGATGATACCCTTTTCAAACCAGTATCTTTCGGGCTACGTGGCAGACAGATATGACGTTACCTCCGCCGAGGTGCTTGAACGCGTTGCGGAGCGGGCAAAGGCGTCTGTTGAGGAAAGCTTCCGAGATACGGTTATCGGCTACGCTACCGTAAGCAGAGCAGGGGGAGAGGTTTCTATTAATAACGGAGACGCCCACTTTGCACTTCTTCCGGTGTGGATGCTTAATACAAAATGGAACGGAAATACGTATACCTTTGCAATGAACGGTCAGACCGGCAAGGTGATAGGCGATCTTCCCGTGGATAAATCCAAGTTCTGGAAGAGAACGCTTATGTTTTCGGCGATATTTGCCGCTATCGGCGCGGTAATAGCATTGTTTCTGTGAGGTGGCCGATATGAAAAAAATATTTGTTTTCCTTGCAGTAATCCTTCTTGCTTTTTCACTTCCCCTCACTTCTTTCGCTTCGGGCAGCCGCGTAAACGATACTGCAGACCTTCTTACTGACGAGGAGGAAGCAAAGCTTATCACATATACCGATGAGATATACCGTACTTACGGTGTTGACGTGGTGCTGGTGCTTGAGGATACCTATGTATCCAGTCCGCAGTATTATGCAGAAAGCTATTATGATAACGGCGGCTATTCCAAGGACGGAATCATATTCTATCTCTCGGTCTATGACAGAGATTGGTACATGGCAACGTCGGGCAGTTGTATTCAGACTCTTTCGGATTCCCGTCTTGACGATATTTTTGAAGAAATACGTTATGACCTTGCCGAAGACGAGTTTTATGATGCAATGTCCTCCTTCGTCATCCTTTGTGATGAATATCTGGCAGAAGGTCCTGCATTTTCCGATACCTTCCTTGGAGGATATCTTCTGCGCCTGCTTGTAGTGATTCCCGTTGCTTTTGTAATTGCACTTATAGTAGTGTCAATGGAGAAAAAGAAAATGAAGACAGCAGTTCTTCAGAAAAACGCAAACGAATATATTATTCACGGCAGCGTGGATGTTAACCAGAGCAAGGACGTGTTCGTGACCTCAACTACCACCCGTGTTCCCATATCAAGCGGAAACGGCGGAAGAAGCGGCGGTGGCGGCGGAGTATCTCACGGCGGACGCGGCGGTAAATTTTAATTAAAAACAACCAAACGGAGTTAAAGGCTTATGTCCAAACTATATTTTAAATACGGCGCAATGGCATCGTCAAAAACGGCAAACGCTTTGATGACTCGCTTTAATTACGAGGAGAAGGGAAACAAGGTCTGGCTTATCAAGCCTGCCCTTGATGACCGTGACGATTATACCGACGGAAGCGGTGCTCGTGTTACCGTTGTCAGATCCCGTATCGGTTTGAGTGCGGCGGCAGACGTTATTGAGCGCAATGAGAGTGTTTTGGAGCTTTTGCGCGCCAAGGCGGCTGTTGAATCAATTGATGCTATTATTTGCGATGAATGCCAGTTCCTTACCGGAGCACAGGTGGAGCAAATGAAATATATTGCCGAGTTTTATGATGTTCCCGTTTTGTGCTTTGGTCTTCGTGCAGATTTTCAGACAAAGCTCTTTGAAGGCTCAAAACGGCTTTTCGAGCTGGCAGACAGTATTACCGAAATCAAATCCGTTTGTAAATGCGGTAAAAAGGCTATCGTCAACGCCCGTATTGATGTTGACGGAAACGTGGTTACCGAGGGTAACCAGATCGAGATCGGCGGCAACGATAAATACGAAAGTATGTGTTGGGGCTGTTGGCAAAAGCGTATTAACAATTAATAAAACAAGAAGCACAGAATTTTTGTTCTGTGCTTCTTGTTGTAGATATGTTTAAGGGTGTTTCTTTTTTTGCGTTTCAATCTACTCTGTTCCTTTTTTCGTTGTTGATAAACGCCTTTATATTTTCCGCCATTTCGTATACGACCTTTGTTCTGGCTTCGTAGGATGCCCACGCCACATGGGGTGTAAGACATACGGAGGGCATATCCTTTATATCATAAAAGGGATGTGATTCGGGGAAGGGCTCAGCCGAGTAAACGTCGCATCCGAATCCGCCCATATTTCCTTTTTTAACCCATTCCGCCACAGCTTTTTCATCGCACACGGCGCCTCGTGCGGAATTGACAAGAATAACATTTTCTTTCATAAGCGACAGCCTGCATGAATTTATAAGATTCCGCGTGCTGTCATTAAGAGGGCAGTGTATTGTAATAATATCACTTTCCCTGCATAGCGTGTCTAAATCCACGCAAGCGGTATCATCGGAAGGCGTATTTTTGTTATATATGACCTTGCAGCCAAAGGCGCCAGCCACTTCGGCAACCTTTTTGCCTATATTTCCGTATCCGATAATTCCCCAGGTCTTGCCGTAAAGATCGTGAAATGCAGGGGAGAGCTTGTTGGATGCACCGGATGCAGTATACCCTCCGTCGGATACAAAGGACGAATACTCCTTCAGATGAGTTAGCAGGTTCAATACTGTAGCCACCGTTACAGCCGCAACGCTGTGGGTGGAATACGCAGGCACGTTTGCCACCGCAATACCGTGCTGGCGGCAGTATTCGGTATCAATATTGTCAAATCCCGTGGCGGCAACGCATATCAACTTTAATTTGTGCGTGCGCTCCAGCACATCTTTTGTCATTTTTATTTTATTCAGAACTGCCACGTCTGTGTCTGCTAGCCGCGAAACCACCTCTTCTGCCGAGGTTGCGGGGAACACTTCGCACTCACAAATAGATGTAATTGGTGATAAGTTTATATCTCTTCCAATGGAGTCTATATCCAAAACAGTTATTTTCATTTTGTTCTCCTTGTAATATGTATCATATAGATTATATATCAAAAAAAACTTTGTGTCAACGGTCAAGGGAAGGCCTGCAATTGTTGACAATTAGGCTAATGGGTGGTATAATTATAAACGCAAAAGTATTTTTATAAAAAGTTTGGAGTAATAGATATGTCAAACAACAAGAATACAGTATTTACAGGAACAGGTACAGCGCTTATTACCCCTTTTAAGGACGGTAAGGTTGATTATTTTGCGCTTACTTCTCTTATAGAACGACAGATCGCTGAAGGTATTGATGCACTCATTATCTGCGGTACTACCGGTGAGAGCTCTACTTTGCAGGATGATGAGCATCGTTGCGTTATCGAGCACGCGGTAACCGTTGCTTCCGGCAGAGTTCCCATAGTTGCAGGCACCGGAAGTAATGATACCGATTACGCCGTTGCTCTTTCCAAGGATGCCTGCCGTGCAGGCGCAGACGGTCTGCTGGTAGTAACTCCTTATTATAACAAGACCAACGAAGCAGGTCTTATCAAACACTACAACGCTATTGCAGACGCTTCCGATAAGCCCGTTATTCTTTATAACGTTCCTTCCCGTACCGGTCTTAACATATCTCTTAAGGTGTATAAGGCTTTGGCACAGCACCCCAACATAGTTGCTACTAAAGAGGCAAGCGGTGATATTTCCGCCATTCTTCGTATTATGGATACCTGTGGTGACGATATGCGTGTTTATTCCGGTAATGACGACCAGGCAATTCCCATAATCTCCTGCGGCGGTATCGGTGTTATTTCTACCGTTTCCAACGTTATCCCCGGTGAGTTCTCCAAGCTCATCCGTATGGCACTTAACGGCGATTTTTCTTCCGCAAACGCTCTTCGCAGAAAGTATGCTCCTCTTATGGATGCTATGTTCACTACCGTAAACCCCATTCCCGTAAAGGCGGCTTGCTCTTCTTTGGGACTTTGCTCTCCCGAAATACGTCTTCCTCTCGTTGCTATGGAGGGCGAGGAGCTTGAGAAGCTTCGCGGCGTAATGAAGGCGGCAGAACTGCTTTAATTTTCAATGTGTTTTCGGTGACGTAAAAAATGACAGAAATTATAATTAACGGCTGCGGCGGCAGAATGGGTAAAGCCATTGCCGCGCAAAGTGCCGAAAAAGGTATAAATATTCTTTGCGGTGTCGATATTTTTCCTGTGTGTGCGGATTTTCCCGTTTATACCTCGCTTAAAGATATTCCCGTGCCTCGCGGCGTGGTAATAGATTTTACCACCGCTTCCGCTTTGGAGCAGGTGCTTGAGTTCGGTCTCAAAAATAACATTCCTCTTGTTCTTGCCACCACCGGCTATACCGCAGAGCAGAGAGAAAAAATACTTGAAGCTTCTAAGTCTATTCCCATCTTTAATTCGGGCAATATGTCTTACGGCGTTTCGGTTACCGCCCGTACTGTTGCGGACGTTGCTTTAAGCATGGGCGACGATTTTGATATAGAAATAATTGAGACACATCATTCCGCCAAGCTGGACGCTCCCTCCGGAACCGCCCTTATGCTTGCAGATGAAATAAAGAACGCTATCGGCGAGAGGGAGTACGTGTTTGAGCGCGCTTCCCGCCGTGCAAAGCGTCCTCAAAAGGAAATAGGTATACATTCTGTCAGAGGCGGCGGTGTTATCGGTGAGCATACCGTAATGATCATCGGTCAGCACGAGACTATTTCCATAACCCACCGCGCTCACGACCGAGGCTTGTTTGCATACGGCGCTCTCCGTGCGGCGGATTTTATATCCGATAAGAAAAACGGCTTTTATACGATGAAAGATATAGTTTCCTCAGAGGTGAAATAAAATGGCGCTTACCCTTGCACAAAAGCTTATAAATAACCATCTTGTTTCCGGCACTCCTGCGCCGGGTAACGAGGTGGCTTTGCGTATAGATCAGACTCTTACTCAGGATGCAACCGGTACTATGGCGTATCTTGAATATGAGGCGATGAACTCCGGCAGAGTAAAGACCGAGCTTTCCGTCGCTTATATTGACCATAATACCCTCCAGTCCGGATTTGAGAATGCTGATGACCATCGTTATATCCAGTCCTGCGCGGCAAAATACGGTTTGTATTTTTCCCGCCCCGGTAACGGAATCTGCCATCAGGTACATCTTGAGCGTTTTGGCGTTCCCGGCAAGACGCTTATCGGTTCGGATAGCCATACTCCCACCGGCGGCGGTATAGGTATGCTTGCCTTCGGCGCAGGCGGTCTTGACGTTGCCGTTGCAATGGGCGGCGGTGAATATCGTATTCCTTATCCTAAGGTAGTGGGTGTTTGCCTTACCGGCGCTCTTCCTGCGTGGGTAGGAGCCAAGGATATTATTCTTCATCTTCTTTCCCGTCTTACAGTAAAAGGCGGCGTTGGCAAAATATTTGAATACTTCGGCCCCGGTGTTGCATCTCTTTCCGTGCCCGAGCGTGCTACTGTAACCAATATGGGCGCTGAGCTGGGCGCTACCACAAGTATTTTCCCCTCTGACGAAAATACTTATAAATTCCTTAAGGCGCAGGGCAGGGAAAAGGACTATACTCCTCTTTCCGCAGACGAGGGCGCAGTTTATGACGAGATAGTTGAGGTTGACCTTTCTTCTCTCGTTCCTCTTGCCGCTTGTCCTCACAGCCCCGATAACGTGGTGCCTGTTTCCGAGCTTGGACATATCAAGGTGGATCAGGTTTGTATCGGCTCCTGCACCAACTCTTCTTTTACAGATATTTCTCTTGCGGCGGCTGTTCTTAAAGGAAAAACTGTTGCCGAGAGTGTTTCTCTTGCAGTTTCTCCCGGTTCGCGTCAGGTGCTGTCTATGGCAGTTGCTTCGGGCGCTATGGGCGATATACTTGGCGCAGGCGCAAGACTTCTTGAATCTGCCTGCGGACCTTGCATCGGTATGGGTCAGTCTCCCTGCTCCGGCGGTGTTTCTCTCCGTACCTTCAACCGCAATTTCTGCGGCAGAAGCGGTACCGCAGACGGACAGGTATATCTGGTATCTCCCGCTGTTGCGGCGGCTTCCGCTGTAACTGGTTATATTACCGATCCTCGTACTCTTGGTGAAATGCCCGAAATAAAAATGCCCGAGGCGTTCTCTATCAACGATAATATGCTTATTCCTCCTTATTCTCTTGAGGAAAGCGAAAAGGTAGAGATACTTCGCGGCCCCAACATCAAGCCCGTTCCCGTAGGCAAGCCTCTTGAGGATAAGCTTTCCGGTGAATGTATACTCAAGGTTGGAGATAATATCACTACCGACCATATTATGCCTGCAGGTGCGAAGATACTTCCGTACCGTTCCAACATACCGTATCTGTCCAAATTCTGCTTTGCCGCTTGTGACGAGGAATTTTCTGCCCGCGCAACCGAAAAGCAGGGCGGTATGATCATAGCAGGTGCAAACTACGGTCAGGGATCCTCCCGTGAGCATGCGGCGCTTGTACCCCTTTATCTGGGTGTAAAGGCTGTTGTTGCAGTGTCCTTTGCCCGTATCCACCTTGCAAACCTTATTAACGCAGGTATAGTTCCCCTTACCTTTAAGAACGCCGAGGATTATAACAAGATTTCCTTGGGAGACACTTGCGTTATCGCTCTTGCAGACGATCTTTCCAAAGCAACCCTTTCCGTAAACGGACAGGATATAGAGCTGGTTGCAGATTTTTCCGACCGTCAGAAAGCGCTTCTTAAGGCGGGCGGATTACTTCCCTTTACCGGAGGCAGCAAATGAACAAGATACCCATGACCACCCCTCTCGTAGAGATGGATGGCGACGAAATGACCCGCATCCTGTGGGGAATGATAAAAGAACAACTTATCTGCCCTTACGTTGATCTTAAGACGGAGTATTACGATCTCGGTCTTCCTCACCGTGAGGAAACCAAGGATCAGGTTACAATAGACTCCGCGTTGGCGGCACAGAAATACGGCGTTGCCGTTAAGTGTGCTACCATTACTCCCAACGCAGACAGAGTTAAGGAATACAACCTTTCCCAGATGTGGAAGAGCCCCAACGGAACTATCCGCGCTATAATGGATGGTACCGTATTCCGCGCTCCTATAATCGTAAACGGCATAGTCCCTTACGTAAGCAGTTGGAAAAAGCCTATAACTATTGCCCGTCACGCATACGGTGATATTTATAAAGCGTCCGAGACTCTTGTTCCTAAGGGAAGCAAGGCTCAGATATGTATAACTCTTCCCGACGGAAGCGAAAAGCGTGTTGACCTTCACGATTTTGAATGTGACGGTATCGTTCAGGAGGTATATAATCTTGACGACAGTATCCGTGCCTTCGCACACAGCTGCTTTGCGTTTGCACTTGATACTAAGCAGGATCTTTGGTTTTGCGCCAAGGATACTATTTCCAAGATATATGACCGCCGCTTCCGTGATATTTTTGCGGAAACCTACGAAAACGAATATAAGCAGTCATTTGAAGAAAACGGAATTACGTATTTCTATACGCTTATTGACGATGCTGTTGCCCGTGTTATCCGTTCTGAAGGCGGCTTTATATGGGCGTGCAAGAACTATGATGGAGACGTTATGTCTGATATGATGGCGACCGCCTTCGGTTCTCTTGGCCTTATGACCAGCGTTTTGGTTTCTCCCGACGGGTCTTATGAATACGAGGCTGCTCACGGCACCGTTACCCGTCATTATTATAAGTATCTTAAGGGTGAGCCTACCTCCACCAACCCCATCGCAACCATTTTCGCATGGACGGGCGCTTTGCGCAAGAGAGGGGAAAAGGATGGTATTGCCGACCTTATGACCTTTGCGGATAATCTTGAGAAAGCCTGCATACAAACCGTTGAATCGGGAATTATGACAAAGGACCTTGTCGGTCTGTCGTCTCTTGAGAATAAACGCGGCGTATGCACCGAGGAGTTTATCTCCGCCATAGCTTCTAATCTTGAAAGGATGTATAAATGAAAAAGCTTGCGGTTTTCCTTGCGGTATTGATACTGTTGTTACCCTTAACGGCTTTCGCGGAGGAAAGCAATATTCCCTCCGTGCCGGAGGAAACCAAGGTAGAGATCCTGCTTCGTAACCAGATGTCTGTTACGGAGATAAACGCGGTTCTGCTTCTTGGCGGAAACGCCTCCGGAAAATGGCAGGATTTCAATTTTGATATGTACCCTTATACTACTGCTGCCCTTACGCTGGAGAATACCTTGTGTGCAGATTGGGTATCAGGCGTGTCCTATCTGTCTATGTATGCTCCCAAGGCTGTGATCTTTTGCCTTGACGGAAACGATAAGGCGGAAGACGTTGACGCTTTTATAAATCTGCTTTCGGCTCAGTTAAAGAGTGTACGCGTGTATATCGTTTCCGCTTTTTCGGGGAGTAATCTTTCTGCCGTAAATCAAGCGGCGGCTGATTGCTGTCAAGCACAGTCTAACGCATCGTTTATAGACGTATATTCTCTTACGCTTACCGAGGACGGTACTCCTAACCCTAAGTATATCGGTGAGGGTATTACCGCCGCAGGAATACGTCTTATGGGCGAGACGGTCAGTAAGACCGTAAACTCACACATACCAGTAATGGCACCTTCCGTTTCTGCTCCCGTTGAGGATATGTCGGATGTGGAAGAAACAGATGCCGGCAAAAAAACTTCATACCGTTGGCTGGTTCCAATGGCCATATTGGCAGTAGGTCTTATTATCGGTGTTGATTGCGCGCGCACCGCACAAGAAAATGAAAAACGCAGAAAGGCGAGAAATAAATGACCGATCTGCTTGAATTACAAAAGAGCTTTTTGCTCCGTCACATTTCGGCAGGGGATACCGTTGCGGATTTCACCATGGGTAACGGACACGATACCTTGTGGCTTTCCGATACGGTAGGAGAAAACGGAAAGGTTTATGCTTTTGATATACAGCCTCAGGCTGTGGAGAGCACTCGTGCACTTTTGGAAAAAGAAGCAAAGCATCAAAACTATACTCTTATTTTGGATTCCCATTCCGAATGTGATAAATATATAAACACTACCATTAAAGCAGGCATGTTCAATTTGGGCTATCTGCCCGGAAGTGATAAAAAAATAACCACTCTTCACCAGACGACCCGTATCGCTGTGGAAAAAGCAATAAATATGCTTTCTGCAGACGGAATATTGCTTATTGCGGTATATCCGGGACACGAGGAGGGCACTGTGGAGGGCAATATGCTGGCAGAAATGCTGGCAGAATATAACCGCCGTAAATACTGCTGTGCCTGCTTCCGTATACTTAATTCTCCCGCTTCGCCATTTTTTTATACTATAGAAAGTAAGTGATACTTAAAAATGAAAAGAATCGTTACTGTGCAGGATATTTCCTGCATTGGAAAGTGCTCTCTTACGGTTGCGCTTCCAATAATCTCCGCTATGGGCGTAGAGTGCGCCGTTATTCCTACAGCTGTGCTGTCCACCCACACAATGTTTTCGGGCTTTACCTTCCGCGATCTTACGGAGGACGTAACTCCTATTACCGAGCATTGGAAAAAAGAAAACTTTGGTTTTGACGCCATTTATACCGGTTATCTCGGATCTTTTGAGCAGTTGCGGTTGGTAAGCAAGCTTATTGATGATTTTCCTGCCACTGTGGTTATTGACCCCGTTATGGCAGATAACGGCAAGCTGTACACCGGCTTTACTCCCGAATTCGCCGCGGAAATGGCGCGGCTTTGCGGAAAAGCAGACGTTATCGTTCCCAATATGACCGAAGCATCCTTTATGCTTGGTATAGATTACGTTGGAAGCGGATATACCGAGGACTATGTAAAAGAGGTTCTTACCGGACTTTGCGGTCTGGGCGCCAAGTACGCGGTGCTCACCGGCGTTGATTACGGTGACGGAAAATTAGGTGTTGCCTGCATGGAAAGCGCAAGCGGAAAAATGTTTACATACTTCCGCGACCGTATCGACCGTTCCTATCACGGCACGGGTGATATATACGCTTCTGCTCTTGTGGGCGCTTTAATGAACGGCAAATCTCTTGAGGATAGTCTTAAGGTGGCAACCGATTACACCGTGGCATGTATCGCACGTACCGCATCCACGCCTGATGCTGTCAACTACGGAGTAGAGTTCGAAAAAGAAATACCTTATCTGTTGGAATTACTTAAATAGTATATTAATCACAGCACGGTCAGATATTTGCTCCGACCGTGCTTTTTACTATTGGTAAAAAAATCATTTCACCATTTTTACTGCTATGCTGTGGACTTTTGGGATTATGGTGATATAATATGATCAGTAAATTGAAAGAGGCAAATAAGATGAAGATAAATTTGGGGAATAGTATTCGTACGCTTCGCAAAAGGTCGGGCTTTACTCAGGAACAATTAGCGGAGGCGTTGGGAGTTTCGGTCAGCGCCGTCCACAAGTGGGAGACGGACAAGGCCGTTCCGGAAATCGAAATGCTGGTAAGTATTGCGAAGTTTTTTGAGACCTCCGTGGATGCCATGCTCGATTACGGATGGCACAAATTAAGCATGGGTCAGACTGCCGAAAAAATATGTGAATACAAGGACAACAAGGATTTTGAAAACGGAATATCTTTTGCCGAACGTGCCCTTCAAAAATATCCCAATAGCTTTAAGGTGGTGTATGAAAGCGCGTTACTGCATTACGTTTCCACAATCTATTACCATAAAGGTGATCCGCGCAGAGCAATAGAGCTTTTTGAAAGGGCTGTTGAGCTTATCGATCAGAATACTGATGAAAAGGTCGGTGTTGCGACTATTCGGAACGATATTGCCGGCTGTTACTTTTGCCTTGGGGAAACGGAAAAAGCGATAAACGTGCTGAGAACCAATAACGTGGGCGGATTAAATGACGCAAGAATAGGTTTAATTATGTCTCAAGACCCTTTGCGTGCAGAGGAATCTCTGCGTTATCTTTCGGATGCACTTCATAACAGTTGGGGGCGTATATATGAAATCTGTATGGGTTACGTAAACGCCTACGGTGTGCTGGGAAAAACACAAGAAATTGAGGATATGATGCTGTGGCTTTTGAATATAGGTCAGGGCTTGAAATTTTCGGATGCAGTTAATATCATAGATAAGGAAAACGTGCTTGTCTATACCGTCCTTGCTGAGATGCGTATGCGGCAGGGCGATGAATTGGGTGCAGAAAAATGGCTTAGAAAAGCAAAAGCCACGGCATTTGAATTTGATGCCGCCCCCCAATACCGAATTGCTTACGGAATGAAGTATTTTCACAGCAATGAGAATGTAACTGCAGTTGACGATATAGGTAAAACCGGTATGGAAACGTTGGAAAACTATATGTCAGATGAAGTGAGCGGCAAAAATCTGCATCATATCTGGGAAAGGATAAAAAACGAATAACATGGATAAAAACAAAAAAATCAAACCGTATATAAGACAGTTTTACCGCGGAAACGGCTGGCGGTTCGTGTTGGCAACGGTGGTAATGCTTTTGCTGAATGCGTCTATGCTAATGACCTCTTGGTTGTTGCAGGTCATTATAGACCTGTCCACCGGCACGGACGTGGGATTTACGCTTCCGCAAGTAGTGGGCTTAACTGTGTTCGCAGTTTTTCTGGAAGCCTTTTCGTTTTTCATTTTGTATCATTCTGTCCCAAGAGCCGTTGCCAAAGGCGCAGGACAGTACAAAGAATATGTATTTGAAAAAATCTGTAAAAAGGGTATATCCGCATTCTCATCTGAAAACTCTTCGCTTTATATATCCGCATTGAGTAACGACGCCGTTGCGTTGGAAACAAAATACATATCAAATATTTTTGTAATAGTGCAGAATGCCGTAATTTTTATAGGCGCACTCGTAATGATGTTCTGCTACAGCCCGTTTCTTACGATTGCATCAATACTTCTTGCAATTCTCCCTCTTCTCGCATCCGTTTGCACGGGAAATCTCGTTGCAAAGGCAGAGAAAAATGTGTCTAATAAAAATGAAACTTATATGAGTACCCTTAAGGACTGCTTGATTGGATTTTCCGTAATCAAGTCATTCCGTGCCGAAACGCAAATGTGCCGTATCTTTTCCGGAACCGTAAAGGAGGTAGCTGATGCAAAAACCTTTAGTGAAAAAATGCGGAGACTGGTTGAAGGGCTCAGCGCTTGCTCGGGTACGATTTTGCAATTAGGCATATTCCTGCTTGGTGCGTATCTTGCCATTAACGGTTATGGTCTTACGGCAGGTGCGGTATTGCTTTTCGTTCAGCTTTTGAATTACGTTATAAATCCTATCGGCACCATTCCGAATGCTCTGGCAGAAATCAAGGCGTCCAAAGCGCTTATAGAAAAGGTTGCCGATGCTTTGGAGGACAATATCCGAGAAGAAGGAAAAGAAATCAAAAAAGAGCTTACTCGCGGTATTACAGTCAGCAATCTTTCCTTCGGCTACGAAGCGGAAAAAACTATACTGCAGAACGTCAGCTTTACCTTTGAGTCAGGAAAAAGCTATGCCGTTGTCGGTGCTTCCGGAAGCGGAAAAAGCACACTGTTGAATTTGCTTATGGCATCTGAATCAAAATACGAAGGTTCGATTTTTTATGATGATATCGAATTGAGGCAGATAAACAGCGACAGCGTATACGATATGTTTTCGGTCATACAGCAAAACGTGTTTATCTTTAATGCGTCTATAAGAGATAATATCACTATGTTTTCCGATTTTCCCGAAACGGAGGTTGACCGTGCCATCGCGTTGTCCGGATTGTCTGAGCTTATTAGAGAACGGGGCGAGGATTATCTGTGCGGAGAAAACGGAAACGGACTCAGCGGCGGCGAAAAACAGCGTATCTCTATTGCGCGAAGCCTGCTGAAGCGTTCTCAAGTCCTGTTGGTGGACGAAGCTACTGCGGCTTTGGATATACAGACAGCTTTTCAGGTATCGAGCTCGATTTTAGAGTTGGACGGACTCACCCGTATCGTTGTTACCCATTCTCTTGACGAAAATCTGCTCAAACGGTATGATTGCGTGCTGACTCTTAAAAACGGCAATATCGTCGAGTCGGACAGCTTTGATAAATTGATGGAAAAGAAAGGATATTTCTATTCTCTTTTCACTGTGTCTCAATAATGTTTTTCCCCGGGGCATTTCCTCGGGGATTAATTTGTCGTATTTAGAACAAATGTTCTTGACAGAACAGGTGTTCGTGTGATATAATTTTCGGGCGAGGTGAAAAAGTTATGGACAGAACGGTGTTGCATTGCGATTGCAATTCTTTTTTTGCATCTGTGGAGACGGTGTTTAACCCGTCATACGCAAACGTACCTATGGCGGTGTGCGGCTCTCCCGAAGATAGACATGGGATAGTTCTTGCCAAAAACGAGCTGGCAAAGAAATACGGTGTAAAAACGGGAGAGGTAATATGGCAGGCAAAGAAAAAATGTCCGTCCCTTGTTATCGCACAGCCGCACTACAGAGAATACGAGGAATTCAGCCGCAGAGTAGGGGAGATATTCTATCAATACACAGATCTTATAGAGCCATTTGGTATAGATGAAAGCTGGCTTGACGTTACTGCCAGCAAAAATCTTTTCGGCGACGGAAAGCAGATAGCCGATTCTCTCCGTGCCCGCATCCATAAGGAAATCGGCATAACCGTTTCTGTGGGCGTTTCGTTTAATAAAGTATTTGCAAAGCTGGGAAGCGATTATAAAAAGCCGGACGCCACTACAGTTATCTCCCGAACTAATTTTAAGGATATAGTATATCCTCTTCCCGTAACCGACCTTTTGTTTGTTGGCAGAAACACGGGTACGCGGTTAAACCGCATTGGTATATATACTGTCGGTGACGTGGCGCAGGCAGGCAGAAAGACTATGACCGACGCATTGGGTAAAAACGGCGCCACTCTTTTTGATTACGCTACCGGTGCGGAATGCTCACCCGTAACTCCGGTAAATACGGAGCGTGAGATAAAATCCGTAGGTAATGGCATCACCTTCCGTCGGGATCTTGTGGGTATCGACGATATCCGTGCCGCAGTCTGGGCGCTTTCGGACACCGTCTCCTCCCGAATGCGGTCTTACGGTGTTATGTGCGGTACGGTGGCAGTGGCTGTAAGAGACCCGTATCTGCAGACCGTGTCCCGCCAAAGAAAGTTGCGCAACCCCACCTGCTTTTGCAAGGATATAGCCTCCACTGCGGTTGACATAATCCGCGGATTGGTGGATATTTCCAAGCCAATACGTTCAATTACCGTTACCGGAATGGATATTTGCAGGGAGGAAAGTGCAGGTGTACAGCAGACGTTTTTCGATTGTGATAACCTTCGCCGTGAAAGATCGGAGCGCTTGGAGCGCACTCTTGATTCTGTCCGCGCCCGTTTCGGAGGAGATTCTGTCGTCCGTGCAAGCTCTATAAACAGCGGGTTAGGCATATAAGGCAAAAAAACAACGGCATTATGTTGTTTTATTATTCATATTATATTAATAAATTTTCTTGCAATAATAGGATATATATGGTATAATACGATTTGACCTTAAAAAAGGAGAAAGAAAAATATGTCTATTAAAAAAGAGCTTACGACAGTAAAAACACTGTTTTCCCGTTCCGAAGAATTGGGCGGAAAAACCGTTACGATAGGGGGATGGGTGCGCAATTTGCGCTCCTCTAATGCCTTTGGCTTTATTGAGCTTAACGACGGTTCTTATTTCAAAAACGTACAGATAGTGTTCGAGGAGTCCAAGCTCGATAATTATAAAGAAATAGCGCATCAGAATATCGGTGCGGCACTTACCGTTACCGGCGTTCTGGAGCTTACTCCCGGCGCAAAGCAGCCCTTTGAGATAAAGGCGGATAAGGTTGTCGTATCCGGCACTTCCACCCCTGATTATCCTCTCCAGCCCAAGCGCCATTCACCTGAGTTCCTTCGCTCTATAGCACATCTCCGTCCCCGTGCAAATACCTTCAACGCGGTGTTCAGAGTGCGCTCCGTAGCGGCGCAGGGAATACACAAATTCTTTGCTGAGAACGGCTTTGTTTACGTTCACACTCCTCTTATCACCACCAGCGATTGTGAGGGTGCAGGTGAGATGTTCCGTGTTACTACGCTGGACGCGTCCGAGCCTCCCCGTACGGAAGACGGCAAGGTGGATTTCTCTCAGGATTTTTTTGGCAAGCCTACCTCTCTCACCGTTTCCGGTCAGCTTAACGTAGAGTGCTTTGCAATGGCGTTTGCAAATGTATATACCTTTGGTCCCACCTTCCGTGCAGAAAAATCCAATACTCAGCGCCATGCAGCAGAGTTCTGGATGATCGAGCCTGAGATCGCTTTCGCAGACCTTGAGGACGATATGGACCTTGCAGAGCGTATGACCAAGTACGTCATCGCATACGTGCTTGAGAACTGCCCTGAGGAGATCGAATTCTTTAACAAGTTTGTAGATAACGGTCTTAAAGCCCGTCTTACCGACCTTGTTAACTCCGATTTCAAGCGTATCACATATACCGAGGCAATAAAGCTTCTCTCTGAAAGCGGCAATAAGTTTGAGTTTACTCCTTATTGGGGATGCGACCTGCAGACCGAGCACGAGAGATATCTTACCGAAAAAATCTTCGGCTGCCCTGTTTTCGTAACCAACTATCCCAAGGAAATAAAATCCTTCTATATGCGTCTTAACGATGATGGCAGAACCGTTGCCGCAGCAGATATGCTGGTTCCCGGCGTAGGTGAGCTTATCGGCGGAAGCCAGAGAGAAGAGCGTTACGACCTGCTTATGCAGCGCATAAACGAGCTGGGTCTTGAGCCTGAGAGCTACCGGTGGTATCTTGACCTCCGTAAGTACGGCGGTGTTCATCACGCAGGATTCGGCATCGGCTTTGAGCGTCTTATTATGTATATCACCGGTGTTTCCAATATCCGTGATGTTGAGGCGTTCCCCCGTACCTTCGGTAACGCAGAATTCTAATGTTTTTCATAGGTGATTAAAATGAATCTTGATCTTAACGCACTCCGCGCGGAGTACGAACAGTATAAGGCTATGGGACTTAAGCTTGATATGTCCCGCGGCAAGCCTTCTACTCAACAGCTTGATACTATGGAGCGTTTGCTTACCGCAGTAACCACCAGAGAAGAATGTATCTCCGAAAATGGTGTTGACTGCTGTAACTACGGCGGACTTGACGGTATTGACGAATCCAAGCGTCTTTTCGCATCCATGCTGGGCCTTACCATGCACGAGATAATCGTCGGCGGTAACTCCTCTCTTAACCTTATGTACGATACTATTGCCCGTGCAATGAGCCACGGCGTGGTAGAAGGTATGAAGCCCTGGGCAAAGTACGATAAGGTTTCTTTCCTTTGTCCCGTTCCCGGTTATGACCGTCATTTCGCTATTTGCGAATACTTTAATATAAATATGATCAACGTTCCCATGAATGACGACGGTCCCGATATGGATATGGTTGAAAAACTGGTTGCAGAGGACGATACCATAAAGGGCATCTGGTGTGTTCCCAAGTATTCCAACCCCTCCGGTATCACTTATTCTGATGAGACGGTACGCCGCTTTGCCAGAATGAAGACTGCTGCAAAGGATTTTCGCGTGTTCTGGGATAACGCATACGTATGGCACGATCTCACCGATCATCCCGATTACCTGCTGGAGGTGCTTCACGAAGCAAAGAAGTGCGGCAACGAGGACAGATTCTTTATCTTCGCTTCCACTTCCAAAATATCCTTCCCCGGCGCAGGTATTTCCTGCATCGCATCCTCCCGCGCAAACGTACAGCGTATACTTAAGGAGCTTGCTATTCAGACCGTCGGCCCCGATAAGCTTAATCAGCTCCGCCACGCGCGCGTGTTCCGCACCTTTGACGATATCAAGGCGCAGATGGGCGTTCACCTCAGTCTTATCCGTCCTAAGTTTGAATTGGTTCGCCGTTCATTTACAAATGAACTTTCCAACGTTCAGGACGTTTGGTGGACCAATCCCAACGGCGGCTACTTCCTTGCTTTGTATACTCCCAACGGAACCGCAAAGCGTATAGTTTCTCTTGCCGCAGAGGCGGGTCTTAAGCTTACCCCCGCAGGTGCAACACATCCTTACGGAAACAACCCTGATGATAACGTTATCCGTATTGCACCTACTTATCCTTCTCTTGATGAATTGGAAAGAGCGCTTCCCGTTCTGTGCTGCTGCGTAAAGCTTGCCTGCGCAGAAAAGGAAAATGCATAAAAACCCTAAAGTGATTTCCATAATGCTATTGCAATTTGAATAAATGTGTGGTATCATTACGTGTAATTAAGATTGTTTTTAACCAATCTAAAATCAAAAAGGAGACAAACCAATGAAAAAAGTATTAGCTTTCCTTCTCATTGCTGTTATGATGTTCGCTCTCTGCGCTTGTAACGGTGATGAAACTTCTAAGCCCGCTGAAAACAATTCTGTTGCAGGCGATGCTTCTACTCCCGCAGATGAACCTTCTGACGAGCCCTCTGATGAACCCTCTGATGAACCTTCTGATGAACCTTCCGATGAACCCTCTGACGAACCTTCTGACGAAGTTTCTACCGAGCCCGGTCCTGAACTTCCTGCAGATACCAACAAGTACGTATCCTTCGGCGGCCCCAACACCGGCGACCGTATCACCGATAATGACTCTGTAGTTCTTACCGGTTATAACGAAGAACTCGTTGAAGGCGCAGTTGTTCTTTACGACGCACGCTTTGGCGAAACCACTCCCGCAGGTCTTGCTGACTATGCAGTTCTCGTTGCTGATTATCAGGCTAAGCCTTACTTCGGCTACGTTAAGTCCGCTTTCTATGCAGTTGGCGAAGCTTCTGACGCTGTTGCTATCCCTGAAAACGGCTTTGTAGTTGTTGCTCACAAGCTTCAGGAATCTGACGTTAAGGCTCTCACCGCTTATACTGATGAAGATTCTATCTATCCTCACGGTATCCAGGTTAAGTCCATCGCTTGGGACGCTACCTTCGTAACCTCCGCTCCCGCACAGGACGGTGTTATTAACTCCAACGAGTACGGCGCAGTTGTTTCTCACGTTGACGTTGACAATCCTGATTGGGACTATGCTCAGTTCGCAGCTTCCGAAGATTATGACATCGTTGCTGACGTTTACATTGCATACGACGCTGAATATCTCTACTACGCAGTTGTAGTTGAAATGGATTATCACTACTGCCCCAACGCAACCAGCCTTTGGGATCAGTGCGCTATCCAGGTTAACACTCTTACCTGCGATCCTACCGGCGAATACATTTCTCAGCACTACGACCACATCGTTGATCCTACCGCTGCTAACGAAGGCGTTTGCAGACAGGTTGGTTACGGTGTAACCAATGCAGGCGAATCTGTATTTGAAACCTACATGGGCGGCGGCCTCTCCGGCGACTTCAAGGTTGTTCGTGACGAAGCTAACCAGACCACTACTTATGAAGTAAGAATTTCTTGGACCGATATCGGTTTTGAAGAAGCTCCTACTACCGGCGAGTCCTTCGGTCTCTCCATCTCTCTTAACGCTCGTGAAGATTCTACCACTTGGAAGAACGTTAAGATGTTCAACGGCGGCGGCATCATCGGTCGTAACGACTGGTCCAAGATGGCTACCGTAACTCTTAAGTAATTAATACTTTTACCTTTACTCGGGTATCCCCAACTAACCGGGGATACCCGAACTTTTAATTTCAAATAAACTAATCGGGCTTACCCCTCGCGGGGTCCCCAAAAATCCGCAGGATTTTAGGGGTGCATCCCGGGGATACCCGTTCTTTTAAGTCAGAACATAACTAAACGGGCTTACCTCTCGCGGGGTCCCCAAAAATCCGCAGGATTTTAGGGGTGCATCTCGGGGATACCCGATTCTATAATTCATAAATTTATATAAAGTAAGGAGTAAACCATTATGAAATTAGGTGTCAGTCTTTACAGCTTCCACGAATACGCTTCTGACGACAAGCTCGGCGTAAAGGGCTGTATCGATAAAGCAAAAGAGATCGGCTTCGAGGGATTGGATATTGTTGAAGGCACTTGTAAGATCTTTGCAGATAAGGACGAATATATTGCATACGCAAAGGATATCGGCGATTACTGTAAGCAGGTCGGTATCGAGGCGGTTTGCTTTTGCGTAGGAAGCGATTTTCTTAACGGCTCCGGCGGAGACCTTCAGAAGGAAATAGATCGCGTTAAGGACCTTGTAGACGTTGCTGCGGCATACGGCGTAAGCGTAATGCGTCACGACGCTACTCCCGGCTATCCTTATTCCGTAAAGACCGGTAGAAGCTTTGATGCAGTTGTTGAGCGTGTAGCAGCAGGTTACCGCGCTGTTACCGAATATGCTGCAACCAAGGGCATCAAGACTTGTGTTGAGAACCACGGATTCTTCGTTCAGGATCCCACTCGTGTAGAAAAGCTTGTTAATACCGTAAATCATCCCAACTTCGGCGCACTTGTAGATATGGGTAACTTTGCTTGTGCAGATGCTGACAGCCCTTATTCCGTTGGCGTAATGGCTCCTTATGCGTTCCACGTTCATGCAAAGGACTTCCACAAGAAGAGCGGCGCAGGTGAGAATCCCGGCGCAGGATGGTTCCGTTCCAGAGGCGGTAACTACCTCCGCGGATCTATCATCGGCCACGGCGATATCCCTGTAAGACAGTGCGTTAATATTCTGAAGGGCGTTGGCTACGATGGATTTATAAACATCGAGTTTGAGGGCATGGAAGATCCCATCAAGGGCATTTCCATAGGTTATGAAAACCTTAAGCGCTTTTGCGAATAATAGGGTATAGCTTTTAATTAAAGTGAGGGGCGCGGGGAACTCTTTTTACCTGCACCCCTCTTTTGTATATTTGTTGTTTTTGGTGACGTATTATGAAAAGCAAAAAGACCAAAAAAATAGTTATAACGGTTTTGGCATCTGTTGTCGGTTTGGTATTGATTTTTTCTGCCGCTGCGGGTATAATATCACTATTCGGCAGGGTGGATACCACAAACCTTACGGGTAACGGAAACGTTTCCTTGGCGCCTGCCGATTATGACGAGGATATTTTTGAAGATAAAGTGTATGCTTCAAAGAATAATGACGTTTTTTATGATTACGATGGGTATGCCGAGTATATCACGGTGGAGAATTATTTTACCTTTTCCGTTTCGGGTCAGCTTTTTTACAATTATTTCGATTGTGTCATAAACGGTAATTATTCCTATTATCCGTCATTTTTTGCGGATTCTTTTTTGTCCTCCTCCGTTTTACCGGAAAAGTTTACAATGCAAAAGCTTTATGATATTTCAGTTACTTTGGAATCGCGTGAGAGTTATAAGGAAGGATATCTTGAAACATATTCAGTTCGTTACCGTATAATGGATAACAACGGTACCTTCAGGACTGACCTTGAGAATGATACGGTCATTCCGCTCATGTATACTCTTTACGTAACCAATACTTATGCGGAAATAACAGCTATTTCCGTTCTCGGCGCTAAATAGGTGGTTTTATAATGAAAATCTTTATCGGCAATACAGATATTACAAAAGCAATAAACGGCATAAAAGAAGAAGTACGCGCTATTCGTGAGCGTGACCCTGCCGCTGTAAGCGATGCGGAGGTTTTGCTTCTTTATTCGGGACTCCATGCAATTCTGCTTCACCGCGTGGCACATTCTCTTCATAAGAAGGGAAAAACTCTGCCTGCACGTGCAATAAGCCAGATTAACCGCGCTGTCACCGGTGTGGAGATACATCCTGCTGCAAAAATCGGCAAGGGCGTGTTTATTGACCATGGAAGCGGCGTTGTCATCGGTGAGACAGCCGAGGTAGGGGATAACTGCACCATTTACCAGGGTGTAACTCTGGGCGGTACAGGTAAGCATACGGGTAAGCGACATCCCACTTTGGGTAATAACGTAATGGTAGGCGCAGGTGCAAAGGTGCTTGGCCCCTTCAAGGTAGGGGATAACTCCAAAATTGCCGCAGGTGCCGTAGTCCTTCACGAAGTGCCCGATAACGCAACCGCCGTTGGCGTTCCTGCAAGAAATATCTGCTCGGATAAAAAGCCCTGCTCTCAGGAATTGGACCAGATCCATATTCCTGACCCTATAGCCGCAGAGCTTGATATTATCCGCAAACGCCTTGAAAAGCTCGAAGAGGGCAAATGATCAGACCGCGCTTTTTTATTAAATTTAATTTCAAAAAACACTTGACTTTTATTTAGTTTAGAGGTATAATAGCAAACGCTGATTTGCGCCATTAGCTCAGCTGGATAGAGTGTTTGGCTACGAACCAAAAGGTCAGGGGTTCGAATCCCTTATGGCGTGCCAGAATAACGGATACCGTTTATACGGTGTCCGTTATTTTTTGTTTTTAAACAAATAAGGAATTCGAACGGGTTGGTGTTGAATGACAGCCCGGTGGGCTGTCAGACCCAACCCTGACCGAGCCCGCAGGCGAGAATTCGAATCCCTTATGGCGTGCCAGAATAACGGATACCGTTTATACGGTGTCCGTTATTTTTTTTTAAGAGAAAACGAAAAGATTTTCAAAATCGAATATTATTTGATAAAGCATTGAAAAAATTGCAATTTAGGTGTAGAATACAATGGATATATTGTGTAAAGATTTCCGATACAGGAGGAATTCACATGAAGTTACAAAATAAACGGATCATCAGCCTTTTACTGGCGCTGGTGATACTCTAATGCAGGTACTGAAAAGTGGAGCAGATCCTCTGTGAAAGATAACACCTACGCCGATGTGATGAACAGAACCAGAGCGAACCGTGAGGTCTACTGCGTAATTACCGATGCCTGCGGTAATCAGATTACCACGGAAGTCATTACTCTGACTGTGGAAAAATAAACATATTTTATAAGGAGGTAAGGAACAAATCCTTACCTCCGTTTTTCTTGAAGCGTTTACGCCTGCACATCGTTTGGCCGCTCTTTCGCAGAAAAAAAGACCTCGCACGAGGTCTTTTTTCTATCTGATCTGAAGATTTATCACTTAATGATGATGGTGATGGTGGTGTCCGTGGTGGGTGTGATGCTCACTTTCAATATTGCATTCTTTTTCGTGGCAATGCTCGGCGTCCGATTCGGTTTCAATCGTAACGTGGTTGATTCCGTGCTCGCCCAGCTCCTTGCGTATTTCGTCTTTGAGAACGTGGGCATCTCCGCTTATAACAGCGTGGAGAGTGGCGTAATTGTTATGACCGTCCATACTCCACAAATGAATGTGATGCACGTCAACAACACCGTCAATATCGCATAAATGCGCTTTGATTTCTGTAACGTCAACGTTATGAGGCGCTTTTTCAAGAAACAGATCGAATATTTCTTTCAAATTCCGTACTGCATTTACAAGAATGAATACAGAAACCCCGATAGACATAATAGGGTCTAGCAAAGCAAAATCTGTAAACCGCATAACAATTGCTCCTGCCAGAACCACCAGCCATCCGAGCACGTCCTCAAGCATATGAAGATTTACCGCCTTCTGGTTAACAGATCCTTTTTCTCTGGTAACGAATGCCGCACACAGGTTTACGCAGGCGCCTATTACCGCGAATATTATCATTCCGTTATAGTTTATCTCTGTCGGTGTGATTATCCTGCTGATTCCGTTATATATCATTATGCAGGATCCGATCAGAAGTATAAGCGTAGTTATAAATCCTCCGACGACCGAATATCTCAAATATCCGTAGGTATACTTTTCGTCGGGATGCTTTTTGCTCTTTCTTTCCAGAAAATAGGATATACCTATACTTGCCGCATCCCCAAGATCGTGGATGGCATCGGATATTATGGCAACACTTCCGGTTATAAGTCCTCCGATAAATTCAAATACCGAAAAGGCAAGATTGAGTATAAATGCTATCAATATATTTCGTTGGGTATTCATTGCTTCCTCCGGTTGACTCCCGCGCGTATTTATGATACAATTAATTAGATACAGAACGTTATGTTCGGTATTATTATATCAAAAACAGGTCTTGTTTCAATATACAATATTGTTTCGGTATTCATTACCGAACAAAAATGTAAAAATGTACGGAGTTTAACTTATGGACAGAAGACAGCAGAAAACCAGAAAAGCAATTTTTCGCGCCTTCCGAGCGTTGCTTGAGAAAAAGCGTTACGATCACATTACCGTTCAAGAGATAATCGACGAAGCTGACGTAGGCAGAAGCACCTTTTACGCTCATTTCGAAACTAAGGATATGCTTTTGGATGCGCTGTGTCAGGATCTTTTTTATCATATTCTTGAAAGCGACCCTTGTCCTTGGGCAGGGAAGGAAAACGATTTGGAGGGAGAGCTTTCTCATATCCTGTGGCATATAAGAGACAGCAAGAATAATATTTCGGATATACTGCTTTCAGATAGCGGAGATCTGTTTATGTCCTATTTCCGCGAGCATCTTCATACGGTGTTTGAACAGCATATTTATACCTTTCACGCTGATGTACCAAAGGACTTTCTGCTTAACCATCTGTCCGGCTCCTTTGCAGAGACAGTCCGCTGGTGGCTTAAAGAGGGCCTTAAGACCTCTCCCGAAGTCGCCGCACGGTACTTTATGCAAATGACCGAAACACATTAAAAACAAAGGGTTGCTTTATAACAGCAACCCTTCTTTTAATTTTTGTTTTTATCTTATACCGTACTTTTCAATGATATAATCCATATCCTTGTCGCCTCTGCCGGACAGACATATAAGCACAGATCCCTTGCCCATAGTCTTTGCCAGCTTCATACCGTAAGCTACGGCGTGGGAGCTTTCAATAGCGGGGATAATTCCCTCAAGTCTTGAAAGAGTAAAGAATGCATCGATAGTCTCATCATCGGAGATAACGTCATATTTTACTCTGCCAAGATCGTGCAGGAACGCGTGCTCGGGACCGGAGGAGGGGTAGTCAAGACCGCTTGCCACGGAGTAAACGGGGGCAGGGTCGCCGTTTTCATCCTTAAGCATTATGCTGTTAAATCCGTGCATAATGCCTTCAGTACCGTATTTAAGGCTTGCGGCATGGTCGCCCAAAGCAGTACCTCTGCCCAAAGGCTCAACACCGTAAATAACAACGGGATAGTTAAGGAATCCGGAGAACATGCCCATAGAGTTGCTTCCGCCGCCTACGCAGGCAACAACAGCATCAGGTAATTCTCCTGTCATCTCAACAAACTGCTCTCTGGCTTCGATGCCGACGATGCTCTGGAAATCTCTTACCATCATGGGGAAGGGGTGAGGGCCGACAACCGAGCCTATGCAATAAATAGCATCTTTGTATTCTCTTGCGTAAGCGTCAAATGCTGCGTCAGCCGCTTCTTTAAGGGTTGCAAGACCGTGGGTGACCTCAATAACGTTTGCGCCGAGTATCTTCATTCTGGCTACGTTGGGCGCCTGCTTCTTAATATCAACGCTGCCCATATAAACGTCGCACTTTAATCCGAAATAAGCGGCGGCTGTGGCTAAAGAAACACCGTGCTGACCTGCGCCCGTTTCTGCAATAACCTTGTTTTTGCCCATGTATTTTGCAAGCAGAGCTTCTCCCATACAATGGTTCAGCTTGTGTGCGCCGGTGTGGTTAAGGTCTTCACGCTTAACGTAAAGCTGTACGTTGCCCAAGGACGCAGACAGTCTTTCCAAATGAGAAATAGGAGTAGGTCTGCCCTGGAATTCCTTGCGGATACGACGTAATTCGTTTATGAACTTGCGGGATTTGCAAATGGTAAAATATGCTTCGGTTATTTCATCCATCGCTTTCTGCAGTTCGGGGGATATGAAAGAGCCGCCGTATTTTCCGAAGTAACCCTTTTCATCGGGGTAATTTTTAAGATAAGTATCAAAATCTATTCCGTTGTATTTCATTGTTTTAATCTCCTTGTTTATTGAATGATGGGGTTTGGCTTTTTTATTTGCTTGAAACCCGCCATCGTTTGGTAAGTAACATGTTTTTCCTCCGAAATATAAAAATCCTTGACAGAAATATACCTTTCTGTCAAGGACGAATAATTAAAATAATATTCGCGGTGCCACCTTGATTCGCAGACTGTCAAGTGTCTGCGCACTTTGCGGAATACTGTATATATTCCCGACAACTGACGTATGTCCTCACGTCACAGAATACTCTGCGGCTTTTGCCGCATTTGACTGTGCCCTCCGCGGTCCATTTAACGAACTGTTTCTCACCCGATTCTCAGCACCGCGGGCTCTCTGTAAAGGCGTGTTTCGTTTTTATCTCCGCTTCAACGGTTTTTACATTTTACATATTGAATTTTAATGCATTATATCATCAATATATGCACTTGTCAATACGTTTTACCGCAAAATATTCAATTTTTCTTTTTGGGCGGCATAAGCTTATCAAGCTCTTTAACAATATACTTTTCCAATCCCTGCAAAAGCACAAGAGCATCTTTGTTTTTAGGGTTAAGGGACAACAGCTTAACCCGCAGGTCATACGCCGGAACGTCAACACTGCCCTCGTGCCAAACACATACTATCTCGGTAATGTGAGTGTCCTCGTTTTTAACCATTTTGGCAATCAGCTTGTCCGATTCCTTGTCGTCTCCCGTGTTTTGTATAACTGTGTGATATACGTTTCCCAAAGAGGTCTTGAACACCACTGCTTGAGTCATATCCTCGGGCTTTATGAATTTAAGCGCGTCCTTTGCAGTGGTTACCAGACTGTCAAACTCACTTTTATCAAATGGAGTTTCTTTTGTGTCCTTAACTACTATAAATGAGCGCGTGTTGGGGAAGAGACCGTTTATGTAATCAAAAAAATCAATAAACCGCTTGTCCTCGCGAACCGGGTCAAATTCAAGGCAGGAATCATACTGCCAAATATTAAGAATACAGGAAACCACCGTATCATCGTGAACGTATTCGCGAATCTCATTCATAAAGGGCGCGCTTCCGTTCAGAGACTCACTGCTGCGGCGAAACTCCCAAAGGGTAACAACGTCTGCCTTCGTCTTTTCAAGACATTCAAAGCCTTCCTCGTTGCTTCCTTCCCAGAAAAGGGCACGTGCCAAGCCAAAGCGTATCTGTATCCGCAGAGGAAGCAGTATGTCATCGGGAGACTGCGCAAACGAATCAAGCACGTTAAGAGCGGTGCGATAATACTCGTTGGGGTTGGGCATAAAGCACTTTTTTGCTTTAATGCTTTCATCAAGGGGGATTGCCGGCCGCTCTGTAATAAGTAGTATCAGCAGCTTCGTAATAAGCTCGTAAATTATGCGCTGTCGTATACTTTCCCATTTTTCACTGTCCGCTTGCCAGGAATATCTTTGCAGCAAATAATCGTTCCAAGCGCAGTTGTTATACCCATCAGGCAGAAATACCTTCCAATTATCCAGCTTATCCTCGTCCTCGATTCTGATTATTCTCATCAAAAACGAGCATTTGTCATATATGGGCACATCCTTTAGCAGCTCAAAGATCTGCTCTCGTACAGTTTCTATTTTTCCTTCGGTTACTTTATCATGCTCCTGCTTCATCCGCATAAGATGGCAGAAATACGTAACGAGATAATCTCTCGGTCTTTCCTTAACAAGTATTTCAAGAATATCACACACACGCTTACGGCTTTCGTAATTATCCTCGCTGTGCAACGCCTTTGATGCCTCGTTAAGCTCCTTTTTGTATATGGTCAGCGATGATTCCAGACCCAGCATAAGCTCGTCAAGAGAAACGTCAAAATACTTGGCAATTTTAGGAAGCAGCACAACGTCAGGATATGCTTGTCCCGTTTCCCAACGGCTTACGGACTGCGGTGTGACAGATAGGCTGTGTGCCAATTCCGTTTGGGTAATACCGCGGGCTTTTCGCATTTCCCGAATATTGGCTGCAAGATTTAGTTCCATTTCGCATCGCTCCCCATGATTTTATTCATTTTACATTATAACAGATGTTTACTCTTTAATCAAGCAACCGACACGGATATTCAATCACTCAACGGTTGATATGAATTACAAAAAGCAATTGAAAAAAAGCCGCGAATGTGCTACAATCTTTTTATTACAGTTATTAAGGAGGCTTCTTCCAAATGTCTGTTTGCAGCTTTTCTAAATTCTCCCTGCGCGGAACCTTTACTCCCGCATGGGATTTTTATACCGATTTATATTGCCGTCTGCTTTATTTACAAAGCGGAGAGGAGCAGGCGCTGTTTTGCGTTTTTGATACCTCTGCCGCTTGGGCGTCGGATACCCGCCGCTTCCGCAAAGAGGTTTCCGAAAAATGCGGTATTCCCGAAAAAAGCATTGTTTTTCATGAGCTTCAGCTTCACGCCGCACCCGGCGGACGTACTTTTCACGACGCGATGGATAATATTATCGCCCGCGCAGTTGAGTGTGTTACGGAAATGAAGAAAAACGCAGTTCCCTTTACCTGCGAGGTGAGCGAGGCTTACTTCGGCAGAGACTGCTCTTTTAACCGTGAACAGTACGTAGAGGGACTTGGCGGTGTTACCGTGTGGACGGGAATGGGCTTTGACGAAAAGGGCTTGCCCTGCACCAAGGATGAGAGTATTATGCTTTTGCGCGACTATCGTCCGGGGCTTGAAACTCTTGAACAGCCGCTTTATTTTGATAACCAGAACGACCCTCTTGCATATATGTTCCTTTTCCGCGGAGATGACGGAAAGGTGCTGGGTACGGTATCCCGTTTTGCCGCTCATCCCGACGTAGCTGTGCTTTTTGAGCTTCGTCCCAACGTAGAGGGAAAAGCGCAGATGTACCGTTATGATTACGATTGGCCCGGATATCTTTCCGAAAAGCTGGAAGCGGATTTCGGCGGTACGTCCATTTATATGAACGGTCCCTGCGCCGACCTTACTGCGAAAAAGGGATATGACGGTATTGACGATTTTGAATCCAGCGATGCGGAGTGCCGGCGTATCGGACTTTGGTTTGCTCAAAAGCTTTCCTCTGCCTTTGCCGTCAACAAGCGTCCTCTTAAGAATCCTGATTTTCTTCGTACCGAAACCTTCACTGTTACCGTTCCCATGCGTGACGATATGCCTCAAACAAACGATGAAGCCCGTAACGGACAATGGGAGCTTATCGAAAAGGCAAAGCAAGAGTTTGATACTGCGAAGACAGACCCTGCAAAAACTCCTGCTCAGGTAAAGCGTACTGTGGACGATTATTACAAAGCCATGTACAACGGACCTATGGTTTATGATATCTGCGGATTTGATGATAAAACTCTTGCAAAGAGGGAAGTGGATATTGACATCCCCTGCGTCCGTTTCGGAGAATATCTTTTCGTAGGTGTTCCCGGCGAAAGTCTGGTGGAAATGACCACCTGGCTTCGTTCCACCTTTACCGGCGCAAAGACGATTCCTCTCGATCAATGTAACGGATATTACAGCTATGTGGCAACACCCCGTTCTCTCACCCTCGGCGGATACACCTATTGGTGCAGCTGGACCACCCGTGAGACCGTGCCGTCAATGCAGGAACAGTTGGTTCCTTTAATAAATAAATTTTTGGAATTATAAAGGAGAACTAATATGAATACAGCAAAAATAATGAAAATATTTGAAGATACAGCTTATGTCCGCACCGGCGGAAGCCGGGAAGAACTTAAGTGTGCCGAATACATAAAGAGCCTTTGCGCGGAGATGGGGCTGGAAGCACACCTTGAATCCTTTGAGGTGGACATGGCAGAAGTAAAGGAAGCCCACCTTTATGCAGACGGCAGGGAAGTTACCTGCAAGGGTTACCTACTTTGCGGAAGCGGAGAGGTTGAAGCTCCCCTTTATTACCTCACTAATACCGATAAATACTCCCTTTCTCTTTGTAAGGGCAAGATAGTTATGATCGACGGCTACCTCGGCTATTGGATGTACCGCGATATTCTTGAAGCAGGTGCTGTTGGCTTTATCACCTATGACGGTAACGCAAATTACGCAGACAGAGATATAGATAGACGCGAGCTGCGTCCTCACGTAAGCAAGGGAGATAAATTACTCGGCGTAAACATTAACGCCAAGGATGCTATTGAAATCATCAACAGCGATGTAAAGACTGCTAAAATAGTTGTTTCTCAGGACGAATACAAAGGCGTATCCCACAATGTAATTGCGGATATAAAGGGCGAAACCGACGAATACATAGTATTTACCGCTCATTACGATTCCACCTCTCTGTCACAGGGCGCATACGATAATATGTCGGGCAGTATCGGCCTTTTGAGTATTGCCGAATACTTCCTTTCATATCTCCACAGATACAGCCTTCGCTTTATCTGGTGCGGCAGTGAGGAGAGGGGACTGCTTGGCTCAAAGGCGTACGTTAACGCCCACGAATCCGAGCTTGAAAAGACTGTTCTCAACATAAACCTCGATATGATCGGTTGTATTATGGGTAAATTCATCGCCTGCTGTACTTCCGAGGAAGCACTGGTACATTATATAAACTACTACGCATCCGAATATGGCTTCGGTATCACCACCCGTCAGGATGTTTATTCCAGCGATTCCACTCCTTTTGCGGATAAGGGCGTTCCCGCCATTTCCTTTGCACGTATTGCACCCAATAACACCGCTACCATCCACAACAGCTACGATACTATGGCGGTTATGAAGGGCGAGCAGATGGAAAGTGATATAGACTTTATCACTTCCTTCGCATGCCGTATGGCAAACGCTTGCCGCTGTCCCGTAGATAAAAAGATTCCCGATAATATTAAGGATAAATTGGATATTTACCTCACTCGTAAACGCGCTCCCAAATAATATCATTTTCCCACGGAAAAACGCCGTGGGAAAAGTTTTAATAAATATTTGTAATATTCGCCAACCTTTTTCTTTTTTTCTTCACTATATGGTCAAACGGCGTCGGAGTTAATAAAATGGAAAAACAAAAAGCAGACAAGATAATAACCGAATATTTGCAAAAGATATACGGATTTGCGGTAAAAAAGTCCTTTTCATTCGATGAGGCGGAGGATCTTTGCTCGGATATCGTCAGCGAGGTATATACTTCGTTGCTCAAATCCGAAGACATCGTAAATATTGAAGGATATATCTGGCGTATAAGCAGGTACACTTATTCAAAGTACGTATCCCGCAAAAAGAAACTGGAAGGCGTTTCGATAGACAACGTTATACTTCCGTATTACGAGGATTATTCCCTTGAAGAGCCGGATGAAGAGCTTTTCCGTCTGCGCCGCGAGGTGGCTTTTCTTACCAAAGCACGCCGCAAGATAGTTTTTATGTTTTATTACGAAAACAAATCGGTTTCCACCATATCAAAAGCTTTGAATATGCCCGAGGGTACCGTAAAGTGGCATCTCAACAAAGCGAGAAACGAATTAAAGGAGAGTTTTACAATGGAAAGAAAAATAGGAAAGCTTGGTATATCCCCTTATGTTCCCATTATGTTCGGGCATAACGGAAATCCGGGTTCAAACAGCGGCCCCGAGTTTTATCTCGGCGATAAGCTTAACTGCAATATCGCGTACAGCGTGTATTTTGAGCCCAGAAATCTTGAAGAAATAGCCGAAGAGCTTGGCGTAACTCCCGTGTATATCGAGGATAGGGTTGCTTTATTGGAAGAAAACGGCTTCCTTGTAAAGCGTGCCGACGGCAGATATACAACGTACGTCAGATTTTCTTCCGAAACCTATTCCTTGGAACTTGAGGACAGAAAAAGAGAGCTCCAGCTTTCTCTTGCCGAAACACTTGCAAAGGAATACGCGCCTAAGGTTATTGAGGCGATTAAGGATGTAACCGACGTATATATTCCCACCGATAACAGACAGCTTTTTGAAGCGGCTGCGGTATTCTACGGCATTGCAAACAAATGCGCCATTTCTCTGCACAGAGACCTTAATAAATACAACATCAAAACCACAGCGGGAGGAGATTTTTCCGCATACGTTGAATGCGATATGAAGCCTTCCGATCCGGATTACGTTTCCAAGCTGCCGGCACGGAAATACTGGTCCTGCGGCAACATGAACCGTTGGTCGGATAAATATCCTGCTGTTTATTCCTGGTCAATAGATTCCCGTCTTTCTTCTCGTAAAGGCGGTTGGGTAAATAATCGCACCGAAGATTACGAATACTTGTACGAGATTCTTAACGGCACTCTCGCCAAAAACGAAGCAAACGCTGAAAAATTTGCCCGTCTTAAAGAAAGAGAATATATTACCGATGACGGCAAGGTTAACATAATGCTCGTAAATGGCAAATACGAGGGGCTTTTTGATAAGATTCCTTGCCTTGAAGAGTGCTACAAAGAAAAGGTTGCGCCATTTGCTCTTGAATATGCGGCGATTGTTTGTAATCAATATCCCGAGCAGATGCATGATATGGTTACTGCCGACGCGGTTGGCGGATTTATAGGCAGAGATGTTGCGATTATGGTAATGGATATTCTGTATTCCGACGGCACCTTTACGCCTCTTACCGAGCAGGAAAAGGTAACCTCAAATCTTTTAAT
Source organism: Eubacteriales bacterium (assembly GCA_045595785.1). Taxonomy (GTDB): domain Bacteria; phylum Bacillota; class Clostridia; order Oscillospirales; family CAG-382; genus SFLA01. Next base: position 34,056 of record JAZOBE010000008.1, read on the forward strand.
GTTCACAGACATTCTTCCCGAATAAGGAAAACGCTAATACTTAAAACATCCCCACTTTTTGTGGGGTTGTTTTTATATGACCGTACCCGTTACGGTAAGTGTGCATACACCGGGAGCAATGCGCCAGCCGCACTCTGCATCTCTCGTGTATACGGCTGCGGGAACGGATATCTGACCCAAAACCGTAGAAAACTTGCCGGTTATGATACTGTAATTATAATTTTCGGGAGAAGACCAGTTAACACCGTTGTAGGTAACCGAGGTAATGTTCAGCCGAGGTTCAAATGTGTCCGAGAGCACTATATCGTCGTCGGCAGTGGCTTCTGTGTTTCCCGAATTCTGTATTGTGAACGTATAGGTAATGCTTTCCTTTGTCGTAACCACAGCGGGACACACTGCTTTACTAACGGTGAGTGCAGGGGAATTATCAGCGCGCACTGTTGCAGATACGGTTATACGCTGTGAAAGGGTTTCTCCCGATATTATTGCGGTGTTGGTTATTATTCCATCGCTGTCGGGCGGTGCGCAATTGGTTACCTCGGCTTCGTATACGATCATTGCATTTCCCTCAGAGGGAACGGTTATTCCCGTAAACATAAGGTTCTGTCCAACGGTTACCGAAGGCGGCTCCTGCAGTATTCCGTTTACATAATATCTTACAGCTCCCTGAACGTAGGCAAGGGGAGTCATTCTTATATTTCCCGAAAAAAACGCGCCCATATCATCGGTGATCGATATGCCGTATATCGGGCAATCTCCGGAATTCACCAGACTTATTGCATAGGATACTTTTCCGCCCACGGAATAGCTGTCGTTAACGGCGGCCTTTACGGCAGTAAGCACATCCTGCACCGTTCCCGAAACGGTATTTGAGTTAACTGTACCGCCGCTGTAAGAAAGCGTGGCGGTATTGGTGAAGCTTGCCATTTGCTGTTCTCCTTATAGATAATGTTTTATCGGCTTATGCCGTATACTTTATTTTATGTTCGTCTATCTTTGTAAGTGAACGTTTTTTATGTTGACAATTATCTTAAAATTATGTACAATATATGATGTATGAATGTCCGCATCTTCCTTGCGGTGAAAGAGGTAAAAATATGAATAGGCTTACAAAACTGATTTCACTTTTTCTTGCCGTTCTGTTCGTGCTTTGCTCTTGTACGACACCCGGCGGAAACACTTCCGATGTCTCTGACGTCAGCGGCAACGTAAGTGAGAACAAGGAGGTCTTTGACCCCGATAATATTAAGTACACACTTGTAAGTAAGGGAAAGCCCTATACTTGCGAGCCCGCTGCAACTGAAGCTTATGCAGACGTTTACGGTCAGCAGCTCACAGACGGTCTTGTTACTCCTGACACTTACGTTCATTATACCGATCCGAGAATGGTTGGCTTCAGCTCCTCCAATGGTGTTGAAAAGAACGTTGAGATAGTTATCGACCTTGGAGAGGACGGAAAGCGTATCTCCGCACTTGCTGTTCGCTGTCTTGAGTTTTACAGTGACGGTGTCCGTCTTGCACCTACCGTACGTTTCAGCGGCTCTGCTGACGGTGAGGATTGGTCCGGTATCGGAACAACCGCATTTGTCGCTCAGGGTGACAGAAACGTTATTACCGCAAAGTATTCTCCTAAAACTCCTCTCAATTACCGTTACATAAAGATACGCGTTAATTTTGCAGGCGGCTCTCACTTCTTCTTCCTTGATGAAGTGCAGGTTTTTGCCGACGTACCTGAGACTTCGGATTCCGGTGCGGTTGAGCTGGCATACAAAAACAGCAATACAGATAAAGACGCTTGGAAGGCACTTTCCACCTCTAAGAAGGCGGATTACGCTGTAAGCGGTAACATCGCAGCATCAAAGCTGTATAAGCTTGAGAACGCTGTTATTGATGAGCGTACTCCCATTGATTCCAAGGCTCTTCTGCTTACCAACGCAGATACTGTTTCCCGTATGTTCAGTGAGCCTGTATGGGTAGGTTTCTCCGCTAAAGACGGAAAGAATCCTACTGTAACCGTTGACCTTGGAGAAAAATTTGATAACATTTTTGGCTTCCGTGTTCACGCACTCGGCGGCGGCGTTTATCTTGATTATCCCGATTACGTTGACGTTTACGCTTCCAAGGACGCCAAAAACTACACCTTTGTAGGCAGAGTTTTCGCTCCTGCAGGCGGTGAGAATTTTGCATATACTATTCTGCTTCCCGAGTATATCGAGGCTAAATCCGTTAAGTTTGAATTTGCCGGTGAGAACACCTTCTGGATAGAAGAGGTAGAGGTTCTTGCAGGCTTTGGCGAAGATTATACCGGCGAGATATATCCTCCCGTATCCTTCCCCGTTGTAACCGAGGATGAGTATTGGTCCTCCTCCGAAAGCGATTATAGTAAGCGTCAGAACCTGCTTAAGGGGCTTCCTCAGCAGATCGCTGCAGCTCATTACGCAGATCCCGTAAATTACGGTAAAAACAACGCTACTGTTGACAACACTGCTCTTACCGACGGTAAGCGTGCAAAGGGAACTGACCGTAATAACGGTGAGTGGTTCTATATCAACGGCGGTAAGGGACTTAATTTCTTCTATGATCTTGGCGCCCTTTCTTCTGTTGACGAAATAGTTGTAAGCTTTTTGGAATACAAGGATTGGGCAGTAATGCGTCCCAAGTTCTGTACGGTGTTCCTTTCTGATGACGGTAATACCTGGTATAAAGTCGGATACTGTACCCGTGATGACGGAGATTCTGCAGTAAACGGCGAAAAGCGTCTGGAATATAGATTCGAACTGGATAACACCTACGCTGCACGCTTCGTGCGTTTCCGTATTGAGTGTGAAGGTTGGGGATACCTTGATGAATTCGAGGTATTCGGCACTAAGGCAGTAGGCGGCAACGCTGTACGCCTTGAAAAGAGCGGTCTTGTATCCGCCCCCTTCTATACCAATGATTCCGTTGCACAATATGCAACTACCGAAAATACTCCTATCAAAGCAGAGGATATAAACCTTCTGTATATCAGTTCCTCCGACGCTGATAATTTTGATGAAAACCGTCTCCTTCCTTACGTAGCATATCTTGATAAGGACGGCAACGTTGTTGATACGTTTATGGACGGCTTCTTGTACCTTCCCGCCAGCCCTCTGCCCTCCGGTCAGGCTCCTCACCTTGCAACCGTTATGTCTGACTGGGAATGGCTGTATGAACAGACCTTCCACGGCGTTTACGGCTTTGATGCACTTGATGCAACTATAGCGAGCGTAAAGGATACTCTCGGCGCAGGCTACGAGGACTACAAGGTTCAGGTTTATGCCACCATTCTTGCTTTGCCCGAAACTCACGAAAACTTTGGTGACGTTGACGGCGACGGCGTTACCGAATCTCTTGCAACTGCAGAAGGAAGAGATAAGGTTGTAAGATGGTTTATTCAGAAGTGTCTGGATGAATTTGCTGCTTGTGGTTACGAAAACCTTGAACTGGGCGGATTCTATTGGATGAACGAAGAAGTAACCTGGACAAAAGACGATTCTCACATCATCTCTCAGGTAGCGGATATAGTTCACGAAATGGGCTCTTATTTCCTTTGGATTCCTTATTATACTGCGAACCGTTATTTCACCGGTTATGAATTGGGTTTTGACCTTGTTAATATGCAGCCAAACGTGGTATTCGATCTTGAGTCTCCTCTCTGGCGTTTCCCCTCTACAGCACTTCTTACCAAGCAGAATCATATGTGTGTAGAGATAGAGCACACCCGTGAGGCAATGTCCAATATGGCGTATGCTCGTAACTATATGCTGTATCTGTACTACGGCGAGGTTTACGGATATATTGATGCTATCCATATGTATTACAACGATAGAAACAATATTTCCGAGATGGGTATCAGCGATGATCCTCTCTGCCGTCTCCAGTATGATGCAACTTATATGTTTGCCAAGGGAACGCTTGACGTTACTCCCGACACCAAGGATACCTTCAAGGGCGAGACTGCAAAGGAAACCATATTTATCGGTGACCTTAATTCCGAAAACGGCTTCTCGATGTTCACCCTTGCTTCAATGCCCGAAAACGGCACGGTATCTCTTTCTGCAGACGGTACCTTTGCGTACTATCCTGATAAGGGCTTTACCGGTACCGATAAGTTTACTTATACCTACAACAACCTTCTCGGTGAGTCCGAAGAGTGTACGGTTGAAATAAACGTAAAATAGTTGTTTACGGTGAAAGAAGCTGCATGAAAACGCTTCTTGTGCGCCCGTACTCAAATAAAGAGAGCGAGGCGTCTTCGAACGAAGACGCCTCCTTTGATAAAACGAGGAATTGGTTATGAAGACGTATACCACAGTAAGCGGCACATTTATTCAGCCCTGGGCTTTCGCAAAGTATTCGGTTGCCCAATGGGAGGAGCATTATGACAAATTGCTTGAGGTCGGTATTGATACCGTTATACTGCAATGGTCCGCAACAACGCCTTACGGCAGATTTAAGGATTGCTTTTACCGGACAATTCTTGATTTGGAAAAACACACCGATGATTACCGTTGCTTTTCTGCTTGTATTCCCAATATGCTTGCGGCGGCGAAAAACAAGAGAGTAAAGGTATGGCTGGGACTCAATATTTCCGATGAATGGTGGCGTTTTTCTACTCTTTCCGAGGAATGGAGCAGGTGTCAGGCGCAGATAGGCGTCGCTATTGCGAAAGAGCTTTACGATAACTATTATGCCGATTATTCCGAAAGCTTCGCAGGCTGGTATTGGCCTTGGGAGCTTTATAATCATATGTCTCTTGAACTTGCACTTACCGGCGGAGAATTTATGGATATGTATCTTGACGGTCTTACAGATATAGACCCTGCACTTCCGCTGATGCTGTCGCCTTTTATTTCCGACAGAACTTCCTTGGAGCACACGGAATCGGTGTGGAATAAGTTTTTTGAAAGCTGTAATATGCGTTCAGGCGATATCTTCTGCTGTCAGGATTCAGTTGGTGCTGGGCATCTTCCCATAGAAAAGCTTGACAGTTATTGTAAAGCAATATATAATTCAATACGTAAGCAAAAGGGAATAGTTTTTTTGGCTAACAACGAAAACTTCAATCCGAATTTTACTTCTGCGGAGTTATCACGCTTTGTGGAGCAAATGAAGATAACCGATAAATACGTAACCGGACACGTTACCTTTTCTTATTCCCACTATTACCACCCAGACCGACATCCCGATAAGCATTTGCAGTACAAAAAATATTTTGAGACAGGCGAGGTGAGCTGACAATAATGAAAATTATGTTGACCAAGAGAGTTGTTTTATTCGTTTCTATACTGTTTGTAATAATTCTTTGTCTGTTCGCTTGTGATACGGTTGTGTCCGATAACTCGGCTGTCAGCGAAAGTGAGGAAGAATCTGTTTTTGTTCCCGAGTTTTCCTCTGCTTCCGAGGCAAAACGAGCCTTGGTTGCGCTTACCGATGAAAAAATACATAAGGATATGTATACCGAGGAGTGGTACGAGGAATATCGGGAAATAATATCTGAGATAAATTCACTTGTAGTTTCTCCGCCCGAGGATGAAAACGAGTGTATTTCTGCTTGTGCCGTTCTTTACTCAAAATTAGTTAATCATAAAAGCTCTGCGGAGTTTTTGCGCAGAGACGTGCCTGCCGTATATATTTTTTCCAATAGAGAGATCGGCAGGGAAGAGTATATCGATGCCAAGGTATATATCGTTGATTCCGAAAACGGCACTTACGGTGATATAACCGAGGATATTACCATTCGTGTCCGTGGAAACTCCACTTCTTCCGCGGAGAAAAAACCGTATAATATAAAATTTACGGAAAAAACCTCGGTTTTAGGTATGCCTGAGGGAAGAAAATGGTGCCTTATTGCAAATCATTACGACAAGACCCTTATGCGTAACAAGCTGTCATTTGATCTTTCTGTCCTTTGCGGCGATATTTACGCTATCCAAAGCGAGTTTTGCGATGTGTACATTAACGGGGTTTTCAAAGGAAACTATCTTATATGTCAGCCTGTGTCGGACGGTGTGCTGGGTATTGATACCAAAAAGGGTGATTTTATAGTCGAGCGTATAATCCTGCTTGAGGGCGAGAACGATTTTGTCCTCAGAGGTGACGCGGGCTATGTTTTCGACACTCCCGAGAGAAACGAAATGTCCCGTTCTCAAAGCCGCGAGATAATAGATTTTATGAAAAAGGTGGATAAAGCTATCGGCAACGGAGACAAAAAGGAGCTTGAAAGCCTTATTGATGTGGATTCTTTTGTGTCAGCTTACGTTTTACATGAGTTGCTTAAGGATTGCGATATTGTAACCGGATCCACCTATTATTATCGTAAGGACGGTGTGCTTTACGCAGGGCCTATATGGGATATGGACCTTTCTATGGGCAACGTTTCACATTATTATTATCAAGATAAATATCATATATATAACAATGATTCCGGCTTTGGCGACGGCAGTAACGACAGCGCATCGGGTATCTGGGCGCAGCAGGAGTGGTTCAAGTCGCTTATGAAGTGTGATTTCTTCAGAGACGCCGCTGCCGAAAAATATGCCGAGCTTTCAGACGATATTAAATATTTATATTCCGAAGACGGATATATAGATGCTCTGTGCATGGACTACGGCTCGTCATTTGCCCGCAACTATAACCAAGCCGGCTGGAGCATATCTGCACCCTACAGCGATTATGAGGACGAAAGTCCCAAGCCTTCCTTTGAGGAAAACGTAAAAGAGCTCAAGGACTGGCTTTCTCGCAGAGATGTGTACTTGCGCGATTATTTTAACGTTAAATAAATTTATAAAAAGGAGATATGAAAATGTCTGTAATTCACGTAAATGCTTCTAATTTTGAAGAAGTTGTATTAAAATCCGAAAAGCCCGTTTTGCTTGACTTCTGGGCTCCCTGGTGCGGACCATGCCGTATGGTAGCTCCCATTGTTGATGAGGTTGCTTCCGAGCATCCCGAATACGTTATCGGTAAAGTTAACGTAGACGATGAGGCAGCGTTGGCAAAGAAATTCGGCATTACAAATATTCCCACCCTTATCGTTCTCAAAAGCGGTGAGGTTACCAACAAGGCTGTGGGCGTGCGTCCCAAGGAAAAGATACTGGAGCTGTTTGAAGGCTGATATTTTTCGGCTTTCGGTACTTAAATTATGAAAAGAATTATTGCTTTTGCCGCGCTTTTTCTTGTGCTTCTCACTTTTTCTTCTTGTAAGCAGGATGAGGTAAGTGACGTAAGCGTTGACCTTGCGCCGAATTTTACGGTTTTAAATGAAAACGGGGATAGTGTACAGCTTTCTGATTACATTGGAAAACCGGTAGTTATTAATTTCTGGGCAACCTGGTGTCCCCCTTGCAAAGCAGAGCTTCCCGCTTTTAATAAAGCCTGTGCCGAGTACAAGGATGTTGTATTCCTTATGGTAAATCTTACCGACGGAACCCGTGATACCAAGGCTGTTGTGGATGCGTTTATTGCCGAGGCCGGATATACTTTTCCCGTATATTACGATACCGAGTATTCCGCCGCATACGCTTATAACGTATCCTCTATTCCCGCAACGTATTTTATTAACGCAGAAGGCAGAGTGGTTTCTTCCCACGTGGGAATGATGGATTACGCAACGCTTGTTAAAGGCATAGAGAGAATCAAATAAAAATAAACCCCGAAAATTCTTAAGATTTTCGGGGTCATTTTATGTATGGTATTTATTTAACCTGGAAAAACTCTATACTTTCACCTACGGGTCCGATACAAAAGGCAATTCGTGCAGGCAGGGGATTATCCGCTTCAATAACAATATCCTTGGGCTCAACGGTAACGGTGTATCCTGCGTTTTTAACTGCATCAATACAAGCGTCGGTATCTTCAACGTCAAAGGCGATATGACGCAGCGCGCCTTGCTCGGGCATATCGGGCGCATTCGAGAAAATCTCCATATAGCTGTTGCCGGTATCCACCATGGCACCCAGGTCATCGTCCTTGCCCCAACGGCGAACTACGGGCATACCCAGCACCTGCGTATAAAAGTGCATTACTTTTTCATATTCTTTAACACCCTTTGCTTTTATAGCTATGTGATGAATTCCTTTTGTTAATCCCATATACGTTACACTCCTTTTTTTCTTTTAGTATACCACATAAACAAAATGTGTCAATAACCTTTACAACAGCTTTTTCAACTGATATAATACTAATGAGGTGATACAAATGAAACTGTTATTCAAACAGCGTCTGTTTTCTTGGTTTGACAGCTATGATATCTATTCCGAAAACGGTGAGACTCTATATACCGTGCGCGGTCAGCTTTCGTGGGGGCATTGCCTTAAGGTGTTTGATGCCTCGGATAACGAGATCGGCACCGTAAAGGAAAGAATATTCACCTTTCTGCCCAAATTTGAGGTTTATCTTGGGGATAGTTACGTCGGTTGTATAAGCAAGGAGTTTTCATTCTTCCGCCCTCAGTTCAATATAGATTTTAACGGATGGCATATTGACGGCGACTTTTTTGAATGGGATTATAACATTCTCGACCCAATGGGAAACTGCGTCGCCAACGTTTCAAAACAGCTTTGGAATTGGACGGATACTTACGTTATCGACGTCGCCGATCCGAGAGATGCGATATACGCGCTTATGCTTGTCATAGCAATAGATGCGGAAAAATGCTCCCGCAATGATTAAAACACATTCACGCCGTTTTAACGGCGTGTTTTTTATTGGTGTGATTATTGCGGTATAATTAGTGCAAATAAGTAAATCATAAAACAGAGCATTTTTAAGGAGTGATGAAGGTGGAGGAAGTGTTGGTACGCAATTGTGCTCCGACTCTTGCCGGCATAAAAACAGGAAGTGTGTTTTCTCATTCTTTTCCGGATAAGCCTGCATTGCGTGCCTGCGTGCGCGCACTTAACCGTTTACTACGCCGTAGGGGACTTTTGGTAATTCCCCTTAATTTCGCGGAAGGAAAGGCGCTGGTGTACGTTTACCGTCCCGCTTATCTAGAACGGGATCTAAAACAAAATGCTGCAAAACGTATTCTTACCGGTTTTGGTTACGAAACCGATTGTGCTGATAAATGCGTGGCTGTGCTCAGAAGACGTGTGCAGGAAAGTGACCGATTTCCCCACGAGATCGGACTTTTTCTCGGATATCCTCCGGAGGACGTGTTGGGTTTTATTGAAAACAAAGCCGCAAATTACAAATACAGCGGGCTTTGGAAGGTATATGGTGACGTGGAGAGTGCAAAGCTTACCTTTTTACGCTATAAGCTCTGTACGGATTATTATTGCACTATGCTTAAAAAGGGTAACAGCTTAGAAATACTTGCTTTTAACGAATAAAGATTTTCAACAGAAAGGATATACAAAAATGAGTAAAATTGCAGTTGTTTATTGGAGCGGCACGGGCAACACCGAATCTATGGCAGACGCGGTAATGGCAGGTGCAAGAGAAAAGGGCGGGGAAGTTACTCTGTTTAATGCCGTTGAGTTTGACGGCGGTATGATGAATTCCTTTGATGCAGTTGCTTTCGGCTGTCCCGCAATGGGTGCTGAAGAGTTGGAGGAAACCGAGTTTTCTCCAATGTTTGACACTTGCATTCCCTTGCTTTCAGGTAAGAAAATAGCTCTTTTCGGCTCCTACGATTGGGGCGATGGCGAGTGGATGAGGACATGGGAAGAAAAATGTATTTACTCAGGAGCTGTGCTGTGCCATGCACCTGTTATTTGCAACAGCTCTCCTGACGAAGAGGCTATCCTTCAGTGTAACGGCTTGGGTGCCTCTCTCGTATAACAACACGCTGTTAACGGAAATAACCGTTAACAGCTTTTTTCTTGAATTTTTCATATTATTGTGGTATAATTAAAAAATATATAATACCTTGAAAGGTTATTGCAAATGAAAAAAACTGTTTCAACGTTGTTGCTGCTTGTTTTTATATTAACCTTTTGCGCCTGTGATGATAGTAGTTCTGTCTCCGTTCCTCCTCAGGAATCCTCTGTGGGAATTACGGAAGCCTCCTCTCTTCCTCAGGTATCTTTCTCCGATATATCTGCGGAGATAAGCGAGGAAGAATCCAATACGTATTTGCCCGAGGAAAGTGTTACGGAGGTGTCCGAACCGGAGGAAAGCGTTCCCGAAGTATCCGAACCCGAGGTTTCTGTTCCTGAGGTATCCGAACCCGAGGTGCCTGAGCCGGAAGTTTCTGTTCCAGAGGTGTCCCAGCCTGAGGTATCCCAGTCGGATGATGATTCAACCGCAGTTACTCCTCCAAAGGGTCAGGCTGTCTTTCTCGATACCGGCTTCGTTCTGTATAATGGCGCAGCATATACTCAGTCGTATTTTTCGTCCGCAAATGCAATCAAATACGCATCGGTTTACAAGAAATATGCGTTGCTGTTCCCGGATACCCGTATAAACGTTATTATCGCGCCCCTCGCTTCCATTACAATTCTTGATGAATCTGTCAGCAAACGTATGTCAGATCAGGGTAAGGTGCTGGATAAGATGGAGGCTGCAATTATCGGTGACGTAAACTTTGTTAATCTTAAGAATGTATACGTAGAACACGCCGAGGAATATCTTTTCTTCAAAAGCGACCATCACTGGACTCAACGCGGCGCTTATTACGCATATTTTGAATTTGCCCGTTCCGTGGGACTTACCCCGACTCCTATCGAAGAATTCGAAGTAACAATATTAAAAGAGAATTTCATCGGCAGTATGTACGGATATACCAAGGATGAAAGGGTTAAATATTATTACGATACAGTTGAAGCATACCTTCCCAAAAAGGCTTGCACAATGACCATTTACAACAAAAACGGATCTACTACGGTGTATGATACCTGCATAGTAGACTCATTCAAAAGTTATTCCTCGTTCATAGCAGGAGATCATCCTTATATGGTCATAAACGTACCGGAAAACGATCAGAACAAGTCTATTCTTGTTATTAAGGATTCATACGGTAACGCATTCGTTCCGTTCCTTACTGAGCATTACGGCAATATTATAGTTGTGGATCCCCGACATACAAATATGAATTTGTATGAAAAACTGGGGGATTACGGTCTTGATGATATTGTTTTCCTTGTAAACTCTTCTATGGGTAATACGAGTGCATGGCACAAGTATTTTGCAAAGCTTATAAATTAAAATTCAAAACGGTGAAAAGATTATGAGAAGTATTAAAATTGCGCTTTTACAGCTGTTACCCACTCGGGATATCCATGAGAATTTGCGTATCGGTATCAACGCTTGCAAAAAAGCCAAAGCACTTAATGCGGATATCGCGCTGTTTCCCGAAATGTATTCTGTGGGCTACTCTATTCCCGAGGATATTTCGGAGCTTAAAGAATCGGCAATTTCTTCCCAAAGTGTGTTTGTGCATACCTTTTCCGCTTTGGCAAAGGAATATGATATGGCTGTTGGAATTACTTTTCTTGAAAGCAACCAGCCTCTTCCCAAAAATTCTTTTATTCTTTTCGACCGTTTCGGAAATACCGTTTTTCATTATTCAAAGGTTCATACCTGTGATTTTGGTGATGAAAAGAGACTTTCTCCCGGAGATGATTTTTTCGTTTCCGACCTTGATACTGCGTCCGGTGTTGTTAAGGTGGGCGGCATGATCTGCTATGACCGCGAATTTCCGGAAAGCGCCCGTATACTTATGCTTAAGGGTGCGGAGATAATTCTTGTACCCAACGCCTGCCCGATGGAGATCAACCGTCTCGCTCAGTTACGCGCAAGAGCTTATGAAAATATGGCGGTATTCGCCACCTGTAATTATCCGGCCCCTCATCCCGATTGCAACGGGCATTCTTCGGTTTTTGACGGAGTGGCGTATCTTCCCGAGCTTGACGGCTCTCGGGATACCTGCTTGTTGGAAGCGGGCGAGGATGAAGGAATATATGTTGCAGAGGTGGACCTTGATATGCTGCGTGCTTACCGTGAGAACGAGGTACACGGCAACGCTTACCGCCGACCCGAAAAATACGGATTACTGCTTTCACGTAACGTGGAGCACCCCTTTATCCGTACCGATAAACGAGGAGATTGATCTGTTTGAATACATATAAACACGTAGTTCAATATTATGAGACGGATAAAATGGGTATAACCCATCATTCCAATTACGTCCGATTTATGGAGGAGGCTCGTGTCAGCTTTCTCGAGAAAATAGGCTGGGGGTACGATAAGCTTGAAGAAATGGGTGTTATCTCTCCCGTCGTAAGCATTTCCTGCGATTACAAAAAGACCACCACCTTTGCGGATGTAATAGAAATCGAACTGCATATTTCTTCTCTGACCCGTGTGAAGTTTACCATAAGCTACGTTATGCGCGTGGGAGAAAACCTGGTCTGCACCGCTGAGAGTACTCATTGCTTTGTTTCCCAAAGCGGAAGACCTATAAGCATACAAAAGCAATATCCTGCCTTTTTTGATGTGTTGACCGGCTTTGTGCCTGACAGAGAATAATTAATGGAGGTGTTCCGTATGAGTAAAAAACAAATATACGTTGCAATAAGCCAGACGGGCACCATACTGTCTCACGTTCTGCGTCTTATTACCGGCGCCCGTTATAACCACGCTTCTCTTATGCTTGACAGAGCATTTGAGGATATGTATTCTTTTGGCAGGCTTAATGCCTATAATCCATTTTGGGGCGGCTACGTTAAGGAGTCTCCTTATTATGGTACGCTAAAGCGGTTTTCCAATACCAAGGCGCTGGTTATCGCTTTTGCGGTGGACGAGCAGACCTATAACGATATGCTTTTTGAAGCAAGGCATATTTACGAAAACAAGGACCAATACAGCTATAATTATTGGGGTCTGTTGGCAGCAGGTATCGGCAAGGTAGTGGAAAGCAAAAAGCATTACTATTGCTCTGAATACGTACGTTATATGCTTAAAAAACACGGTGTTATCGGTACTGAGCTTGACGGAATAATAAAGCCCATAGATTTTCTTTCCCTCACTCAGGGAAAAGTGATATATCAGGGAAGGCTTAAGGATTTTAAGTAAGACAGCCTCGGGGGTGATATATTTGAAAAACAAAACAACTATTTTTTTAATAATTCTTACCGTCGCCTCGTGCGGTATTATGACCTTTGTTGACGGTGTTCTTCAACCGGGATACGCTCTGAAATCCGTAATCAAAATATGCTTGTTTTTACTTGTTCCTTTGATATATAGCTTTATAGATAAAAAAGTAAAAATTAAAAGCGTTTTCAAATTTGATAAAAAGCAGTTTTTGATTTCTCTTGCTTTGGGTCTCGGATTATACGGAATAATCCTCGGCGCCTATTTTGTTGTCCGTCCCTTTTTTGATTTTTCCGGTATTGCGGAATCTCTTTCATCCACTGCAGGTGTCACTAAGGACAACTTTCTTTTCGTTGCCCTCTACATATCCTTTATAAACTCTCTGTTGGAAGAATTCTTCTTCCGCGGATTTGTGTTTATGAATCTTAAAAACGGCTCTACGAGGGTTTTAGCGTACGTTGTAAGCTCTGTTTGCTTTTCTCTTTATCACGTTGCAATGATGATAGGTTGGTTTAATATCGGTCTGTTTGCGTTGGTAGTGGTTGCTCTTGCCGTAGGCGGTGCAATATTCAATTTGCTTAACGAAAAGCACGGTTCTATCTATACCTCTTGGTTCGTGCATATGTTTGCAAATTTTGCAATTAATACCATTGGCTTTATACTGCTTAAATAATTTGAGTGAAAAAATAAAAAAACTATTTCTTTTTGTGTTTTTATGTGGTATACTGCCCGTAATTTCTTTTTAACCCCAAGGAGGACTTTTTATAATGGGACAGAAAGGTAATTTGATGATCTTCCGCCCGGATATCAAGGTGCTTGACGCTACTATCCGTGACGGCGGTCTTGTGAACAGCTTCTTTTTTACAGACGATTTTGTTAAAGCCCTTTATCAGGCTAATATAAAAGCCGGCGTAGATTATATGGAGTTCGGCTATAAAGCAAATAAGGATCTTTTTGATGAAAATCAGTATGGCAAGTGGAAGTTCTGCGAGGAGGCGGATATCCGTGCTATCGTCGGTGATAATGACAGCGAGCTTAAAATAGCGGTTATGGCAGACGTAGGCAGAACCGATTACAAGCGCGATATTCTTGATAAAAAGGACAGCGTCATAGATATGATACGTGTTGCAACATATATCAACACGATTCCTGCGGCTATCGATATGATCGAATACTGCCACGAAAAGGGATATGAAACCAGCGTTAATATTATGGCAGCCTCTACTGCAGACTCCAGAGACGTTGAGCAGGCGCTTGATATGCTTTGCAAGAGCAGCGTAGACGTTATTTATCTTGTTGACAGCTACGGTTCTCTCTATCCCGAGCAGATACGCGAGCTTACCGAAATGTATTGTACCGTTGCGGAAAAGCACGGCAAAAAGATTGGTATCCACGCCCACAATAACCAGCAGATGGCGTTTGCCAACACTATTGAAGCGGTGGCTTTCGGTGCAAGCTATCTTGATGCTACCATGATGGGTATGGGCAGAGGCGCAGGCAACTGTGTTCTTGAGGGCCTTCTTGGCTTTTTGCGCAATCCCAAATACAATCTGGTATACGTTCTCAAATTCATTCAGAACCATATGCTTGATCTTAAGAAGCAGGGGCTTGTCTGGGGTTACGATATTCCGTATCTTCTTACCGGTATTCTTAACCGACATCCCAGAACCGCTATTGATAAGATCAAATCCGGCGATACGGATTACGTTGGTTATTATCACGACCTTTGGGACAGAGAAAACTAAAAAATACCCGTATTTTCGCATACCGCAACCTAAAGTTGCGGTATTGCTATGTAAAGACGGTTGAAAAATAAAAGGTTTTGCGGTAAAATATAGCCAATGTAAAGAACCGCTTTATAAAGCGAGGAGGACTATTTTATGACTAACGGCGAAATACTTGGTAACCGACTTCAGGAGCTTCGCAAAAAATCCGGCTTGTCTCAGGAGGCGTTTGCGGAAAAATTAGGCGTATCCCGTCAGGCTGTAAGTAAGTGGGAATGCGGCGCGTCCTTGCCGGATACCGATAACCTTATAACCATCTCGAATCTTTACGGCGTATCGCTTGACGAATTGGTAGGGAAGAAAGAGTTTTCAAAAACCGAAGAAGAATCTATTCCTGCCGAAGAAGCGTGCAACGATAACGAACTGGAAGATGATGAAGATGAAGACGATGACGATGAGGATGATGCTGAAGCCGAGGCATATTACAGCAACGACGGCACCGAGGCAGACAAAAAGCGCAAGGTCCTCAGAGCGCTCCATTCGTTGCCGTATCCTGTATTTGTAACTATTGTTTTTCTTCTTTGGGGATTTTTGCTTGACGGATGGGGTATTGCCTGGACGGTGTTTATTACCATTCCCGTATATTATTCTGTGCTGGATTGCTTCCGCACAAAGAAGTTTTCCCGTTTCGCATATCCGGTATTTATAACCTTTATATACTGCTTTATCGGTATGCAGTGGGACGGATGGCATCCTTGGTGGATACTGTTTGTTACCATCCCCGTTTATTACGCCATTGCCGCGGCAATAGATAGAAAATAAAAAAGAAAAGAGTAAGCACACAGCTTACTCTTTTTGTGATTATTGTTGAATTTCTTCTTGAATACTCTTTTCCATAGTATAGGCGAGATACCTTGTGTGCCCATTTTTGTCAGACAAAAAGCGCTCCGTTAGATCACGCCGTTTGAATACGGTGGCAAGCAATGAAGCATAATACTGCACTTTATGATATTCGTCTGTTGCCAACAGCTCAAATACTTTTTCAAAATGCTCCTCGTCAGTTCTGTCTGCCAGTAACTTTGCCAGCACTTCTCTTTGTCTTCTTTTTTTGCTGCTTTCAAACAACGAAATTATCCGTTCAATATTTTCGGGTGTATACTGTGTATACTGTAAAGCGCCCAGATCATAAGCATCCAAAGCGGGCAGATGCTTTGCCGCAACCGAAAACAGCGTCTCTTCATTCATATATACCTTGTGTGCATGGGCAACAGATAAAATCGTTCTTACTCTGGAGGCATTGTTGCTATCACTAAAGTCTTTCAGCATATTTTCCAGCACCAAAACGTTTTGCTCTCTTTCTTCTGAAAAATACAAAAGAAAATTTATCGCCTGACATCTTCTGTAGCTGTCGGGATATTCAAGGTACTTTTTAATCAGTTGATAGCATTCCGGTGTGTGCCTTTTTGCAAGCGCAAGGAATATGAAGCTTGCATCTCTTTGTATAGGCATATCCAGCAATACTTCGCATTCGTTTAAGTCCTTGGTAAGATAATGTAATTTATCTACAGATAATCCTAGTATCATAGTGTATCCTCCTTTCATTTAATTTTATTATATAAACACTCATATAGGTTGTCAATAAAAAGTTGCATTATAGAATAATTGGTGCTATAATATATCAAAATACGCAGCAAATGAAGGAAAACAAAATGGATTACATAGAGAACAAGACCTTTGATGAGGAGCGCGCTTTATACGGAAGTACTTCTCTTACCGTGCGCGACTGCTCCTTTGACGGCCCTGCAGACGGTGAAAGCGCTTTTAAGGAATGCAGGGATATTACTGCGGAAAAATGCTTTTTTAATCTTCGATATCCCTTTTGGCATGTTAACGGGCTGAAGATAAATGATTGTGAGATGACCGAGTTGTGCCGTGCCGCACTTTGGTATACCGATAATGCCGAGATAAGCGAATCCCGTCTTCACGGCATAAAGGCTTTGCGTGAATGCAGTGATATTAAAATGGACTCCTGTGACGTGGTCTCTGCCGAATTCGGCTGGTTTACCCGCGGTATTAAAATGACCGATTGCAGTATTGCAGGCGAATATTTTATGCTCCGCTCGGAAAGACTTGATTTTTCCGGTGTTACTCTTAAAGGCAAATACTCTTTCCAGTACATAGAGGATTCTATGTTTGAAAACTGCAATTTCGATACAAAGGATGCTTTTTGGCACGCAAAAAACGTTACCGTCCGTAACAGCGTGGTAAAGGGGGAGTATCTGGCTTGGTATTGCGAAAACGTTACCTTTGAAAACTGCCGTATCATCGGCACACAGCCTCCTTGCTATTGCAAGGGACTTAAGCTTATTGATTGCGAGATGATAGATACCGACCTTGCCTTTGAGAAATCCGAGGTGGAGGCAACGGTTACCACACCCGTAATAAGCATCAAGAATCCCACAAAGGGAAATATATACGTTCCAAAATGCGACGAGCTTATTTTCGATGACCCCCAGGCACAGGGAAAAGTAATAATAACCGAATAAACAAAAAAGAGGCTGATATCAGCCTCTTTTAATTTTGTATGTAAATTCGTCAAATTGGGTGATTCCCATTTTCGCAAGCAGATATCTGCTTTTTTGTCTGTCCTCTTCCGTGTTGTATTGGGGAATCAGAGGCAGACGGACGGTTATTCTCTCCGCGCCCACAAGGCCAACCAGCATTTGCAGGTTTTCAAGCATATTTCCGTTGTCCTTGCCTGTATAGCTTGCGTATATTTCGGGATTGGTATCCTTGCAGTCAACGTAAAACATATCAATGCATTCTGCGGCAAGCTTTACGTTTTCTGCAGGTACGTTAAGCGACGTTTCCGCACACAAATGCCATTCGTTTCCGCAGATACTCCGAAACTCTTTCAGAAAATCCGCATACAAAAGAGGCTCGCCACCGCCGAATGTCACACCGCCTCCCGTGGCAAGAAAATATAAATTATCAACCTTCACCTTGTCGTAAAGTTCTTTCGGTGTCATATCCGTGCGCTTTGTGTCCGGCGCAAAGGAAAAAGGGTTTATACACCAAGCGCACCGCAGAGGACAGCCGTGAAAGCAAACAAGGGTAGTTACACCCTCGCCGTCGGTCTTTATACGGTGCCTTGAACAAGAAATTACAGGCGCTGTCATCGCTTTACTTTCCATCGGAAAAGTCTTCCGCCACGTCGCCCATAAGTTCCACCCAGGATTCTTCGGGAACGTCGCCCATTTCAACGTATTCCTCGGAATTTTCGTCGTGCGTTTCTTCGCTTTC
>JAZOBE010000009.1:0-94057 GCA_045595785.1 Eubacteriales bacterium
CGCCATACCGACAGCGATCTTCGCGGTTACCCTTGCTATCGGATATCCGCTCGCTTTAGAAGCCAGCGCGGAGGAACGGGAAACGCGGGGATTGACCTCAATGAGGAAATATTCGCTCGAATCGGGATTGAGGGCAAACTGAACGTTGCAGCCGCCTTCGATCTTAAGCTCTTTGATGATTTTAAGAGCGCTGTCGTTAAGCATTTTAAGGTCGTGGTCGTTAAGGGTTAAAATAGGAGCAACAACCAAAGAATCTCCCGTATGAACGCCGACGGGATCGATATTTTCCATTCCGCATATAGTTATGGCATGATCGTTAGAATCGCGCATAACCTCAAATTCGATCTCCTTATAGCCCTTAACGCTCTTTTCGATAAGAACCTGATGAACGGGAGAAAGCTTGAATGCGTTGGTGCCTACCTCGATAAGCTCATCTTCGTTATAAGCAAATCCGCCGCCGGTGCCGCCGAGAGTGAAAGCAGGGCGGAGAACGACGGGATAACCGATTCTGCTTGCGGCTTGCTTTGCCTGCTCAAGATCATAAGTGATTTCGGAGGGGATAACGGGCTCGCCGATAGACTGGCACAATTCCTTGAACAGCTCTCTGTCCTCGGCGCGCTCAATACTCTCACTGCTGGTGCCGAGAAGCTCAACGCCGCACTCCTTAAGAACGCCCTTTTTCTCAAGCTGCATTGCAAGGTTAAGACCGGTCTGACCGCCGATGCCGGGAACTATTGCGTCGGGACGCTCGTAACGGAGTATTTTTGCCACGTATTCAAGAGTAAGAGGCTCCATATACACCTTGTCGGCGATGGTGGTATCTGTCATAATAGTTGCGGGGTTGGAGTTTACCAGCACAACCTCGTAGCCTTCTTCCTTAAGCGCAAGACACGCCTGAGTGCCTGCGTAGTCGAACTCTGCCGCCTGACCGATAACGATGGGGCCGGAGCCGATTATGAGTATCTTTTTAAGGTCTGTTCTCTTTGCCATGGTTTATTTATCCTCCGTTATATCTTTTTCGTAAACTGTTTTTCCGTTAAGGACTGTAAGCACACATTCGCCGTACAGCTTGTCTCCCTCAAAAGGAGTTGCCTTTCCCTTTGACAGGAAGGTTTCGGGGTCAACCGTAAACTCTTTTTCGGTATCCCACACGGTAAAGCCCGCGTCTGAAGTGATGCCAAACCGCTTTCTGGGGTTTATACACATTAATTCAACCAGCTTTTCAAGAGTGATAACTCCTTTTTTGACCAGATGAGTATACATAAGAGAAAACGCAAGCTCTATTCCCGTTATACCGAAGGGGCTTTTTTCAAGTCCCTTTCCCTTTTCCTCAGGGCTGTGGGGGGCGTGGTCGGTGGCGATACAGTCGATAGTGCCGTCCAGAACACCTTCTATAAGGGCTTGCCTGTCCCTTTCGCTTCGGAGAGGAGGGTTCATTTTGTATCTGCCCTCTTCCTTCAAGTCCATATCTGTAAGAATAAGGTAATGGGGCGCGGTCTCGCAGGTTATATCCAGCCCCTCGGCCTTGGCGTTTCGTATAAGAGCCACGCTTTCTGCCGTGGAGATGTGGCACACGTGGTAGGAAGCACCGGTTTCACGCAGAAGAGAAATGTCTCTTTCTATCTGCTTCCACTCGCTCTCACTGCATATTCCTCTGTGCCCGTGAGCCTTTGCGTACTCACCGTCGTGGATATATCCGCCGTACAGCAGGTCGTTTACCTCACAATGGGCAACTATCATTTTATTCAGCTTCTTTGCGCGGAGCATTGCCTCACGCATCATATCGTCGGACTGGACTCCCCTGCCGTCATCGGAAAAAGCGATGACGTTTTTTGCCATTCCCTCCATATCGGATATTTCCTTGCCCATCTCGCGGACGGTGATGGCGCCGTAGGGATACACGTTTATGCAGGCATCGGACTCGATTATATCAAGCTGCTGCTTCAGAGTCTCAACGCTGTCGGGCACGGGGTTTAAGTTTGGCATGGTGCAAACTGCGGTGTAGCCGCCCTTCGCCGCCGCAAGAGCGCCGGTGCGCACCGTTTCTTTATATGAAAAACCCGGCTCACGAAAATGCACGTGCACGTCGCAAAAGCCGGGAAATACGGTATATTTGGAATTGTTAAAATGGGAATACTCCACCGCGGAAAAAAAGCGGTGCACGGAAAGAGCGTATTCTTCGTTGTATTGCATTACCTTTGCTTTGATTTCCATTATTCAAGCTCCTCGCGTTTTTCGAAATAAACAAAAAGCCTCACCGCATTTTTTCGGCAAGGCACAACTTTTTTCGCATTTTTCAACTGGGCGCAGTTTCCCCTTGCCGCATAAAAAATTCGCTATTAAAGCACCTTACCGATCTCTCGTATCGGCTTAAAGATCCAATTCGAGTTATTATAGCATAAGAGGATAGGTTTGTCAAGGAAAAAACACATACACAACCCAAAAAGTTTGGGTAAAACTACACTGCTGCCAGAAGATTTCTGCACGAGGCTGATGGTTGTTTTTTATTAACGAGGGCGGTCGGTCAATCCGAGAATATAATCCACGGAAACGTTATACAGCTTTGCAAGACGTATCAGCTTTTCTCCGCTGATATCCGCTTTCCCAGTTTCGATTTTGCTGTATTGCTGTTGTGTGGTCTTTAACACTTTGGCGACAGCTGCTTGGCTCAGGTCCCTATCTTCTCTCAACGCTCTGATTCTGTTCATATCAAACTCCTTATGTTTGTATGCATATTTTACATCACATCTAAAAGGTGTATTGACTTTTACGCCTATCAGGTGTAAAATGTGAGCGGGAGTGATACGAAATGAGAAAAAACATTAACGAAATACAGCTTAAAAACCTTGCATACAACATAAAAACGCTTCGAAAGCAAAGGAATATGTCTAAAAAGAAAACGGCGCAATTACTGGGGATAAGCGTAACTACATTAACAAAGCTGGAAAACGGGCATATTCCGCCGCTTTTAAGGGTGGACGTTTTGTTCAACGCACAGGACAGCCTTGGTGTAAACGTGTGCGACCTGCTGAAATCCCGTTTGAGCGAACGAGAGTGATCATCCAAAACGGAAAGGGAACGCAAAGCGTTAGACCCCTCCCCTACAAATGGCAAGACGCCGATATTAAACAAAATTCGCGTGGGTTCCACGCGAATTTTTTGCCTTAACTTATTCCTTATAACTCGTCATTCATAGCCTGCTCGCCGACGATTGCATACAATTCTTCTCTCGCTGTTTCAGGGTCGGGCGAGGAATAGCGGACGTGGAGAGTGTCGCCGGGGTGGATATGCTTTTCGCCGTGCTCATCCACCAACGAGTTCTTTTGCTCCTCACGGTGAATGGAAAGCACAAACAGATTGTTGGGCCACAAAATATCGCGCACCTGCTTGCCGACGGCAAAGGAGCCGTCCCGCACAACCACGTGTGTATCCGTAAGAACCGGCTGTTTATCGGCATAAATTGCTTTTACTCGTGCATCTATAACGCTATCGTTAATTGACTTAACGCTGAAGATCTCCGTAATAGCATATCCTGTGGCGGCAACGAGAATTACGGGAATGATATTCTCATAACAGCCCAGCGCCTCTACCGCGAAAAAGACGGCGGTGAGGGGCATTTTCATCATTCCCGAAATGCAGGCGGAAATACCCAGCACCAGAATGACGGTGTAATATTCGCTTGAAAGACCGAAACACCTTACACACACCGTACCGATGACCGCGCTGACCACCGCGCCCAGAGAAATGATGGGCAGAAAAATACCGCCGGTAAGACCGTTTGTGTTTGCAAAAAGGGTGAGGAAAGTGCGGACAACAAGAATTGCCAGCAAAAGCGCAACTCCCCTCTCCATATCAAAAAGACCCAGTGCCAGCTCGTGTCCCGTAGAGATAAAATCAAAGGAAAGGATACCGAAACACAAAGTAACCGACAGAATGATAACCACACGCCAATAAAAGGGGAGCTTTGAAAAGGAGCCTGTTGCGAATTTATTTATTACCTTATACATTTTAAGGAACGCCACGGCAAACAGACCGATAACGGCACCCACTGCAAGGGGAAGCCAAAGGTCCTTTACGGCAAGCACCTTAAGCGGTGAATCCAACACGAACAGCGATGTGCTTACGCCCAGCACGGGGGCAAGCAAGGAGGAGGTAATACCTGCAAACAGCACGGAAATGGCAGACACGATAATTATCATGGGAGATATTCTCTGGTGTGCTTCCTCTACCGCAAACATCATACCGCTGATAGGTGCGCCGGTGGCAATGGAAAAGCCTGCGCAGGCGCCGCCTGTCATTGCATAACGGGAATACGCCTTTTGCTTTTTGGCAAAAAGGTGGATAACGCCCTTTCCCACAGAGGTGCCCATCTGAACGCTGGGTCCCTCGTTACCCAGAGGAACACCGAGGAGGAAGGACAGCAGGGACATTACAAAGACCCAAACAAGGTTTACCGCCCAACGGAAGGAGATTATTCCCCGAAGAAGTGCGATGGAGGTGGGTATACCGCCGCCTTTTACGTTGGGATGCTTTGTAAGCACCGTCTTATACACCAGCGCCGCCAAGAAAACCAAGGCGATGGCAACAGGCAAAAGCCAGAGATGGGTGCGCATATATCCGTATGCGTGCCGGGAAAAGTGGATTATCTTCCCTGCACAGAATTTATATAACATAACCAGAACGGCTGTGAATATGCCCGAAAGAGAGCCGAACACCACCGCAGGAAGTATTAAGTTTTTGAGACGGTTTTTATACCGACGGCTGTTCTTCATAACAAGACGCCCCCAAAAAATGATATGGATATTTTAGTACAAAACCAGACAAATTTCAATACCGCGTTCCCAAATATTGCATTTTTGTTCATAATGTGTTAAAATATGCGGGCAAAAATATTATTTAAGGAGATATATAAAAATGAAAAAGCTTATTACCGCTATCCTGTTGGTTACATTGTGTCTGTCCCTTTGCGCCTGCTCGCTTCCTTTCCCTCAGGAAAGATATCTTTCTCCCGAGATAAAGCATCCCGCGGCGTACCTTATTACATACGAATCCGTTACCCCCAACGGTACCACCCATTATCTGAGCGAGGGTATTGACGCAGACGGAAACGCTTACCACAAATATGAGGGTGTTGAATACGTTTATATCAAGAACCCCGAATATACTACTCTTAAACAATATGATGAATACGTAAACAACGGCAGAGGCTGGGTTGCAGGCGACAAAGAGGTTATGGGCGGCGCTCCTTACGAAATGTCCTTTATCTACACCTACGCAAAATACAACCTCAAAGCCACCAACTGCACCATGAAGAAAAACGCCAACGAGACTCTTGCAGGCAGAGACTGCTATTCCTACTCTATCGTAGTACACCAGAGCGGCTCATCCTCCGTTACCGAAAAGTATTCCTATGAGGTGCTTATCGACGTTGAGACCGGATACTGCTTAAAGAGCGTTTGCACCAAAATAGACTCTCCCTTTGATACTTCTGAGACTCCTTACGGCTTTATCTGCACCGAGTTTAATACTAACCCTGCAAGCTTTGCTGACCTTGTAAAATAAATTATTCGGAGAAAGCAATGCAATTATTCAAAAACAAATGGTTCATAATCGGCGTGGCGTGCGGTATCGCAGTTGCGGTTATTCTGATACTTTGCCTTGGCGGAAATAATCCCCCCGCAAACGAAAGCAGTGTTTCCGAGGATAGCATACCGGAAGTGAGCAAGTCCGAAACAAGCTTGCCGGAAACAAGTGAAAACGATATGAGCGAGAGTTCGGAAGCAAGCGAGGAGGAAGCCCTCCCGGAAGCAAGCGAAAGCGACGTTAGCGAGGAAACATCTGAGGACCAAAGCGTTCCCGAAGAAAGCAAACCCGAGGAAAGTAAGCCTGAGGAAAGTAAACCCGAGGAGAGCAAACCCGAGGAGAGCAAACCTGAAGTCAGCGCTCCTGAAGTCAGCGTTCCCGAGGTCAGCGTTCCCGAAGCAAGCGAGCCCGAAGCAAGCGAGCCGGAAGTGAGTGAACCCGATTATGCGCAAATGATTGTGGGTTTTTGGACTAACGTTGTCCGCGTCTATTATGAAGAAGGCAGTGATAATCTGGAAACTTATCATTATATGTTCAACGCAGACGGCACGGGATATTCCGATTACCGTTGTTACACCTATTACGCCGATATCCCCGAAGGAGATTATGCAGACGGCTGGTCTTTGGCAGGCATGGGATACATGACTTCGGATTTCACCTACGTTATCGAAGGAGATAAGCTTATAATTACTTATCCGCCCCACGGTCAAAATGAAGACGACCCCGAATACAGCAGAGGATATACCACAGAAGTGGATTTTTCCTTTGATGAAAAGGGATTCCTGATATTAGGCATCCGCAATAACACTGCTTATGCCAAAGGTAACTACACCCTTAAAGAGCTGTGTGAGGCATTCGGCGTGGATTATACAGTAAAAAAGTTTGACCCCGAGTGGTAAAAAAAGGACACGAGTAATCGTGTCCTTTTTCGTGTTGCGTTTTTGGAACGCGGGGCCCCCGAGAAACCGCAGGTTTCTTGGGGTGCTTTCTGCGCCGAATGAACGCGCTCCTATTTTTACCATATTACTATACGTTTTTCGGGGGCGAGATACATCTTATCGGTTTCCTTGATGTCAAAAGCGGAATACCATTCGGAGAAGTTTCTGGGAGGCATATTAGCACGGAGGAGGCAGGGACCGTGAACGTCAACAGACAAAAGCATCTGCTGATATTCGGGACGTGCCTTCTGGCACCATACTCTTGCCCAGTTGGAGAAATACTCGGTATAAGATGAGTTTTCGGTGTCTGCCATAATATCCAGAGTTACGGACATACCGCCGTTATCTGCCATATTCTCGCTTACGATAAAGGCGCCGTTTACCTTGCCCCAGGGAAGCTCGATACCGTCGAACTGCTCTATCATCTGCTGTACCTTTGCTTCGAAGCGCTTGAAATCGTCCTCGGTCCACCAATCGTTGATGTTACCGTTTTCATCGCACTTTGCACCGTTTGAGTCAAATGCGTGGGAGATCTCGTGGCCGATAACCGCGCCGATACCGCCCAAATTCTCACTTCTGGTCTGCTTGAGAGAATAGAAGGGAGCCTGCAGAATAGCCGCAGGGAAGGTTATATCGTTAACGAAAGGATCGTAGCAGGCGTTTACCATATGGCCGGGCATTGCCCAGTTTTCGGGCTCGGTAGGCATATCCAGCTTGCTG
Source organism: Eubacteriales bacterium (assembly GCA_045595785.1). Taxonomy (GTDB): domain Bacteria; phylum Bacillota; class Clostridia; order Oscillospirales; family CAG-382; genus SFLA01. Next base: position 7,242 of record JAZOBE010000009.1, read on the forward strand.
AGCGAATCCAGTTCTCTTACAGCCTTAAGAGAAAGAACTATATCAAAGAGAGAAGCGTCGGTATCAAATACCATTTTTTCGTATACTGCTCTCACCTTGTCGGGATAACCCATCTTAACACCCATGGTGGAAAGCTTGAGGATAGCCTTTTCACGGGTAGCCTCACCGAGTATCTCGTTGGTCTTGATGCGTTCCTTATATTTATTTATTATCTGATAAACTATCTCGGTAATATCCTTCTTTGCTTCTTCGCCGAAGTATTTTTCGCCGTAATAGATACCAACGGGCTCGGAATATATACCGGAAGCAAGGTTATATGCAAACTTTTCAATAGACTGCATCTTTGCAACGCCCATAAGAGCGCGGCTGTACATACCGCCCATATCACGCAGCTCCTCGGAAAGGAAGTTGCAGGCGCGAAGCAGCCCGGTAACGTATGCCCAGTGCTTGTATGCTTCAAGAGTGTCCTCGTTAAGCACGGTTGCAAAAGCGCCGAAGAATCTGGGCTCGGTAACAACAACGGTTTCGGGCACCTTGCCGAAAAGGTCGGTAAGAACAGAGTTAAGCTCTACGGTAGACAGCATCTCGGCTACCTTTGCGGTATCCATGGGGTTATACATCTCAACGTATCTGGACCATTCTTCCTGAGTCTTTACAAGTCCGCCCAGAATTTCGTCAAACCGGAGTGCGTCGTTAACGTACTGCTCCTGCTTTTCGGGGTCAAGGTCGGTCTTTGCCATAACGGCCTTCGCAACGTTTGACCAGATACCCAAAAGCTGTGCTTTCTGTGCAGCCATTTCTGGCTTGTAATAGGATGCGTCGGGCAGAATAACGCCTGCGCCCTGAATATAAACCAGACGGCGCTTGGTGTTCTTCATATCGGTATCAACACCGATGCTGACGGGAGTGGGAATTCCGTTAAGAGACAGAGTCTTGTACAAACGGCTGAAATCGCCCAGAGTCTTTACCTCGTCAAGAACAGACAGCGCTTTAAGCGCGGGAGCAATACCCTGCTGCTCCTTACGGTCAGCATCCTTTGCGATAGCGTACAATTCGCAAGCTCTCTTAAGATACTCGTTGGGATAAGACTTGCTCTCAGCCATAGCCTCAAATTCGCCCATCATTATTTTTTCAACGCTGTCCGCAAGGGCGTTGAAGCCGCCTGCGCAGGGCTTGTCATCGGGAATGACCAGCTTTTCCAGAGTCTCTTGGTTGACAAACATATAAAGATCGTCTTGTATTCTTATGTTTTCCATAAAATCCTCCTATTATATATAGTGAAGTATGTGTCAGGGATATTATACAGCAGTAAATGCAAAAAGACAAGAAAAATTGATTATTTAATCGTCTGTTCCTCGGCGCGGAGAGATTCGGTTGTGTGTGCGTGGCTGAATATTTCTTTTGGAATGTATTTTTTAAGAAATTCGTTCCACTCATCATTATCACAGCCATAATGGTGTGAATTTATTTTGGTACCGTTCTCGTCAAAGCTCTGTCCGTAACCGTCGCAGGAAAGCAGCTCAAAGGAGCCGTCAGAATAATTAATGCGAACCGTCCACGTATCGTAGCTGAAACTGGGATCCACCGCGGCAAGCACAATAAAAATATGGTCGGAAAATCGGATATCCGAAAGGTCTTTCAAGAAATCGGAAACTTTTTCTTCGGGTATGGTGTAGTCCGATTCCTCGGTTTCCAGAAAATAGCTCTCATAAGTATCCACCTTGCACAGATCATATATTTCTATGGAAGAAACCGTGTCGGCATCAATTTTGAAATGTTTATATTGAGGGATAATTATACAGCCCGTAAGACTGTTCATAACAAAAACAAGCAACAGAACAAAAAATACGATTCTTTTCATATATTATTTCCTTTAAGAGTTTTACAGCTTGCAATTAACATTCGTCTGATACGGCCGCAAAGATTTCTGTGTTTTTTAAAAGTAACCTCGTCAATAGCCTTTGTGTTAAACAGCAGTTGCAACCATCCTTCTAAAAAGTATTATATCACAAAAAAGTAATAACCGCAATATTTTATCAAGATTACGTTATTCTTTGGCTAATAACCCTAATTATGATACAATTTTTTCACAATGGTTACATTGCCGGAATCATCTGTTTCAAAATGGGCATCAAAACAAAATCTTTTGTCCCACGCCCTTACGCTAAACGTAAAATCTTTAAGATCATGATAACCAAACTTAAGCCTCAAAGAATTGTAAGTCAAGTCATCCAAAGCAGCAGTCTCAATCTCGCCACCAAAACGGTTCATCCCGTCTTTGTAAAATTCAATAGCAGCCTTTTCTGCATTTATAAAAGAGGAAATATAGCTTATCAAATCGTCTTTTGAAGATGTATCTCTATGTTGTGTCGCAAAAAACAAAAGATATTTGTAGTAATCATCAGGGAAATAGTGCACCACTATCGGGAAATCAAACAGACTGTTTCTTATATAGACGGTTTCTACATCTTTTTCAAAACAAATTTCAACAACATATTTTGAAAATAATTCTTTCAAAAAATCAAAGTGCATGTCGGCTCCTCCTTTTTTCTTAATTATAACACAAAATACAAAAACCACAATCCCTTTGTATCAGCATTGCGGTTTATGTTTGGCGGAGAAGGAGGAATTTGAATTCTCGCCTACCAACCCGTTCAAATCCTCTCGTATCAGCCAAAACAAAAAGGACAGGCGTTCTCTCTTTCTTTGTTTGGCTAAAGCTTTTTGCCCGGGATTTGAATTCTCGCCTGCGGGCTCGGTCAGGGTCGGGTCTGACTTGCCACCGGCAAGTCATTCAACACCGACCCGTTCAAATCCTCTCGTATCTGCCAAAACGAAAAAGCAGGCATTAAGCCTGCTTTTCGTTTTGGCGGAGAAGGAGGGATTTGAACCCTCGCGCCGGTTACCCGACCTACACCCTTAGCAGGGGCGCCTCTTCACCACTTGAGTACTTCTCCGTAGGAAATTAAATTGTAAATCTTTTGCCGTTTGCCATTGTGGGGTGGTCTTTTTTCGGGGTCCCCGAGAAACCGAAGGTTTCTTGGGGTGATTGTCTTTTGGCGGAGAGAGTGGGATTCGAACCCACGGCCCGTTGCCGGGTCACTGGTTTTCAAGACCAGCTCCTTAAACCGCTCGGACATCTCTCCGTAAAGGTGCAAATAGAAATATAACACAAGTAAAGGGTTTTGTCAACTGTTTTTTTGTAAACAAAGGCGAAAAATTATTACAAAACTGTTTCAAATGCGTTGACAAATTAAAGCCGCTGTGTTATTATGTCTACATGACAATGGGTGTATTATCCTCGCCCTGAAACATTATGTAAATTAAAAATACATAAAAGGAGAAAAACAAATGAAAAAAGCATTATCTCTTGTGCTCAGCTTGGTAATGGTTCTTTCGCTCTGCTCCGCATTCGGACTTGCAGTAAGCGCAGAAGAATCCGTTAACCTGGCAGCAGGTAAGTCCTACACTTATCCCACTGAAAGTCTTTATAAGCATTGGGATGCAAAGTGGGAAGTAAGCACCAAGGCTGACGTTGTTCTTACCGACGGCGACATAAGCGGCACTTACTATGGCGAAGGCATGTTCAATGGCTGGTCCAGCGCAGATATCGAGATCGTTGTTGACCTTGAAGCTGCTGCAAGCGTTGAATCCTTCAAGTTCTACGCATACGGCGGCAAAGACGGTATTTCCGAACCCGCTTCCATCGACATGAGCGTATCCGTAGACGGCGAAAACTGGACTGCAGTTAAATGCACTACCGACGTCGCTAAGACCGAAGCTATCACCACTTGGGGTGAAGGCGGCGCATACAACTACGTATTCACCATGACTGCAGCTTCTGCAGTTGAGGCTCGTTACGTTAAGTACGCAATCACCAGAAGCGGTCCTTTCATTTTCTGTCAGGAACTTGAAGTTTGGGGCGCAGCTCCTTCCGCAGCTCCCGAAGCAAAGACCCTTAACGTAGACGTAGTTAACTACTATGACTGGACCGATACCAACTTTGGTGGCGATCTTGGTTCTACTGCTCTTTCCGCAGGTCACATCGTTATGGCTGTTTCCGACACCGCTTCTACCATTCCCGACAAGATAGGCGGCCCTTGGTTTACCTGGTGGTACAAGGTTCTGGCAGTTTGGGACGACGCAGCTAAGGCTTACGTTGTAACCGCTACCGAAGCATCCGGTACATCCGAATACGAGACCTGGACTCTCGGTGAAAACACTATCGCATTCATGTGCAATCTCAGCTTCTCCTCTTCCGAAGTTGCAGGCAACGCAGATGACGCTGCTGTACTTGCCGGAATAGTTGTTGGCGATAAGATCACCATTAACGGCACCGATTGGGCAACCCTCGCAGCTACCTCCGGCGCTCTTACCGGTGTTTCTCTCGGCATTAACGTTCCCGCTGAAGGCGGAAACGGCGGCACCGTTGTTATCACCAAGGGTGACAACGTTGCTCTTAACAAGACCTATACCCTTTCCGGCTGCGGCGAGCGTGCTGCTTACTATGCAAAGCTTACCGACGGCGCTGCTAAGGATTCTATTTCTTACGATAGCAACGAATGGTTCGGCTTCTACTGCAACGGTGATGACGCTTCCGTTATCAACGCTCCCGACAAGCTCGGTACCGTTGTTATCGACCTCGGCAAGGTTACCGATCTTCACTCTGTAAGACTCAACACCGTTAACAACACCGGTTCCGGTATCCCTGCTCCCGAATACATCAAGGTTTCCGTTTCTGATGACGGCGAGACCTATGGTGAAGCAGTTGAACTTCCCGTTCAGACTGTTGAAGACACTGCTTACTGGACCGAAGCTAACCTTTCCGGCAGCGGCCGTTACGTTAAGGTTGAAATTAAGCTCGGCGGCACCTTCGCATTCATCAATGAAATCGAAGTTTACGAAGCAGTTAAGACCATCGTTAACGACGGTCCTCAGGTTATCGTAGAAAAGATCACCGTAGACGGCGACCTTACCGATACCGGTTGGAACAGCAAGGGCTGGACCAAGGTTTCCGGCAAGAACGGTTCTTGGCAGTATCCTACTCTTAAAGAAGTATCTGAAGGCGCTGAGATCCCCACCTTCTCTTACAAGTATCAGCTCCGTGCTGACGACACCAAGCTTTACGGCGCACTTGTTCTTGACGGCGTTCACGAAGTAGTTGACGGCGAAGCTAAGAACATCAAGGTTCGTATCTGGTTCAGAGACAACGATGAAGCTACCGTATACTCCAGCTTCTATGATTTCGTTCTCGCTCCCGACGGAACTCTTACCACCGCAGCTAAGTACAACACCTCTACCACTGAAAACAAGGGTGCTAACATCGAAAACACCACTCTTAACGCAGTTGCAAAGGTTGTAGACGGCAAGACCGTATATGAATTCTCCGTAGACGTAGACGAAGTTACCGCTGACGGCAGCTTTGACTACTTCGTATGCCTCGAGCGTAAGCAGGGCGTTAACACCGGTACTCTGTACTATCCTGCAATTCCCGAGCTTAACGAAACTTCTCCTCACGGCAACCATCCTTGGCTCCTCTGGTACGTAGATAACGATGCAACCGTTAACGTAGCAGATATCGCTCTCGGTGAGATCGTTGTTTCCGACAAGGAAGAAGCTGACACCTCTCTTATGGGCACCGCTCCCGCAGATCCCGCTTACAAGACCACCCTTTCCGTTGAAAACGGCTGGGAAGCAGGCAAGGATCTCCAGGTTAAGGTTACCATCGAGGCTCTTAAGGACGTTAACCTTGCACAGGTTATCTTCAACCTCTTCTATGACGCTAACGAAGTAACTCCCGTTCTTCCCGCAGAAGAAGATCTTGGCACTCTCGTAACCGCAGGCGCAGATTCCTGGAAGGATTCTTCCATCTTCTACCTCGGTGAAACTGATGAAGAAGGCTACGGTCTCCTTATCGGCGCTCCCGGCACCACCAACAAGGATGATGCTCTCAACGCAGGCGATAAGATCGAGATCACCCTTACCTTCAAGGTTCTTGATACCGCAAGCGGTCTCATCAACTTCCAGCTTTCCAATGACGAGCTTCTCGGCTACACCTACGAGACTCCCGAAGTTGCTGACGTTGCAGGCGAAGGCGCTTCTCTCGCAGTTGAAGCTGCAGTTCAGACCGGTGACGCAGGCATCTTCGTTATCGCTGCACTTGCACTCGTTGCACTCATTGGTACCGCAGTAGTAATCAAAAAGCGCGCATAATTCGTTTCGCGTGCACATTCGGCGCAGAACCAAAAGCGCAGAATAAATAAAAAGTAAATTAGAGCTGTCTTTCACTCAATCGAGTGTGAGTCAGCTCTTTTTTGTAGAAATCCGCCTTCGTCGGATTTCATTTTTTAATTGCGCTTTTGTATAAATTTTCGCGTCGCTCGCTGTAGGTTACTACAGCTCCCGCTAGCGAAAATTCATTCTGCATCCAAATGTGTTACCCGAAACCCGCAAGCAGCGGTTTGTATGGGTGAATTTCTCACTTCAGGACGTTGGTTCGGTTAATTGTTGACATTAGTGTGGTGCGAACAGTTTGCGGGAGGGGAACGCAAAGCGTTAAACCCCTCCCCTACAGTTATCGAAACACCGTAACTTTTCTTGACATTTGTTTTGTTTACATATATAATATAATTACACAAAACCGTTTTGGAGGGGACGAAATGAAAAGAACGATATCGTTTATACTTATAGCCCTTATGCTGTGTGCGGTGCTTGCTGCGTGTAATGACAATACAGGCGAGCAAAGCGTTACCGACGTTAGCGTTGGAGATACGGAATACGGTGCAGACCTGCCCGTTAAGGACCTTGACGGCAGAGTTATACGTATTCTTTGCAGAGACTGGAACGCCAACGGAAGCGGAAGTATTCTTGGGTTTGGCGGTGAGATAATCCAGAGGGAGAATTACTCTGAGGACACGGCTTCTGCGGTGGACGTTGCAAAAGCAGAGGTGCGCCGTGTTATTGAAGAAAGATACAACTGTGTGCTTACCGGTGATATAAAGGCAGGGGCACAGACCGAATTAAACCAGATAATACAGGACCAGATAGCATCCGGTGCCAGCGGAAGTGCGGCTTATGATATTTTGTTTGATAACATTATATACACCGCAGGCTCCTGGATAAACGGGCTGTACGTTGACCTTGCGGATATTGATACGATCGACCTTTCCAACCCCTGGTGGGACCAGCAGGCGGTTAACGACCTTTCCCTTAACGGAAGCCTGTTCGTTGCCATGGGCGATATAAACACTCAGGATAACGACGGGACCTGGATAGTATTCTTTAACAAGCGTCTTGCAGGCGAGCTTGCCGCCGAATATGATTTTTACGATATGGTAGATAACGACGAGTGGAACATGGATAACTTTATATCCATCTGCAAGGGCGTTACCTATGACAGCAGCGGTGACGGAACGCTGGACGAGTTTGACACCTGGGCGCTGGGCACCGAGCTTTACAACATCTACGTACACGCGCTGGCATCCGGTGAGAAGATCGCCGCAAAGGATGCAGACGATATGCCCTACCTTTCCTTCCAGACCGAGAGTATGTTTGATATTCTTTCGCAGATAAGCTCGTTCTACGGCGACAACAACACGGTTATGATTGCAGACGGCGGCAGATTTTCCGGAAAGGGATATCCCAACGTGTTTGAGGCAACGGTTGTAAAGGCGTTTACCGACGGCAGAGAGCTGTTCTACATGGGCGGATTGATGAATCTTACCGCGTTCCGCGCAATGGAGGACGATTTCGGTATGCTTCCCATTCCCAAGGGCAACCCCGAGCAGGACAGATATTATCACTCGGTATCCTACCACCAGACCTCCTCTCTGGCTATTCCTCTTAACACTCCCGACGTGGAGGACCTTGGTCTGGTTATAGAGGCGCTGGGCGCAATGAGCAAGAACAAGGTTACACCCGAATACTACGACCGCACCCTTAAGCTTCAAGCCACCCGTGACGATGAGTCCGGCAGAATGCTTGATATAATCTTTGATTCCCGTGTGTTTGACCTGGGTTATATCTACGGCTGGGGCGGAGTCGGCTCTGCTTTCTTTAACACTGACCCCAACTACGCTTCCCGTTTTGAAGCGGTTGCGGACAAGGCGCAGACGGATATGGAAGAAACGCTGGAAATACTTGACGAATTAAAATAATCCCGTTACATAAAGGTTACCGCGAAAAAGCGGTAACCTTTTTTTGGTATTGGGAAAACATATTATTGACTTTGTTTTTTATTAGAGTTATAATAAGGCGTTGTGCTGTGCATATTTTTATATAGAAAGGGGGCGCGGAAGCATGAATATAGGTATAGTTCTGGCAGGCGGATTCGCAAAGGGCGCATATCAGGTTGGCGCACTTAAGGCGATACGTGAACTAATTCCCGTGGAAAACATCAAATATATAAGCTGTGCTTCTATTGGCGCTCTTAACGGATATGCATACGCCACCAACAAGCTGGAAAAAGCAGAGGAGATGTGGAAGGGCTTTTGCGAAGGCGACGAGAGCATGTTTGTAATGAAGCTGCTCCGCGGTGAGAAGCTGCAGAACATTATTACAAACCTTGCGTCTCCCGAGGACAAGCTGGTATGCAAGATGTATACCACCGTCCTTAACATAAACACCATGAAGGTAAACTACGTTTCCATGAACGCGGTGAGACCCCACACAAGAAAATATCTGCGCGCCGGTATTGCGCTGCCTATGTTCAACCACCCCGTAAAGATTGAGAACTACAGTTATTTTGACGGCGGCTTGGTTGACGACGTGCCTGTTTATCCCCTCATGCAGCACAAGCTTGATTATATTATCTGCATTTATTTTGATGATTGCTGGTATACCTTTGAGGATGAATATTTTGACAACAAGATTATTAAAATATTCTTCCCCGACCCTGCCCGTGCAAAAAATTCCTTTGTAGTTACCCGTGAGAACATTGACAATATGATGGAAGCGGGATATGAGCGGGCAAGAGGAATTCTTAACCGTGTGTTTGAAAACGGCATTGAGGATCTGGACAGCATTTATAAAAACATTACCGTCCTTAACAGCGAAAACCCCAAAAAGCGCATACGCTTCACCACCGATACCGTTATTACCGGTCTTAACAAGGTGGCAAAGAAGATAACAAAAATACAAAAATAAAAAGCACCGAAAAAATCGGTGCTTTTTTGTTCCCTCCAAGCTAACGTCTGTAGCCAAGTCTAAGCAAGGAAACTGTATAAACAAAGCTGAATGAACAGCCCCACGGCTATTTGCGCTGTGCGGCGCTGTATTCGTCCCAAAACGCCTTTCCGTCAAATCCTGCGTAATCCTCGGGAATATTGTTGGGGTCAACGTCAATTCCGCCGTTTTCACGGGACATTTTGCCTGCCAGCATTATCTCGATAGAGGTGAGCATATCCTCAAGAGGAGCCATAAGGCTTTCCTTGCCCTCCATATAGTCACAGAACTGGTTAAGCATAGCCTCGTAAACCTTGGAGGAATCTATCTTATAAACGTATGTGGTCTTGGTGGTGATAACGGTGAGGGTGGAGGGCTGCCAACCCTTCATACGCACGTGGTAGGTGGCGGAAACACCGTTTTCAAAAAGCACGAAGAAGGTTTCGGTAGGTGCGCCGTCTGTAACGCCTGCGCCAACGTACTTGACTGATTTTGCCTTAACGCCGGGAAGGAACGCGGTAATGCTTTCCACAGCGTGAATAGCGTAGTTGAACTCGTCCACACCCACAGTGGCGATGATATGGGTTATTTCCCCTCTCTCATCCGACGGAATGGCATAAAAGGACTGATGCTCGTAGGTATATCTCATAGCAGAGGTGCCTAAGATGGTCTTGCCTTCCTTTGCCCAAGCGCGGAAAATTTCCATATCCTTACGGTTACCGCAAAAAGGCTTATCCACAAACACGGGAACGCCTGCTTCCACAAAAGGACGGCAGGTCTCTACATGCTTATCCCAATCACATCCCTGAATAAAAGCGATATCCACCAGCGGAACCATCTCCTCCAAAGTGGCGCACTTGTGGGTCAGCCCGAACCTTTCCACAAAATTATTAACCTCCTCCTCGGTACGGAAGGAATCGTTATAAATTGCGGTATAGCGGGCACGGGAATCCTTTAAGAATATCTCTGCAAAGGAGGGCGCGTGGGAGGTATCAATATTAACGGTGCCTATTTTTATCATACAAAAACACACATCCTTTTGTAAAAAGATTTATTACGTTTTGATTTTACCACCTCACCACCCCGTTGTCAATAGAATCTTACGGCGCACACCGACATATCGTCTGCCGACCCGTTCTTGCGGCTTATCTCGGTAAGCGTAGTGGCGGCAACACGGAGATCCGCCCCTTTTGAAAAGGCTTTTGCTATGGCGGACGGGGATATATCCACCCCGTCGGACACCATTAAAACTATATCCCCTTTCTTTAATGAAAAGGAGGTCTGCTCCGGCACCACCTCTTTTATTATACCCATTGGCGGTGTGCGGGATTTTATAATATACTGCTTGTCCCCACGCAGTAAAAAGCTTGGCGGTGCCCCTGCTTTTACTATTTTTGCACGGGCGAGGACACGGTCTGCTTCCAGCATATCCACGGTGGTGAAGGTCTCGCCCGGAGAGCGCGAAAGGGTATCCCCCAGCAGGTGGAGTGCTGAATTCATATCGCCGCCCACACCTATTATTTTTTCAAGGTATAACGACGCAAGACGGGACACCATATTGGCTTCTCTGCCGCTTCCCATTCCGTCGGCAACAAGTGAATAAAAATATCCGTTTCCGTTTTCAAACATACTTACGGTGTCTCCGCACAGCGTTTCCCCGTCCTTAGCGGTAACCAATTTTACGGATTCGGTGCGCAGAGCAGGCACTGTGTTGAATACGGCGGTAACCTTTTCACCGCACAAAACAAACTCGGGCGGACAGACGCATCTGCCGACGGCACGGGCAATAACACGGGAAAAATCCCCTGAGGAAAGACGGATGCTGTCGGGCTGAACGCCGAACACCTCCACCTTACGCATACGCACGCCGGTAACCCGAACCTTTTCAAAATACACCCCGTTTTCGTTAAGTGCGTTTTCCACCTTTGGCACGGCGGCATCGTCCTCCGCAAGCTCGTTTTCCGCCTCCTTGGCAGAGACGGCAAGCATATTCGAAAAGCATTTGTACTGGTTTCCGAAATCCGCAAAGGTCTCTTTATCCTTGGCAAAGCTTTCCGCCGCACACTCTGTGGGAATTAAAGAAATTTCCTTGTAACTCGGGCATTTTTCACGGAGAGAAAAAGGCAATTCCTCAGGCAGGACCGTTTTTCCCTCACAGCACAGAGAGGTGAGATATGCGGCGATATCCTCCTTGTCCATACCGCATCCGCCGCAGGAGGCGCACACACCGCCCAGCTTGTCCTTTACGGCAGGATAGACTCTGTCACGCAAGGGGGACGAATACAAATCCGACATAGTAAAAAACAGACCCGACAGCGAGGAAAACCCTGCGGCAAGGGATGCAAGCTTTGGCTCCGACGAGGAGAGGACTGCTTTTTGGGACGACGGCTTTTTCTTTACCAAAAAGGGTATAAACAAAAGTATTCCTGCCAATACGGCGGCGGCAACGGGAAGAATAATATCAAAGGACAGAATATACGCCCCTGCGGTTACCGACAGCATAAACGCCAGAAGCAGGGAAAACACAGGGGCGTCTCCGCAGAAAAGCCCGTGGACAAGACCGTATATTCCCGTTACGGGTATGGAATATATCCCCCCTGCAATACCGTATATAAACCCTGCCGCGCCGGAAAGGGGAAAGCCTTTTTTGGTTGAAACTATTGATGTAAACAGCACAGCAGCCGCTGTTGCCACGGGAACGCCGTAAACCGAAAGCGGAGTAAAGGCACGGCACAATACCAGCCCCAGAGAAAGTATGTAAACCGAATCGAAAAACACGTTTTTGTCTTTACAAAACACAAAAACGGAAATAAACGGCGGAAACAGAACGGCGCAGAGTGTGAGCACCAGATTATCAACTGCTTGTCCGCCCCGTAAAACAAGGGTAACGGCAAGAAGAACCGAATATGCAAGAGACAAAAGCAAACATCTTAACAGAGTGTGCTTTCTTTTTCGGAACAAAAGCCGTATTGCGGCGGTATACACCACGGCAGATGCGGTTACAAGGCGGTATGACCCGAACAGGCAGGCGGAAATAAAGGCACCGATAAAGCAGGGAATGATATTTTCATCGGTTCCGCAGAGTAACGCCGTGCCGAAAGGGTAGACTCCGCCGTACAACGGGCAGGCGCCCGAAAGCAAGCCCAATAAAAACGGGCGCAGGGATCTGGTTACGGTTGACTTGGTCATTTTTTCTTTTTCCTTTACGTTTTGTTCACACAAAAGTATAAACCCAAAAAGGGGCGGAAAAGTGTGAAATAAACAAGCAAAATAAGAAATTTTATGTTGATTTATTTATTAAAAATGATATAATAGTATAGATAATGGGAAAATATAATTTTTTGTGGCGCGGAAGGTGATGAAACCGTGATAAATGAATATCTTTGTTCTGACAACGCCGTTTTTGTAAAAGATATGGACACGGGGGAGATAATTGTCTCCCACAACGCAGACAAGGTGTTTCCCTCTGCCAGCGTAATAAAGCTGTTCATCCTTTCCTATTACCTTGATAAAGAGGATACTACCCTGTCCGTTACCCGTAAGGATATGGTGGGCACCAGCATTATTACCGAATTAAAGGTAAAAGAAATTTCCCTCTCCCACGCACTTACCCTTATGATAGCGTTTTCGGACAACACCGCAACCAATATTCTTATAAAGCAGGCAGGAATGGAAAGCATAAACGCCCATATTAAGGATATCGGCTGTGAGAACACTGTTCTTGCCCGAAAGATGATGGATTTTAAGACCAGAGAAAGCGGTATTGATAATCTTACCACCCTTGATGATTGCTGTAAGGTTATGGAGAGGCTTAAAAAGCACCCCAAAGCAATGGAGATGCTGGGCAAGCAAAGGTGCTATGAGAGATTGGGAAGATATATTTTCGGGGACGCACAGCTTTATCTTAAGGTTGGCGACCTTGACGACGTGTATAACGACGTGGGTATTATAATAACACCCGAAAAAAAGACAAGATTTGCAGGAGTGCTTTCGTATAATTACGACAGAAGCAAGGCAAAACGGCTTTGCGGAAAAACGGGGCTTATTGCCTGCGACAGCGACAGTATTTTGTTTTAAGAGAAAAAATGGAAAAAGTAAAAAGCTTTATTTGCAACCACTATATAATAATACTTATATGCCTGCTTCTTGTTGCGGGAATAATTATCCCCCTTTGCAACGTGCAGACCTTTTTGGGACACGACGTATACTTCCATATGACACGAATGGAAGCGTTGGCGCAGGAAATAGACGCAGGAAATATCCCTGCAAGGCTGTATTATTTCGTTTTTGACGGATACGGATATGCGTCCCCTATGTTTTACGGAGACCTGTTCCTTATAATCCCAGCCCTTCTTATACTTATGGGCGTGCCTATGCCTTTGGCATACAAGGCGTTTATGATAATTTGTCTGTGCGCCTGCGTGCTTATGGCGTATTACTGCGGTAAAAGGATGTTTGTTAAAAAAAGCGCGGCAGTCTGCTTTGCATTTACCTATGCGGTATCCTCTTACTTTGCGGTGGACGTATTTACCCGTGCCGCCGTTGGTGAGATGCAGGCGTTTATCTTTGTGCCGTTGGCTTTCCTCGGACTGCACAGCATTATCAACGAAAAAGGGAAATACTGGTATTACCTGCCCATAGGTCTGGCGGCAATACTGTTTTGCCATCTTATTACCAGCGTTATGACAGCCTTTTTCCTGCTGGTATATGCGTTGCTTCACTGCGTCAAGCTGGTTAAAAACCCCAAAAAGATATTGGGAATTTGCGCTTGCGCCGTTGTTTTCGCTTTTATTTCGGCTTCGTTCTTGTTCCCCATGCTGGAGCAGCTGGCGGACACCAAGTTCCTTTCCACAGACGGGTCAAGCGCCACCATATTCGGTACTCTTGAGCAGAGAAGTATGACTCTGCGTCAGCTTTTCTCGCTGTTTAATTTCAGCGTTACCAACGACCCGTGGATACCCAACGGTATTGGCTATCTGCCGCTTATACTTGTGGTGTTCAGACTTTTTGCGTTGAGAAAAGCCAAATTCTGCTCGGGAGATATCTATTTTATTACCGCAAACGTATGCCTGCTTTTGATGTGTAACGTTTTCCCCTGGGAAAGCGAGCTTCTCCAAAAGCTGGTGGGAACAATACAGTTCCCTTGGCGAATAATGCTGTTTGCCACTCTGTTTCTGGCGCTGGCAACGGCTGAGTATTCCACCCGCCTTGAAAAAGAGGACGTGCGGATATTCACAAGCATTGTGTGTATTGCGGGAATTTGCGCGTTCGGAAGCGTGTATATCCCCCGCTACAACATTTACGCCGATTATGAGGAAAGCGGATATAAGGTCGTTTATTACAAGGATAAAAATATCGGCTATAACATCGGTACCGGCGAATATCTGCCTACCGGCACAAACCGTTCACAGCTTTACAACCGCGGAAACGTTATTATTACCGACGGTGTGAACGATAAGTTTACCCAAGAGAAAAACGGAGATATGTATGTTCCCATTCAAAGCGGTGAGAAAATGGGAACGTATATAGATCTTCCTCTTATAAAATACAAGGGATATTCCGTTACCTTTACAGGTGAAAGCGGAAAAGAAACCTCACTTACCCCGTATTACGGAAAAAACAACGTGATTCGCGTTTATCTTAACGGTATAACCGAGGACGGCACCGTGCATATCACCTATTCGGGCACTGCAGTTCAGCATATATCCTTTGTTGTAAGCATACTGTCGGTTGCCCTGCTTTTGGGTTATATACTGTTCCGCTATTATAAGGACAAAAAGGCGGCTCCCGTTGAAGCAGAGGCTTACGAACCGGAACTTTCCGAGGAATAAACTCCGTATTGAGAATTGTATAATTCGTCCAGCGTGCCGAATTCATACCCTCTTGCCCGTATATCGGTGATAAGACGGGAAAGAATGGCGGCGTTGGTTACGGAATTGGGGTGGAGAAGAAGCACCATTCCATCGTGGAGTGAGGACATTATCTTTTGGTACGCCCATTCGGGGTCCTTTTGCTTTGAGTTATCCCAATCCGCATAGGCAAAGGACCAGAAAACGGTTTTATATCCCAAAGCGGTGGCGTTATCCAGCATTTGAGGGGACACGGTTCCCTCGGGGGGACGGAAGTATTTTTTCATTGTTACGCCGGTCTTTTCAAAAAGATGCTTTTCCGCCGAGGTCAGCTCGCTGTTTAGCTTTTCTGAAGAGACCACCGACATATCTCCGTGGGAATATGAATGGTTGCAAATAAAATATCCCTTGGAATCGAGGGTTTTAATAAGCTCACCGTCGGTGTTCACAAAGGCGGGGAGAATAAAAAAGGCGGCGGTTGCGTCCATATCCATTAAGGTTTGGGCAATAGCGCGGACGGATTCGTTGCCGTAGCCTGCATCGAAGGTTAGATAAACCTTTTTATCCCCCTCCTTTCCCATAAACAGCGCTCCTTTTTCGGTAACCCATTTTTCACCGCCGTATACGACGGGCTGTCCTTCACCCGATTTGAAGTACCAGCCCGAGGAGGCAAAAGCGGAAAAGGGAAAAAGAAAAAGCAAAACAAAAACAGATATTAATTTTTTAATAGTTGTTCACTTCCTTTCGGTAATATAGTTTTTGCAAAAGGAAGGGGAATAAAACGTAGTAATTTTTTGAAATGAGGTTTTTGTATGTATACGGTTTGCGTTCCCATTGCGCACATATACCGTTCGCCCGACCTGAAGAGCGAGCATACGGACGAAGCGCTTTTCGGCAACGAATGTGAAATTAAAGACGAGTTTTTTGATTTTTATAAAATAGTTACAGATTACGGATATACCGGCTGGGTTAAAAAAACTGATATTTGCCCTGCTTTACAAAAAGGCGGTTTTGTGGTAAAATACCCTTTCGCAGACCTGCTTCCTACACCCGAAAATTTCCGCGAGCCCATAATGACCTTCCCCAAGGGAAGCGTGGTGGATTTCGGTGTTCCTCACGAGGAGGAAAGATACGGAATGGTAATTTTACCCGATAAAACGGGGGGATATATGAATAAGAACCGTGTTGCTCCCCTGCCCGCAAAGACCGAAAACTACCGTGATATTATCGTAGAAACGGCGTTTTCCTATCTGGGCACCCAGTACCGCTGGGGCGGAAAGACACATGAGGGAATAGACTGCTCCGGTCTGGCGTTTATGGCGTATTTCTTTGCCGGAATACCTATCTGGCGTGATGCGGATATTGATATGTGCCCAAATCTTGAAAGAATATCCCTTGACTGCGCAGGAAAGGGAGATTTGCTGTTTTACAAGGGACACGTTGCAATATATCTGGGAGAGGACAAAATTATCCACTCTACGGGACGGGACGGAGTAAGGCTGGACACCTTCGAGACCAGATCCGATATGAAAAATAATATTACAGCTATAGGAACAGTTAAATGACAGATATTTTCGTTTCCCCCGAGGTTACACAGTCCCAGTGGGAATATGCCCGAAAGGTTAAAGAAATAATATATAAAAAAACAGATAATCCCAAGGTGTTTTTGCGCACCTTTGGGTGTCAGCAGAACGAGGCGGACACAGAGCGTCTTGCAGGAATTGCGGTGCTGTGCGGATATACTCCTACCCAAAACGAGGAGGAGGCTGACCTTGTTATAATAAACACCTGCGCCATAAGAGAGCACGCGGAAAAGCGGGCACTTTCCGGCACGGGACAATATAAAAAGTTCAAGGAGCGCAAGCCGGATTCGATTATTGCGGTGTGCGGTTGTATGGCACAGCAGGAATACCGCAGAGAACAGCTTGAAAGAAGTTATCCCTACGTTAATCTTGTTTTCGGTACGGACAAAAACCATCTGCTGGCGGAAATGCTGTATAAAACCCTCACGAAAGGAAAAAGACAGTATTTCGTTTCGGGACTCAAGCACGATGAGCTTGGCGTTATTGCGGAAAACACCCCCGTTTTGAGAAGCTTTGATTACAAGGCGTGGGTCTCCATTATGTACGGATGTAATAACTTTTGCTCATACTGCGTGGTACCTTACGTCCGCGGAAGAGAAAGAAGCCGTAACAGCGCAGACGTGCTGAATGAGGTAAAAGCCCTTGTTGAAAACGGCTGTAAGGATATAACCCTGCTGGGTCAGAACGTAAACAGCTATAAGGGTGATATGGATTTCCCTCATCTGCTGGACAAGGCGGCATCCTTTGACGGGGATTACAGAATCCGTTTTATGACAAGCCACCCCAAGGACGCGTCGGAAGAGCTTATTGCGGTGATGAAGGAGCATCCCGAAACTATTGCACGGCATTTCCATTTGCCTGCTCAAGCGGGAAACGACCGTATACTTAAAGCCATGAACAGAAAATATACCCGCGAGAAATATCTTTCCACCCTTTTTGCAATAAAGGACGCTATGCCCGATATTGCGGTTACCACCGATATAATCTGCGGTTTCCCTACAGAGACGGAAGCGGAATTTGAGGATACGGTATCCCTTATAAAAGCGGCGGAATACGATATGATATATACCTTTATTTATTCACCCCGACCCGGCACGGTTGCCGCAACGATGGCTGACCAGATACCCCACGAGGAAAAGGTGCGCCGCTTCCGGCTGCTTTCCGCCACACAGGACGAGATAAGCGCGGAAAAGAGCCAAAAATATCTGGGTCAGACAGTGAAGGTGCTGTCCCACGGGCAGAATGAGGGCAGAAGCTCACAGAACAAAATCGTAACCTTTGACAGAGATGTCCCTGCAGGACAGTTTGTTAACGTGGAGATTACCGAGGCAAAGGCTTACGGACTTAAAGGAAAAGTAATATAAACCGAAAGGAAATATAAAAAAATGAACGAGAACACAAAAAACGCAATTATCGCATTGGCAGACGCTATTGAGCAGGACGAGGTAGTGCTCAACTACAAAGCGGCAAAGGAAAACTTCGATAACGACGAAACTCTTTCCACCAAAATAAACGAATACACCGTACAGCGTATGGTATTCGAAAAGGCATCTGCAGACGAAAATCCCGACGAGGAGCTGCTTAAGCAGATCGACGCACGTCTCAAGGAGCTTTACGAAGAGGTTATGGCTAACCCCGTGATGGTTGCTCTGGCAAACGCTGAAAACGAGCTTAACGAATTGCTCAACCACCTTAACAGCGAGATCCAGCACAGAATTATTCCCGAAAGCGAACATTCCTGCGGCGGCGATTGCTCTGCCTGCGGCGGATGCCACTAATAAAAGATACCCCCAAAAAAGGTTTTTAGGATGCTGAGGGTGTTTCACGAAAAATCACCCCTGAAATCCGCACAATACCCACGCCGAAAGGCGAGGAGTTTTGGATGCAGAAGGAATTTTCGAGAGTGGGGAGCTGTAGTAACCTACTGCCCCCCGAACGAAAATTTCTTATGCGCCAAAAGACCCGCCTTAAAACGAAAGGAGAAAATCTGATATGGCTCTCTCACCCATGATGAAGCAATACTTGCAGGTAAAACAAGAGAATCCCGACTGTATACTTATGTTCAGGCTGGGGGATTTTTATGAAATGTTTTACGAGGACGCAATAACTGCGTCCAAGGTGCTGGATATTGTACTTACGGGAAGAGACTGCGGGGAGGAAGAAAGAGCACCTATGTGCGGTATTCCCTTTCACGCGGCGGACAGCTATATCCACCGTCTTATTAAGGCAGGCTACAGAGTTGCTGTTGCCGAGCAGATGGAGGACCCCAAAAGCGTTAAAGGTATTGTGCGCCGTGAGGTAATAAGAGTAATAAGCCCCGGCACGGTTACTGACGGAGATTATCTGCCCAAAGAGAAAAATAATTTCATTTTATCCGTATATTCCACCGGAGACGGATGCGGTGCCGCTTATGCGGACGTATCTACAGGCACCTTTTCCGCCTGCCAGTTTACAGGCAGAGACGATAAGGCGTTGCTGCTGTCCGAGACTGCCGCTTACACACCGACGGAAGCGTTGATTTACGGCACAAGCGACCTGAAGCAAGCTGTTTCCGAAAGGTTCGGCGCCCGTATATCCGCAATAGACGAGGAGCTTTACAGATATTCCACCGCCTTTGACGAGGTGTACGCCGTTACGGGAAACGACAAGGGAAAAGCGTATCCCCTTGCCTGCACGGCAGCAGGCGCGTTGCTTGCACACCTGCGTGAAGCTCAGAAAATAGACTTAAAGTTTGTAAAAGACATTAATTTTTACGATCCTCAGCTGTTTTTGCAGTTGGACTCCTCCACCCGTAAAAACCTTGAGCTGACGGAATCTGCCTACACCCGTGAAAAGAAGGGGTCGCTTCTTTGGGTGCTGGACGAAACCAAGACGGCAATGGGCGCAAGAGCGCTCCGCCGCAGAATAGAGACTCCTCTTATCGACCCCAACATTATTAACGCCCGTCTTGACGGTGTTGCGGAGCTTAAAAAGGACCGCCGCGCCAGAGACGAATTGCGTGAGGAGCTGAAGAAAATTGCCGACCTTGAAAGGCTTTCCTCCCGCGTGGCGTACGGAAGCGCAAACCCCCGAGACCTGAAGGCGTTAGAGGGCTCTATGCGTCATTTCCCCGAAATAAAGCGGATATTATCTGCTTTTTCTACACCCGAGCTTGAGCGTATCCACAACGAGATAAATCCCCTTACCGACGTGTGCGAGAGTATTGGCAAGTATATTGACGATGATCCGCCCGTGGTATACAAGGAGGGCAACGTCATCCGTAAAGGCGCTCACCGAGAAGTAGACGAGCTTCGTGAGCTGCTTGACGACGGCAAGAACTGGATTGCCCGAATGGAGAGAAGCGAACGGGAAAGCACGGGAATTAAAAATCTTAAAATCGGATATAACCGAGTATTCGGATACTATATAGAAGTTCCCAAAAGAGATGCGGAAAGCGTGCCTGAGGGGTATATCCGCCGTCAGACTCTGGCGGACAAGGAAAGATACGTTACTCAGGAATTAAAGGATATGGAAAGCCGTGTTATAAACGCACGAGGCAGACTGTACGCGCTTGAGGCAGAATTGTTTACGGGACTGAGGACACACGTAAGCGTATCCCTTACCGCACTTCGCAAAACGGCGGAGGCGCTGGCTGAGGCAGACGTTTACGCCACCCTTGCAACCGTTGCCGAGGAAAACGGATACACCCGCCCTGAGGTGGACGTTTCCGACGTTATCGACATAAAAGCGGGCAGACATCCCGTTGTGGAAAAGCTGTGCGGCGATAATTACTTCGTGCCCAACGATTGTATGCTTAATACCACAAGCAGCAGATTACATATTATTACCGGCCCCAACATGGCAGGTAAATCCACATATATGCGCCAGATAGCGGACATAGTGCTTATGGCGCAGATAGGCTCCTTTGTTCCTGCGGAAAGCGCACGTATCGGCGTGGTGGACAGAATTTTCACACGCGTAGGTGCGTCCGATGACCTTTCCGGCGGTACCAGCACCTTTATGCTGGAGATGAAGGAGGTTGCAAACATTCTTGCAAACGCCACCAAGAAAAGTCTTATAGTTTACGATGAGATTGGCAGAGGCACCTCCACCTATGACGGTATGTCGATTGCCCGCGCGGTGGTGGAGCATACGGCGGAAAAAATTAAAGCACGCACCCTTTTTGCCACCCATTACCACGAGCTTACCGAGCTTGAGGAAACGTCGGAGGGTGTGGTAAACTACAATATCGCTGCTAAAAAGCGCGGAAACGATATTATATTCCTGCGCCGCATAGTACGGGGACACGCTTCGGACAGCTACGGTATTGAGGTAGCTTCCCTTGCAGGTGTGCCGAACACCGTGGTAAACCGTGCAAAGGCAATACTTAAAAACATACTTGAAAACACTTCTGTTCCCCAAAAGACCTTTGTAAAAGAGGAAGAAAGCGACGAGATAACACTTTTTGATATGTCCTGGGAGAATATGAAGGAAAAGCTCCGTAATACGGACATAAACACTATTACCCCCATTGAAGCGATGGGAATACTTTACGAGATAAAGAAGCTGGTTGAATAAATGGGAATTATCAATATTCTTGACACCCAAACCTCCAACATGATAGCCGCAGGCGAGGTGGTGGACAGACCTGCCTCCGCCCTGAAGGAGCTTATTGAAAATTCAATAGATGCCCACGCTACAAAAATTACGGCAGAGATACGCGGCGGCGGAATACTAATGCTTAAGGTAAGCGATAACGGCAAGGGTATTGACAGAGAGGATATGCCCAAAACCATTCTCCGCCACGCCACCAGTAAAATAAAAAAGGCTGATGATCTGGACGGAATTCTTACCCTCGGCTTCCGAGGCGAGGCACTTGCCGCGCTTTCATCGGTGGCAAAGACCGAGATCATATCAAAGCATATTGATTCCGATACGGGATACCGTCTTTTGTGCGACGAAAACGGTGTGGAGTTTGATGAATACCCGTCTCCCGACGGAACGGTTATTACCGCAACCGAATTGTTTTACAACCAGCCTGCAAGAAAGAAGTTTCTTAAAAAGGATTCGTCCGAAACAGCGGCTTGCGTAAGTACGGTGGAAAAGCTGGCGCTTACCCACCCCGAAATTTCGTTTACACTTATTACCGACGGAGACAAGCGGTTCGTTACCTCCGGTGACGGAGATCTGCTTAACACCATCCACGCAGTTTACGGAAAAGAGACGGCGGCAGCCCTTATTCCTGCGGAGTATGATTCGGGTAAAATAAAGGTTGAGGGCTACGTTTCCTCCCCCGAATACCCCCGCGCATCCCGAAGAGGTCAGGTTTTTATGCTGAACGGAAGATGCATACAGAACAAGACCGCACAGGCGGCGCTGGAAAGAGGGTTTGAAAGCTATATCCCTCGGGGAAAATATCCTGCCTGCGTGCTGAATATTCAGGTTGACCCGCTGTTTGTTGACGTTAACGTGCATCCCGCAAAATTAGAGGTTAAGTTTGCGGACGAGAGGCAGATTTTTGAAGCGGTCTACTGCGCGGTGAGAAACGCATTTGAATTAAAGGTGGATACGGATATTTTCATTGCAAACGAAAGCGAGGTAACCCCCACATACAGCACCCGAACCGTTTTAGATACGCCGCTGACCCAAAGCGAGGTTATTAAAAACAGCGGAGAAACGTTTGTGTTCCGCTATGATAAGCCTGATGATACCGAGGTGTTTTTGCCCTTTGTTCCTGCCGAGGAGACAGAGGAGGTTTCCCCCGTGGCGCAGGTTGCCACACCTACACAGCAGGTATTCGAGCAAAGCGAGGCGCCTGAATTCGTATACGCAGGGGAATTGTGGAACACCTATATCCTGCTTACCGACGACACTTGTCTTATGCTGATCGACAAGCACGCCGCCCACGAACGGCTGATATACGAGCAGATAAGAAACGCGCGGAGATATACGGCGCAGGAGCTGATTACGGGAATTCCCGTAACCTTAAGCGCCGCCGAGCTGAACGCCGCTATCGAAAACAAGGAGTTTTTTGCGTCCTACGGTTATGATTTTGACGAGTTCGGCACAGACGGAGTGATACTTCGCACGCTGCCATCCGCATTGTTCGGAACCAAGCAGGAAACGGAGTTGTTTTTGGAGCTTTGTGCCGCAGTAACTGACGGAACGGCGGTTCCACTTACCGAAAGATGCGAAAAAGCCATATACACCGCCGCATGCAAAGCGGCAATACGGGCAAAGGAAAAAACCACGCCCGAGGAAAACTATGCTTTGGCGAAGGAGCTGCTTTCCAAGCCCGAGGCAAGATTCTGCCCCCACGGCAGACCCGTAATGCATATTATGAAAAAAAACGATATAAACAAGTTTTTTGACAGATAGGAGAAAAAATGGCATCCTTTAAGATACTTGCCACCGAGGGCAACGCGCGGCGCGGCGTGTTCTCTACGGTACACGGCGATATTCAGACGCCCGTTTTTATGAACGTGGGCACGTCTGCCGCTATAAAGGGCGGCATTTCCACCTTTGATCTGCGCAATATCAACTGTCAGGTGGAGTTATCCAACACCTACCATCTCCACGTCCGTCCGGGTGAGGATATTATTTATGAATTGGGCGGAATACACAAGTTTTTTAATTGGGACAAGCCCGTTCTTACCGACAGCGGCGGATTTCAGGTGTTTTCGCTGGCAAACCTCCGTAGTATAAAAGAAGAGGGAGTTGCGTTCCAATCCCATATGGACGGCGCAAAGATATTTATGTCCCCCGAGGTATCTATGCGGATACAGTCAAAGCTGGCGTCCACAATTGCAATGGCGTTTGACGAATGTCCCTCCTCTGTGGCAGACAAGAGATATATTAAAAAGTCCTGCGACCGTACCGTAAGATGGCTTTACCGCTGTAAGGATGAGATGGACAAGCTGAATTCCTTGGAGACCACCATAAACCCCCATCAGCTTTTGTTCGGTATAAACCAAGGCGGTGTGTATGCTGACCTTAGAGTTGAGCATATGAAGCAGATTCGTGAGCTTGACCTGCCGGGATACGCTATCGGCGGTTTGGCGGTAGGCGAGGATGCGGACACCATGTACCGTATTATTGAGGCGGTTGAGCCCCATATGCCCAAGGAAAAGCCCAGATATCTTATGGGAGTGGGCACACCCGTTAATATTCTTGAGGCGGTGGAAAGAGGCGTTGACTTTTTCGATTGCGTAATGCCCTCCCGTAACGCCCGCCACGGTAATCTGTTTACCTGGGCAGGTATGATGAACCTTAATAACAACAAATATCTGCTGGACGACAGACCTATTGACGAGCATTGTAATTGCGACGTATGTAAGCGTTATTCAAGAGCGTATATCCGCCATCTTTTCAAGGCAAGAGAACTTTTGGGTATGCGTCTGTGCGTACTGCATAACCTCTATTTCTATAACGAGCTTATGGCACAGATTCGCCTGCATATCGAAAAAGGCGATTTTACCGAGTGGAAAAACAAAATGGTTCCCATACTCGGCAAACGCGCACAAGACTAAAAATACCCCACAGAAAAAACAAAAAACAAAAAAGGCTTATAAAGGAGATAAAAATTTATGAAAAAATGCACCAAATGCGGCAAAACCTTTGAAGACAGCAACTTCTGCCCCGCTTGCGGCACCGAAGTAAAGGATGCTCCCAAGGCAACAGGCTATACCGAAGAGGATATTAAGGATAACAAGATATTTGCGTTCCTTTCCTACATCGGTCCTCTGTTCCTCGTACCTATCCTTGCTTGCCCCAAGTCCAAGTACGGCCGTTTCCACGCAAACCAGGGTCTGGTTCTGTTCCTTGCAGAGCTTATTATCGCACTTCCCATCAGATTCCTTGACTGGTTCAACGGTTGGCTTTTCGGCGATCTGCTTAATTGGTACGGCTCCTGGCTCAAGCTGGTTCCTACCTCTATCGGCTTCGTTATTGAAGCGGCAGGTCTTATACTCGGCGCGCTGACACTCGTTCTCGCTGTTATCGGCGTTATCAATGCATTCCAGGGCAAGGCAAATGAACTGCCCTTTATCGGCAAGATCCGCATACTCAAATAAGTCGGAGCGGCTAATTTATCACAGAACAAAAACGCAAACAGGAAAAGCTTTCTAAAGTGAACGTCATACACAAACGTGCGTTACTATGCACTTGCGTTTTTCCACAGCACATATAAGGAAAATTCCCGTAGAAAGCTCTACGGGAATTTTTTTATCTTACTGTGGTTATTTTATCTTTTCCGTAAACGATTACGTGCTCGTCCAGACGGCAGGAAATCTGGGAAAGAAGTGTTGACACGGTGCGTGTGGTTACAACGTCATCACCTGAAGGACGGGGGTTTCCGTCGGGGTGGTTGTGCGCCAGAATAACTGCCGCCGCACCGCATGACAGAATTGCGTTTGCCAGCACCCGATGGCTGAACTGTGCGCCGCTTTTTCCTCCTCTGGCAAGACGGGTTATATCCAGAAGCTGACCCTTTTCCGATAACGATGCCGCCCACACCTCCTCGTGAGTGAGGTGGGAAAGCAGGGAGCAAAAGAAATCCCGTCTTTCCTCATAGGTGTTAAGATATACCGTCTCCTCGGGAACGGGAGTGCGCCGTGCCATAAGGCAGGCGGTCTGCAAAAGAATGGCGGTTTTTTCCCCCACGCCCTTTACCGACATAAGCTCCTGCTTGGTGGCAGACGCTACGCCTCGGAGTGACCCGAATTTATCTATAAGCGCCTCCGCCATGGGACGGGTATCTCCTCTGGGAATGGCGTAAAACAGCAATACCTCAAGTATCTGATCATCGGTGCCGCAGGGCATCTCGCCCGAGAAAAGCCTTTCTCTCATACGGGCGCGGTGACCGCTGTGGTCCTCCTTCTCATTGGCAGGCGGCGTCTCCTTTGAAGACGCTTTTTTGCCTTTAAGGTATTCTTCCTCTGCCTTTTTTATCTCGGCTTCGGTCATTTCAACAAAGCGAAGGGAATCGTCTATTTGTTTTTGTTCCATTTCAGTTCTCCGTTTCCGCTTACATATCTCTTTACGGAAAGGTAATCGTTTGCATCCAGATAACCGTTGCGGTTTACGTCTGCGGAATTAGTGTTTTCGTCGATACTGCCGAGGTTTTTTTTAATTTTTTCAAGATCCTTTTCTTCGATCTTACCGTTTCCGTCAGCATCGCCTGCAATTGCAAACTTCTCAAGCAAAAACTCGCTTATCCACTGACGGTACTTGCTGTGGCCGTATTCACTGCAATGGAGTCCGTCATACATCATGGTAAACTTTGCCATATCCTCGTTTTCGCTTAGCTTGTTTATATCAACAAGACCGCAGCCGTATTCGTCAGCCAGGCTTCTGACCGCGTTGCAGAAATCCTGCATATGCTTTCCGGTATAATCCAGTCCGTACTGACCGGGAGTATAATAATTGGTTGCGTTGTGAGGGGTGTGAGGAGTTACCAAAACCACGTAACAATCTATCTTTTGCAATTCCTCAATAAAATACTTGATGTTGGCGGTATAGGTGTTAAGGGGATTGTTGGGCTTGCCCGTTGCCACCACCTCTGCCTGATCGTTCATACCGAAATTGATAATACAAACGTCGGGGTTTTTATCCAGAACGTCACGTTTAAAGCGGTTTTTGCCCATAGTAGAGGTATCTCCGCCTACGCCGGAATTAATAACGTCGGTGCCGACAACGGTAAGCATACCCTTTACCCAGCCGGTAAAGGCAGTAAGACTGTCACCAAACGCCACCACCGTCTTTTCACTCAATTCGGACATAAACGCGCTGTCCTCAAACACAGCCATTTTGGTGCGGACAACGGGAGAATACTCATTGCCCTTTTTAGCCCACAGAGAAACTGTAAGCATACTTGTACCGCTGAACACGCTTTTGGGTATCTTATACGTATCGGAGGTGAGCTTTTTGGTGCTTTGCTTGACTGCGCCGTCATCACAAACGGACGCATCGTTTATAAGCAGGTAATATTCGGTGTTTTTATCAAAGTTTTCTATATTTAAGGTAAATCCGTTTTTGCTTGCGGCGGTGGTGCCCATATGGTTAAGGTTGGTTTTGGGCGCATCGATTCCCTCACCTTTGGGAGTGTGGGGAGTGCCCGCACCCTTTCCGCCGAAGGTTACCTTGGCGGTGGAGCCCATATAAAGATACGCGACGTCCCCAACCTTTACGTTTACCAGCCCGTCAAAAGAAGAAGAATAACAGTCTGCAATAACAAATCCGTTTTTGGGAATTACCGCGGCTTTTGTCATGCCCGTTCCGGTAGTGGCGTTAACGCTTATGACCTTATATACACCCTCGGAAAAATCGTAATCGCAAACAATAACTCTCCACCAGGAATAATCGTGATAATTTGCGGAGGGAAGTGTGTCCTTCCCGAAATCCGAGGTAAAAAGTATAGCGTCCTTCTCGGTATAAGAATCCACGTTTACTTTGTTTGCCGTCCACGTAACGGTGGCGGCAGACACGTTTGACACGGGCATTACCGCACACATAAGACAAAGGGCAAGCATAAAGGATACGGCTTTTTTAATATTCATATATTTCCCTCTCAGCAAAAGATTTGTACACAAATATATTACATTAGTTTTGACGGTTTGTCAACCAAAAACGGGCTGTGTTGACAAATATGGGTTTTTCAAGTATAATGTAAGATAAAGTCAGAAAAAAGCATAAAAAAAGGTGTTTTATATATGAAAAACGGAAAAGGAAGATTTTTGGCGGTAATACTGCTGATAACTCTGCTCTTCGCCGCCTGTGACACGGGGGACGAGGTTAGCGTACCCGAGATTTCTACCGAGCCTATTGTAACCACCCCTACATATACCTATAACGATTATCTTGAGGAGGCGCCTACCGGCTGGAGCCCCTTAAGCTGGCATACCGAGGAGGATGAATATATCCTTTCTCTTACCGCTATGGGTCTGTATGACTTTGTCCTTAACGAGGACGGAAGCGGATATTCACTTGTTCCCGAAATGGCGGCAGGTGAGCCTGAGGACGTAACCGCAAGCTATGCGGGTGACGAAAAGTGGGGTATCCCTGCTGATGCGGCTGAGGGATACGCCTACAAGATAACCCTTAACCCCTCCGCCTGCTGGGAGGACGGCACACCTATCAACGGTGAGACCTATCTGTATTCCGCGCAGCAGCTGTTGGACAGCAGTGCCAAAAACTACCGCGCTTCTATGTTTACCACCGGCTCTCTTGCTTTGGCAAACGGAAGCGAATATTATAATAACGATAAAGCAGGTCAGCCCGTTTACCGCGATAATATGCAGGGCGGAGTTTACGTTCACCCCTATGAAAGCTGGATAAAGGGTGAGGGCGGCGTATACACCACCGACGAGGGCGAAAAGCTTATGTTCGTGCTGGACAGCGCGCTGGCAGGCATGAACGGATATTCCATCCAAAGCTGGTTTGAGGAATCGGGCGAAAAGGATTTTGCATCCTGCCTCCCCGAATTACGTGCGCTGGCTGACAAAAACGGGTTTGTTCCCGTAACCGATGAAAGTATTGGTATTCTCTATTCCTTTACCGGTTCAAAGGCGTGGGGCAAGGAAAGTAAGGACGAGCTTGCATCCTACGTTTATTACGGTGACGGAGTGTACACCTACGTTCCCTGGAGCGACGTGGGCTTTATAAAATCCGGTGAGCACGAGATAACTCTTATTCTTGACAAGCCGGTTGAGGTGTTTTACGTTAAATACGCACTTACCGATAATTTTATTGTTAAAAAGGATATTTACGAGCAGGACAAGACCTCCTACGGCAAGAACGCCGAAAGCTATGCTTCCTACGGTCCCTATAAGCTGGTGACCTATATGGAAAACCGTCTGTTTGTGTTTGAGAAAAACCTTTCTTTCTACGGATATTCCGACGGACAGCACGAGGGTCAGTATATGACCGATACCGTGAACTGCACGGTTATTCCCGAAAAGAGTGAGGCGCTGGAGCTGTTCTTATCCGGCAAGCTGGACAGACTTTTGCTTTCCGCATCCGATATGGAAACCTACGGCGATAGCGATTATATTCTGTTCACGCCCGAGGATTTTACATCCAAGCTTTCCTTTAACGGAGATATAGAAGCGCTTAAAGCTCGTGAGAACGAGGGTATAAACAAAACTATTCTGGCATACAAGGATTTCCGCAAGGCAATATCTCTGTGTATTGACAGAGAGGCGTTTTGCGCCACCTGCACCGCAACCCACCAGCCGGGATACGGACTGTATAACTATATGTACGTTTCCGACCCTGAGACGGGTGCCTTGTACCGTAACACCGCCCACGCAAAGAATGCGCTGTGCGAGTTTTACGGCGTGAACAACGTGGCGGAAATAACCGGGTATGACCTTGAAAAAGCATCTGCACTGTTTGTTCAGGCGTATGAAAGATGTTTTGAGGACGGTAATATTTCCGAGACCGACGTTATCAAGCTTGAGCTTTCGGTTGCCAAGGATAACGATACGAGCAGAAAAACCGTTGATTTTATCAACAGCGCTGTGAACTCCGCAGTTCTTGGCACCGCACTTGAGGGCAGAATTGAAATTGTGCTTAAGGAGGACGCGGATTTTTACGAGAGCTGCAGGTTCGGTCTTACGGATATGATAATATCCACCTGGGGCGGATACGCTATGTCCCCCTACACGCTGATGGAGTTTTACTGCTCCAACGATAAGCATTACGAATACGGCTTTAACGGCGAATTGGAGATGCTGAGCATCGTTATCGGTGAGGAGACGGCTACAGCATCCTTTACCGAGTGGTTTTACAAGCTGTCTGCAGGCGAATATTCCACCGCCGACAAGGACCTGCGCACGTATATACTTGCGTGTCTGGAAAAGGGTATACTGGAAAACTATTACACCACTCCCCTTTACTACCGCACGTCCGCTTCCCTAAGGGGCAGAAAGGTGGTTTACGCCGCCGAGGAATACGTGCAAAATCTGGGCTTTGGCGGTATACGCTATATGACCTATGCCTATGACGACGCAAAGTGGAACGTGTATATGGAAGAAAGCAATTATTCCTTCAATTATTAAATGAAAAAGCGAGAGACCTTAAACGATCTCTCGCTTTATTTTTGTTTTTATACACCGCGGAGCTGTGCTTCGGGAACGTATTTTCTTGCCGAAGCAAGAAGTAAATTCATTTCTTCCTTGGTGAGTCCGGTGCAGGACGGGTCGATAAGTGCGCCGGAATCTATAAATCCCTGCAAAAAATACCGCTTTGCCCCTTGGATAAGCTGCGCCGCCTCAGAAATACTTTTCTCGGTGTGATAACCGCGGACGCAGGTGGTGCGGAATTCGTATTCCGTTTCGGAGGAAATAAGCAAATCCACCGTGCGTTTTATCTTTTCGGTATCCACTTCCCTGCCACAGGTACGGGAATACTCGGAAAGGCTGTTTTTAATATCCACAGCCACGTAGGAAACTATATTTTCATTTAATATTTCCTCCAGCATTTCGGGAAAAAAGCCGTTTGTATCCAGCTTTACCTCAAAGCCCGAGTCTTTTATTTTTTTAAGAAAAACCTTTATATCCTTTCGCAAAAGGGGCTCGCCTCCCGTAACGCAGACACCGTCCAGCAAGCCGTTGCGGGTGGAGAGGAATGAAAAGAATTTTTCTTCTGTCATTACGGTATCGCCCTTTTCCAGAACAAGAGACGAGTTGTGGCAAAAGGGGCATCTTAAATTACAGCCTGCCAAAAACACGGTACAGGCACAATGGCCGGGGTAATCCAAAAGTGTTAATTTTTGTATTCCGTTAATATCCATATCAGTCGCCTCCCGTTTTTTGATTATACACCATACAGCGCAAAAAAGCAACTTTTATGTTGACACCTATGAGGAATTATTGTAAAATACCACCGTAAAGGAGTGGTTTTTTTATGGTTACGAAAAAGGATTTTTACGGCGCGGAGGAATACGTTATTCAATCGGAAAACCTGTCCGTTTCGGTTATAGATTACGGCGCATCGGTAAAAAGCATTCGCTTTATGGGAAAAGAGCTTACCTTGGGGTATGACACTCTTGAAGGATATAAAAACGGCACCTATTATATCGGTGCGGTGGCAGGAAGATATGCAAACCGTATTGCAAAGGGAAGCTTTGAAATTAACGGAAAAGAATATACACTTGATATAAACAACGGCAAAAACCATCTTCACGGCGGAAACAACGGGTTTGATTCAAAGACATGGAAAGCAAGTGAGGTTACCGAAAGCTCGGTGCTGTTTGAATGCTTTTCCCCCGAAGGAGAGTGCGGTTATCCCGGTAATCTTAAGGCAGGGGTGCGCTACACCGTTGAGGGAGACAGACTGAGAGTTGATTTTTACGGCGAATCGGATGCAGATACATACTTTGCCCCCACCACCCACACCTATTTTAATATGGGAAAGGACAACGTAAAGGGAATAAAGCTTACCATAAACGCATCCCGCTACGTGCCGGTGGACGAAGGGCTGATTCCTACGGGAGAGCTGAAGGATGTTGACGAGGTGTTTGATTTCACAAACGGAAAATGTCTTGGGGAAACCTATTACGACCACGCCTTTTGTCTTGACGGAAAAAATGCCTTTACCGCAGAGTGGAACGGTGTGAAGATGAGCATGGAAACAAACTGCCCTTATCTTCAGCTTTACACCGGTGAGTTTCTTACCGAAGGATTTACGCCCGGCGCAGGCTTTGCCGCAGAGCCTGAGTTTTGCCCCGACAGCCCCAACCAGGATTTTTGCCAAAAGCCTTTGCTTAAAAAGGGCGAGGAATACAAAAAATATGCGGAATATACCTTTGCTTTAAGTTGAGTTTAAGCAAAAAAAAGTAATATGGATACAGACGGAGGCAGTCGGTTTTTACATAAGACCCACCCCTTTTGCATTCCGTCTGTATTTTCCCCCCTTGGGACGGTGAACGCCAACACCGTCCTTTTTTTATTTTTCCCGTGAGAGGAATATATCCCCAAGCCGTTCCTGCCCCACGAACGGTACTTTTTTTGAAAAAGTATTGATAATTTAATAATTTTGGAGTATAATCTACTTAATAATGGAGTATTGTATCCAAAAATATATAAAGCAGGAGAAATGTTAAAATGGCAGAGCTTAAAAACGGGGCTGTTAAGACCCCTGTGGTTACTATAGTTATGGATGGTGTGGGACTTTGTCCCCGTACGGAGGGTAACGCTGTTGCCGCCGCAGACACACCTACTTTAGATATGCTTATGGCGTCCTATCCCACCTTTTCACTTAAAGCCCACGGCACTGCCGTTGGTCTTCCCTCTGACGACGATATGGGTAACAGTGAGGTTGGTCATAACGCGCTGGGCGCAGGTCAGGTGTTTGCCCAGGGCGCAAAGCTGGTTTCCTCCGCTATTGAAAGCGGCAAGCTTTTCGCAAGTGACAGCTGGAAGAAGGTAGTTGCAAACGTTGGTGAAAACGGCACCCTTCATTTCCTCGGTCTGTTTTCCGATGGTAACGTTCATTCTCATATCGACCATCTGAAGGCGCTTATCGAGAAAGCAAAGGCAGACGGCGTTAAGAAGGTAAGAGTTCACATCCTGCTGGACGGACGTGACGTTGGCGAGACCAGCGCCCTTGATTACGTTGACCCCTTTGAGGAATTCCTTGCTTCTCTGTGCGACGAGGGCTTTGACGCACGTATTGCATCCGGCGGCGGAAGAATGGTTATTACTATGGACAGATACGAGGCTAACTGGTCTATGGTTGAAAAGGGCTGGCACACCCACGTTCTGGGCGAGGGCAGACAGTTTGCATCCGCACACGAGGCTATCGTTACCTACCGTGAGGAGACAGGAAAGATCGACCAGGATCTTCCTCCCTTCGTTATTGCCGAGAACGGTACTCCCGTCGGCACCGTTGAGGATGGTGACAGCGTAGTATTCTTTAACTTCCGCGGTGACAGAGCTATTGAAATATCCAAGGCCTTTGACGACAAGGATTTTGATAAGTTTGACCGTGTACGCAACCCCAAGGTTGTATACGCAGGCATGCTTGAATATGACGGAGATGCTCATATCCCCTCCATGTTCCTTGTATCTCCTCCCGAAATTTCCAACACCATGGGTGAATTTCTTGCTCAGCAGGGCGTTAACCAGTACGCGCTGAGCGAGACACAGAAATACGGCCACGTTACCTATTTCTGGAACGGAAACAGAAGTGGCAAGTTTAACGAAGAACTTGAGACTTACGTTGAAGTTCCCTCTGACGTGGTTCCCTTTGAGCAGCGCCCCTGGATGAAGTGCGCAGAGATAACCGACCTGCTTATTGAAGCTCTTGAAAGCGGCAAGTACGGATATCTCCGTGTAAACTTCCCCAATGGCGATATGGTAGGACACACCGGCTCCTTTGCCGCTACCAAGATCTCTATGGAAGCGCTGGATCTGTGTCTGGCACGTATCCTTAAGGCTGTTGATAAGGCAGGCGCGGTTGCGGTAATTACCGCAGACCACGGCAATGCCGACGAAATGTACGAATACAACAAGAAGAAGGGCGCAGTTGCTCTTAACGAGGACGGCACCCCCAAGGCAAAAACAAGCCATACTCTCAACCCCGTTCCCTGCATTATTTACGATAACACCGGCAGAAACGATTACGTTTGCGTAGAAGGCGAATACGGTCTGGCAAACGTAGCGGCAACCGTTGTTACTCTGCTTGGTTATGAGCCCAAGGAAATGTGGGAAAAGTCTATGATAAATATAAAATGAGGAACGAGGAATGTGACGCGATGCGTTTCACGCACCGCT
Source organism: Eubacteriales bacterium (assembly GCA_045595785.1). Taxonomy (GTDB): domain Bacteria; phylum Bacillota; class Clostridia; order Oscillospirales; family CAG-382; genus SFLA01. The sequence continues at coordinate 40,590 of JAZOBE010000009.1, forward strand.
AAATGAGGAATTATTGTTGATTTTTGTTCCACGGAACAAAAATCCTCCTTCATTCATCATTTATCCTTTATCATTTCTCATTTATCATTTCAATTTAATGCTATGATTATCAACTATATCCAACAATACCTTGCCGGCGGAGATATTTACGATATACTCATCTTCGCGGCAATAACACTTACTGCCTTGCTGTTCTCTCTTACGGTGCACGAGTGCGCCCACGGCTGGATGGCACATTTATGCGGTGACGATACCGCTTATATGAACGGCAGAGTTACATTAAATCCCATTGCTCATCTTGACCCGTTGGGTGCTTTGATGATGCTGTTTGTGGGATTCGGCTGGGCAAAGCCTGTGCCGGTCAACTTCCGCAATCTTAACAAACCGAAAAGAGATATTGCGCTGGTTTCCCTTGCGGGCCCCGTTTCCAACCTGATTATGGGATTTGTGTTTACCGGCGCACACACCGCTATATATGCCTTTGCCACCTATTCGGAGACAATGCAGGTCATATACTCCGCATTTTATATTGCGGCGGTGCTGAATATCGGTCTTGCTGTGTTTAACCTTATACCCCTGCCCCCTCTGGACGGAAGCAAGGTGCTTGCATGCCTGCTCCCGCCCAACACCGCGGCAAAATATTTGATGTGGGAAAGACACTTCCGCTTAATTATGCTGGTGCTTATTCTGGGACAAAGACTGCCATATATCGGTGATATTATCGATAAGCTGTGGCTTCCCGTGGATATGGTACGAAGCAGTATTATAAACGGTATGGAATTACTGTTTGATTTATTCTGGAAGCTGTTTCTGTAAATAATGGAAGAAAAAATATTAAAGATCGAGCAATACGAAGGTCCTCTTGACCTGCTGCTTGCACTTATACAAAAGCATAAGATAGATATATTGGATATACCCATATCCGATATCTGCGAGCAATACATTGAATATATCGAAACGCTCCAGTCCCAGCAGATGGAGGTTACGGGTGAATTTATAGTTATGGGCGCCACCCTTATGCTTATAAAATCCCGTATGCTTCTTCCCCGTGAAGAAGGGGAGGAAGACCCCAGACAGCCTCTTGTTGACGCGTTGCTTGAGCACCGCAAGGCAGAGCTGGCGGCAGTAATACTTAAGGACCGTGCAGACGAATATTACAACCGTTTCACCCGTGAGCCGGAGGAGTTGCCTCCCGGCAGTTATTCCAGACTGCACCCCGTTTCTCTTTTGGTGGAGGCGTTCATCCGAATGGGCACCCGTATTCCCGAGGAGGGTGAGAAGGGTCAGCCTGCGCTGTTTGAAAAGCTGGAAAAGGAGCGGTACTTCACCGTTGACGAAAAGGTGCTTCACATCGCAAAGCGAATGTCAAGATTTAAGCGATGCGCCTTTACCGTGCTTTTTGACGATTGCGGCGGCAGAGGTGAGATCATCGCCACCTTCCTTGCACTTCTTGAGATGGTGCGTGACGGTGCGGTTATGGTAAGCAGAGACGAAAACGAAGAAATTTATCTTGAAATAATGCCGGAGGAGGAAGAATAAAACATGAATATATCTGAAATTTCTGCGGCATTGGAGGCGGTGCTGTTCGCTTGCGGCGCACCCGTACAAAAGGAAAAGCTGACAGAGCTTTTTGACCTGACGGGGGACGAGCTTACCGAGGCGGCAGAGCATCTGCGTGAAAAATTAAACGACGGAGAAAGCGGTATACAGCTTATTTATCTTGACGGAGCGTATCAGCTTTGCACCAAAAGCTGTATGGCAGACCTTGTCCGCAAGGCCCTTGAAATGAAGAAAACTCCGCCACTTTCCAAAGCGTCACTTGAGGTGCTGGCAATAGTTGCATATAACCAGCCCGTTACAAGATCCTTTATCGAGACTGTCCGCGGTGTGGATTCGTCCTACGTTGTAGGCGCGTTGATGGACAAGGGGCTTATCTGCGAAAAGGGTTATCTTGATGCGCCCGGCAGACCTACCCTTCTCGGTACGGGAGACAACTTCCTGCGCTGCTTTGGCTTGGAAAGTCTGGACGAGCTGCCCGATACGGGCGTTCTTATGGCGGAAAGCGAAACTGTAGGGAGCTTGATTCCGGAGGACGAATAAGTGGTCGCTTTGTATATTATTCTTGGTATCATCGCGATTTTTTGCTTGTTTCTTTGCCTGCGCGCAAAGGTTACCGTGGCATGGTGCAACGATCTGTTTGTGCGTGTGGGTTTGGGCCCCGTATCCTATGAATTTGCGTTAAGCGATTTCAAAAAGGAAAAAAGCACGGAGGAAAAGAAGCCTCCTGCCGAAGCAGAGAAAAAAGCAAAAAAGAAAAAGACAAAAAAGAAGAAAACAAAAGAAAAGAAAAATGTCCCCTTTACCGAGCAATTAAAGTTTTTCTATGAGCTTTTGGTTGCCGTATACAAGCATTTCGGTAAAAAGATACGGGTGGATAAATACGTGCTCAAGGTTTCCGTCGGCACCGACGACCCTGCACAGACCGCAGTTTTATACGGCGCGTTAAGCGGAGTTATGGCAAATATCACCGCTTTGATATTAAAATTCAACCACAAGAAAAACGCACGGATATATTCCGAGTGCAAGCCGGATTTTTTAAGCGGCAGTATGGATATATACGCGGATATCGGCGGCTCGGTAATGCTGTGGAATATATTGATAACCGGAATATGCCTGCTGTTTATCTGGCTGAAAAAGAAACTGAAAAAGAAAAAAACCGCGCAAAAATAACAAAAATCCTATGAACGCGGAGTATTCGGCGCAGAAGAAATCTTTTACGAGCGGAATCTCCACCCCACAAAACCGAAGGTTTTGCGGGGAACCCCGGGAGCTGTACAAAGGTACAGCAAGCGAAGTAAAAGTTTCTACAAAAACGCAATGCAAATAAATTTTGAGGAAATCCTGCAAGGATTTCTACCGCAAAAATCGTAATTACCACGGACGGTCGGGGACGCCCGTCCCTACCGATTACCAAAATCTTTTAGTGTGTGCGTTTTTGGTTCTGCGTTGAATAAACGCGTTCCGGAATATAAGGAGTTACTGCATTATGAAAGATATACCTCTCAAGCAAATAATCGAAGCATCTCTTTCCAAGATCGGCTCTGTGGCTGACGTTAATACCGTAGTAGGCGACCCTATTACTATTGACGGCGGTATAACCATCGTGCCTTTTTCCAAGGTATCCGTAGGCTTTGCCTCCGGCGGTGTGGATTTTGACGGAAAGAACTCCCCTCCCGAAAGCAACCCTCACTTTGCAGGCGGTAACGGCGCCGGTGTAAGCGTGGTTCCTCTGGGATTTTTGCTTATACAGAACGGTGAGGTCCGTATGCTTGACCTGAAGAACCCCGCATCCTTTGAGTATGCGCCTCAGGACCCTGTAAGCAAGACCATTACCGCTGTTAACTCGCTTATTGATAAAGGTCCCGAGCTGGTGCTTAAGATAAAGGATATTATTTCCTCCAACGCTCCCGCCGCAGAGGAGACCGTTCCCGAGGAAACTCAGGAATAATGGAGAGAATACAAAAATATATTGCCGCCTGCGGTGAGTATTCCCGACGGGCGGCTGAAAAAGAGATTCTTGCAGGCAGAGTTACGGTTAACGGCGTGAAGGCGGAGATAGGTATGTCCGTTTCCGACAAGGACGATATCCGTATCGGGGGAGTTCCCCTTAAAAAAGAGACCCAAAAGGTTACGGTCATGCTGAATAAGCCTATGGGTTACGTTACCACCATGAGCGATGAATTGGGCAGAAAAACGGTTTCCGACCTGATTGACCTGCCTTACCGCCTGTATCCTGCAGGCAGACTGGATAAGGACAGCGAGGGTCTGCTTATAATGACCAACGACGGTGAGCTTGCAAACCGTCTTACCCACCCGAGGACAGGCAAAAAGAAGATATACCACGTTTATTTGCGGGGAAATATCGAAAACAACGCGCTGGATTCCCTCCGTGCCATGCGGATGCTGGACGATGAAAAGATAAACCCCGTGGGAGTGGAGCTGATAAAGCGTTCCCCCAACGGAAGCGTTGTTAAATTTGTACTTACCGAGGGCAAGAACCGACAGATACGCCGTATGTGCGAAAGCGTTTGTCTTACCATAACCCAGCTTAAGCGTGTGCAGATCGGCTCGCTCCATCTGGGTGAATTAAAGACGGGTGAATACCGCCGTCTTACAAAACAGGAAATAGGAGAGCTTCTTAAATGATAACCACAAAACAGCGCGCATACCTGCGCTCACTTGCAAACACTCTTCCTGCACTTTACATTGCAGGAAAGGGCGAGGTTACCGAAAATCAGATACGCACCTTTGCCGACGGATTGGAAAAGAAAGAGCTTATTAAAATATCCGTGCTGGAGACCAGCCCTTATACCCCCAGAGAATTGTGTGATATTCTTGTGGAGGAAACAGGCGCAGAGCCCGTGCAGGTTATCGGAAGAAAGATAGTGCTGTATAAGCAGGTGAAGAATAAAGAGAACAGAAAAATAGAACTGCCGGTTAAATAATAACTCACGGCTACAATAATTAAAAATCCGAAGGACGCAGGATATTTGGCGGGGTCCCCGAAAATCGAAGATTTTTGGGGTGCCTTTGGCGCAGAAAACGTCTTTCGCGAGCGTGGCGTAGTAACCTACGACTAGCGAAGCGAAAGCGGTTACAAAAACGCAAAACAAATAAATTTGCAGGAAATCCTGCAAGGATTTCTACCGATAAAACCGTGAGAAAAACGGACGGTCGGGGACGCCCGTCCCTACGGTTAACGAAACCTTTTAGTATGTGCGTTTTTGGTTTCGGGGTCCCCGCAAATCGAAGATTTGTGGGGTGACTTGTGCGGCAAATAGGCGCGTCCCAAATGTATTATGAGAATATTAATATTCGGAGGAGCCTTTGACCCTCCCCACCAAGGTCACGTTAATGCGGCGAAAGCGGCGTATGACCGAATAAAGCCCGATATTTTCTATATTATCCCTGCCTTTGACCCGCCGTTGAAGGATGCTCCCGTTACCCAAAGCAGCCACAGAATGAATATGTGCGCGCTGGCTTTTGGAGATATACCCAACGCGGTGGTTTCGGATATTGAGATAAAGCGTGGGGAAAAGAGCTATACCTATATAACTCTGGCAGAAATAAAGGAAAAGCACCCCGAAAGCGAAATTTTTCTGCTTGTGGGCGCTGACCAGCTTGAGCAGTTTGAGAAATGGGCGCGTTACGAGTATATTCTTGAAAACTGCACCCTTTGCGTTGCAGGCAGAGGCGAAAAGGAAATAAACAAAAAGTACGAAAAGGTTATTCTGTTGGAAAACGAGAAAACCGATATATCCTCCACCGAAATTCGGGCAGGTGTGCGGGATAAGCTTCCCGAAAAGGTGTATGAATATATAAAGGAAAAGGGGCTTTACCGCGGAAACCACGTTGAAGGGGTTATTAAGTACGCGGAGATGCTGAGGGCGGATTGCTTCCCTCACCTTGATAAAGCCGACGTGTTTACCGCCGCCTCTATGCACGACAGCACCAAGGGACTTGACCAGCAGGCGATATTTGAAAGCCACGGTGTGGAGATTGACAGCGATATGAAAAATTCCCCTGCGGTGATGCACGCATTTACCGCCGCACTGAATATGGAAAAGCAGGGGGAAAAAGAGAGCGTTGTAAACGCTGTCCGCTACCATACAACCGGCAGACCGAATATGACGGATATTGAAAAAGTGGTTTTTATTGCCGATTATATCGAGGAAAACAGGCGGTACGACCATTGTGTCCGTATGCGGAACGAATATCTGAAGCACCGCGGAAGCACGGATATAAACAACATGATAAAGCAAATACTAAATTCCACCGTACAGCATCTTGAGGAAAAAGGGGATTTTATTCACCCTCTTACCTTGCAGGCGATGGAATATTATAAACAAGGAGAATAAATAAATGGCAGAAGTTGCATTACAGGATAAGATTGCCGCAGTTGCTAAAGAAGCACTTGACAGCAAGAACGGACAAGATATAAAGGCGTTGCACGTTGCGAAGCAGACCGTGCTGGCAGACTGGTTCGTGCTGGCGACGGGTACGTCAAACACACATATAAACACCCTTGCAGACGAGGTTGAGTTCAAGGTAAAGGAACAGCTTGGTGTTGACCCTATCCGCACCGAGGGCAGAGGAAATAATATGTGGATATTGGTGGACTACGGCTCTGTTATAGTTCACGTGTTTACAAAAGAAGGCAGAGAGTTCTATAAGCTTGACAAGCTCTGGGCAGATATCAAGTAAATTGTAGGAACGCGGCTATTTAACGCAGATCCAAAAACGCAAAAATTTATATAATTTCTGTTCAGCAAATTTCCGGTTGTAGGGACGGGCGTCCCCGAAGCGCACCCCACAAATGCTAATTCGCATTTGCGAGGACCCCGCTCCGACGCCCCGCATTCCCGCAGCCAAATAAGGTAAATTTTTGTAGAATAAATCTACAAAAATTATTTCACATGCGTTTTTGTAACCGCTTTCGCTTCGCTAGTCGTAGATTACTACGCCACGCTTGCGAAAGACGTTTTCTGCGCCAAAGGCACCCCAAAAATCTTCGATTTTCGGGGACCCCGCTAAATATCCTGCGTTCTTCAGACTTTTGGGTTTTACAGCCGTGGCTTGCCCTTGCAATTTGATTATTATTTTCAGGTGATATATATGAAATACAATTACAAAGAGTATGAATCCCATTGGCAGAAAAAGTGGGAGGACGACAAGGTTTTTGTCTGTGATATAGACAAAAGCAAAAAGAAGTTTTACGGTCTGGTAGAGTTTCCCTACCCCTCCGGTGCAGGCATGCACGTTGGCCACATAAAGGCATACGGCGGACTTGAGGTTATTACCCGTAAAAAGCGTATGGAGGGATACAACGTTCTGTTCCCTATCGGCTTTGATGCGTTTGGTCTGCCTACCGAAAACTACGCTATAAAGACAAACACCCACCCCAGAGTGGTTACCGATAACAATATTGCAAAGTTTACATCCCAGATGAAGCGTGTGGGCTTTGGCTTTGACTGGACGAGAGTTATTGATACCACCGAAGAGGACTATTACAAGTGGACCCAGTGGATATTCCTTAAGCTGTTTGAAAACGGTCTTGTTTTCCGTGATAAGGCGCTGGTAAACTATTGTCCCTCCTGCCGCTGCGTGCTTTCCAACGAGGACAGCCAGGGCGGTAAGTGCGATATCTGCCACAGCGACGTTGTGCAGAAATCCAAGGACGTTTGGTACTTAAGAATAACCAAATATGCAGACAAGCTGCTGCAGGGTCTTAAGGACGTTGATTATCTGCCCAACATCGTTCTCCAGCAGGAAAACTGGATCGGTAAGAGTGAAGGCGCATTTGCCAACTTCAAGCTTAAAGAGGTTGACGAGTGCTTACGTATCTACACCACCAGACCCGACACTATGTTCGGCGTAACCTTTATGGTTATGGCTCCCGAGCATCCTCTCCTTGACAAATATGCAGACAAAATAACCAATATGGACGCTGTTCTTGAATACCGCGCCCTTTGCGCAAAGAAGACCGAGTTTGAGCGCACCCAGCTTAACAAGGACAAGACCGGCGTTAAGCTTGAAGGCCTTACGGCTATCAATCCCCTTTCCGGCAAAGAGGTGCCTATATTTATTTCCGATTACGTTATGATGGGCTACGGCACCGGCGCGATTATGGCTGTACCCGCACACGATGACAGAGACTTTGAGTTTGCACGCAAGTTCGGTGTGGATATAATTCCCGTTATCAAGGGCGGCGACGGTGAGAGCGCTTATACCGGTGACGGAGAAATGATAAACTCTGAATTCCTCAACGGAATTTCCAATAAGAAGGACGCTGTAAGCGCCGCTATAAAGGTGCTGGAGGAAAAGGGTCTGGGCGAGGGCGGTACCCAGTTTAAGATGAAGGACTGGGCGTTTAACCGTCAGCGTTACTGGGGTGAGCCTATTCCTATCGTTCACTGCGAGCATTGCGGTGACGTGGCTGTGCCTTATGGTGAACTTCCCCTCCGCCTCCCCGATATGGAGCAGTTTGTTCCCGGCGAGGGCGGTGAAAGCCCTCTTGCAAAGGTTGAAAGTTTTGTTAACTGCGTTTGCCCCAAGTGCGGCAGAGACGCAAAGCGTGAGACGGATACCATGCCTCAGTGGGCAGGATCAAGCTGGTACTTCCTCCGTTATCTTGACCCCAAGAACAAGGACGAATTCTGTTCCAAGGAAGCACTGGATTACTGGATGCCCGTTGACTGGTACAACGGCGGCATGGAGCACGTTACCCGCCACATGATCTATTCCCGTTTCTGGCACCGCTTCCTTTACGATATCGGTGAGGTAAACACTCCCGAGCCTTACGCAAAGCGTACCGCGCAGGGTCTTATTCTCGGCCCCGACGGTGAGAAGATGTCCAAATCCCGCGGAAACGTTGTTGACCCTAACGAGATAGTTGACAAGTTCGGCGCAGACGTTCTCCGTGTGTATATAATGTTTATGGGCGATTATGAGAAGGCGTCCCCCTGGAACGATTCTTCCGTACGCGGCTGTAAGCGTTTCCTTGACAGAGTTGCAGGTATGGCAGAGCTGCCCGGCGTTGCATCCGATTCCGCAAGTGAATCCGCCATCCATAAGCTGATAAAGAAGGTTTCAAGCGATATTGATAATATGAAGTTCAACACCGCCATCGCCGCGATGATGACATATATCAACACCGTTTACGAAAAGAACGCTATAAACCGTGATGAGCTCAAGATTTTTGTAAAGCTGCTGGCACCCTTTGCACCTCACCTTGCAGAGGAAATGTGGCATGACCTTGGCGAAAGCACTTACGTTTCTCTCGCTCCTTGGCCCGTACACGACGAGAGCAAGACGGTTGACAACACCGTTGAGATCGCAGTGCAGTTCCTCGGCAAGCTTAAGGGCACGGTTGTCGTTCCTGCTGATGCTGACGAGGACACCGCGTGGGAGATCGTATCCGCATCCGGCGTGCTTGACCAGGCGCTGGAAGGCAAGACTATCGTAAAGAAGATATATGTTAAAGGCAGAATCTTCAACGTAGTCGCTCGGTAAGTCGGGCGTGTATCTTGGGTCAGACCAAAAACGCAAAAGATACAATAAAATGTATCGAAAACCGTAGGGGACGGCGTCCCCGACGTCCCGAAAACAAATAAAACTGCAGGAATCCGCTTGATGCGGATTCCTTTCATTTTATGTTCGCGTTTTTGTTCTGATTTGTTTTACCATCGCTCCCTTCAGGCCATTTGCTTCGGTTAATTGTTGACGTTGGTGTAGTGCGAACAGTTTGCGGGAGGGGAACGCAAAGCGTTAAACCCCTCCCCTACAGTTATCGAAACACCGTAACATTTCTTGACATTTGCTCTTTTTACATATATAATACCCCTATAAAAACAACGGAGGAACAACTATGGATACCGTAAACACTCCCGTACAGAAAAAACCCTTTCCCATTGCGGCGATTGGATTTATACTGCTTGCGCTCACATTTATGTTTCAGGCGCTTTCCCCGCTGCTCACTTATGTTTTTAACACCCGCCCTGCCGAACATTTCTCTCTTTTAGACAGGTTTGACATTCCCATACTGTTGATACAGTTGGTTCTGATAGCATTTACCGTTTCGCTGGTGTGCATGCTTTTTATCGGAAAGAACAACATCGTTGTCTTTGTTTGTCTTTTGGGTATGTCCCTTTGGCATGTGGGCACTGCAGTGCAGGATCTGTTTAACTATATTCAAGCCTTTAAGATGTACGGCGAGTTTGATGCTATTCCTCCCCGTTTTCTCACCTCGCTGATAACCTCATTGGTTTCAAATGCAGCCATAACCATTTGCGGATTCCTCGGTTTCCTTATACTTGCCCTTGCCGCCCTTTTTGCTTACAAGGGCAAAAAAAAGCTTACTTTGATATGGATTCTTGCCACGGTGCTGTTTGCCGTTCCCCTTGTAATTTCCGTCTTGGCAACGATTTCCTACGCTGTGTCCCTTTTTTCCGATTGGAAACTTTTCATTTATTGGATCGATAAGATTATAAAGCACCTTGCTTTTCCTCCCTTCGGACATAATCTTAACAACCTCGCCTACAACGTGGCTACGGGTTTCATTTCCATTGCCGTAAATCTGCTTCTTGTTATCAATTCCGCTTTGCTGGGATTGCATTTTAAGAAAATATCACAATAAAAGATTGCCCTTGCATCAAAAGGAATCCGTTTAATACGGGTTCCTTTTTTGTTATAAACTTTGATACACAAATATACCTATCAAAACTTTAACCAAAATTTATAACTTTATATTGACAAACCCGTAAACGTGTGGTAAAATGCAATTGCAAGATAAACGAAGGTTTATAAGCAAATTGAAAACGGAGGTAAACTATATTATGACAAAAGTTTTGGTTATAGACGATGATAACAACATTTGCGAGCTATTGCGCATGTATCTTGAGAAAGAGGGATACGAGGTACGCACCGCAAACAACGGGCAGGAGGGCGTAAACCTTTTCCGTATGTATGAGCCGGATATGGTTCTGCTGGATATTATGATGCCGGTTAAGGACGGCTGGCAGACCTGCAGAGAGATCCGTGAGCATTCCTCCAAGCCTATAATAATGATAACCGCAAAGGGAGAGACTATAGACAAGGTGCTGGGGCTTGAGCTGGGCGCAGACGATTTTATAGTTAAGCCCTTGGATATGAAAGAGGTGTTCGCACGCATCAAGGCAGTGCTCCGCAGATACGTTAACCGCGACACTTCCGACGGAGAGCTTATCCGTTTTGAAAATCTTGAGATATCCAGACAAAAGTACGAGCTTAAGATAAAGGGCAAAGCAGTTGACCTGCCTCCCAAGGAATTGGAGCTGATATACTTCCTTGCCACCAACTACAACCGTGTGTTTACCAGAGACCAGCTGCTTGATAAGGTTTGGGGCTTTGATTATCTGGGCGACAGCCGCACCGTCGACGTACACATCAAGCGTCTCCGTGAGAAGCTGGAGGGCGCATCCGAAAAATGGGCGTTAAAGACCGTTTGGGGCGTAGGCTATAAGTTTGAGGTAACTGCTGAAGAATGAAAGACTACTCTGTAACCTACCGCATAAGCCCTGCGCTGTTTGCGGAATACTGCTATTTTTCGCTTTTCCGTATGAAATATTACCGCGTTGCAAGATCGCTGGGTCTGGCAGCTCTTGCCTGCGCCGGAATAATTACCGCGGTGCTGGGTTTCCTGTACAAGGACATGAATATCGCCATTTTCGGCGCTGTTATTACACTTATTACGGTGATGATACCCTTCGTACAAAAGAAGTTTATTAAAAGCCGTTACAAGCTGGTTTACGGAAAAGAGCTTACCAAATATACCGCCTCCTTTGGGAACAGCGGCGGTTTCACCCTCTCTGCAGGAGAGATAACCGAAAAATACGGCAAGCAGGATATTACCGTCATTTATCTTATAAAAGGCGGATATGCCGTGAATACTAACAGAGGAACCTTCCTCGTTCCTCTGGCAGACACTCTGCCTGACATAGAGTGGTTCAAAAAAACATACGGCAAAAAATTCAAAAAATGCATTTAACAAAAGGAATGTTTTAATATGCAAAGAGAAAGCGGAGTTTTGCTTAACATCTCCTCTCTGCCGGGAAAATACGGTATTGGTAAATTCGGCAGTGAGGCAGTCGCTTTTGCTCACTTTATAAAAGAGATGGGCTTTACCCGTTGGCAGGTACTGCCCTTTAACCCTCTGGGCCCCGGCGAGTGTCCTTATGCGTCCCCCAGCGCCTTTGCGGGAAACATATTGTATATCTCTCCCGATATGCTGGCAGAGGACGGATATATTACCCCTGCAGACGCACGGGAATGTGAATATCACGGAAGTAAGCACGTTGCCGATTACGAGTTTGCACAAGAAAAAATTATAGATCTCCTTGAAAAAGCCTATGCAGGTCTTACGGAGACGGGAAAGAGATCCTTTTACCCTCTGCTTGACGAGCAGGTACAAGCCTACTGCCGTTTTATGGCGTTAAAGGACAAGCACGAAAACGCTCCCTTTTTTGAATGGGGCGAGGATTCTTACCCCGAAAAAGCCGACCCCGACGAGGACAGAGTAAACTTTTACGCCTTTACCCAATGTATGTTTTTTGACCAGTGGGCGAGAACCAAGGCAAAAATCAACGATATCGGCGTAAAGATCATCGGTGATATTCCCATTTACGTTTATTCCGATTCGGCTGACGTTTGGGCGAACCACAAGGTTTTCCAAATAAACGAGGATTTTTCCCTTTCCAAGGTGGCAGGCGCACCTCCCGATTATTTCAGTGAGGACGGTCAGCTTTGGGGAAATCCTTTATATGATTGGGACTATATTGCATCCACCGGGTTTGACTGGTGGTGCAAGCGTATAAAAGCCAGTATGGCGCTGTATGATACCGTGCGTATCGACCATTTCCGCGGACTTGCCTCCTATTGGGCGGTGGACGGAAAGGAAGAGACGGCGCGAAACGGAAGCTGGGAAAAGGGTCCCGGCAAGCCGCTGTTTGATGCTATTGAAAAATCCGTACCCGAGGCGGACATTATTGCAGAAGACCTTGGGGAGTTCGGTGAGGACGTTATTCAGCTGCTTAAGGACACGGGCTTTGGCGGTATGCGTATAATCCAGTTTGGCTTTGACCCTACCGACCATTCCACACACCTGCCCCACAACCATCCCGTTAACTCGGTGGCGTATACCGGCACCCATGATAACGATACACTTCTTGGCTGGCTGTATTCCGCAAGCGAGGAAGAAAGACGGTTTGCGCTGGAATACTGCCGTTTCGGCGGCGGAGATTGGGGAAAGGGCGGACCCGACGCACCTGCGGTGTGGAGTATTATTCAGACACTTTGGCACTCCCCCTCGTTCCTTGCAGTGCTTCCCGTTCAGGATATGCTGGGATTCGGCGAGGACGCCAGAATGAACAGGCCCGGTGTTCCCGAAGGACAGTGGCGGTTCAGAGCCACGTGGGAATTTCTGAATATGGTAAACAAAGAAAAGTATGCCCACCTGAACAGAATCTGCTTCAGATATAACTAAGAACACAAAGCAAACGCCGGATTTGGATGCAGAGCCAAAAACGCAACAAGTAAAAGGTTTCGATAATCGTAGGGACGAAGCGCACCCCACAAATGCTAATTCGCATTTGCAGGGACCCCGCTACGGGCGTCCGTTTCAAAAATATATTTTTGGATTATTTATTATGATTTTACCAAAGTTGACCCCAAGGCTTCAAGCCGCCGCGGATATGATAGAATACGAGGAATCCATTATAGATATCGGCACCGACCACGGTTATTTGCCTATATATCTGCTTTTGGCAGGAAAAGCAAAAAGCGCCGTGGCGGCGGATATCCGCACAGGGCCCCTTGAAAACGCGAAAGATAATATTTTTTCATACGGGGTGGAGGTTTCCACCCTCCTTTCCAATGGGTTTGAGCAGGTAACACAAAAATATTCCTGCGCTTTTGTATGCGGTATGGGCGGTGAGACTATTGCCGAAATTATTAAAAACGGCGCGCACGTTGCGCCTGATACTCTTGTGCTCCAGCCTATGACGGGGTGCGAGAAGCTGCGGAAATATCTGTTTGAAAACGGGTACGAGATAACCGACGAAAAATTCGTTTCCGAGGGAAGCAAGGTTTATTGTCTGATAAAAGCACAAAAAACCGGCAAAAATACGCCCTTTTCTTATTCCGACCTGTTTTTGGGAAAAATAAGACCCGAAGACGGAGAGTTTGAAAAATGGAAACAAAAAATCCGCCTGCAGGCGCAAAAGCGCATGCTGGGCGGAGAGAATGAGAACGAAAAAGAGCTTGTTGCGTCCTGTGGGAAGTAACAATCAGGTTTCAAGTTTTTCTTCCAGCTCTTTGAAGGCTCTCTTGATCTTTTCTGCCGGTGTTCTCTTTCTGTGACAGCACAAAACCATACAAATGACCACAGCGCCTGCGGTGAGCCCGAGAAAATGTGCCAGCATAATACGGCGGATATCCTTTTTTCTGAAACAGCTTGTCATTTTATTAATCACCTCGGTAGGTATTCTGTGCGAAAATAAAGGGTTTTATGTAAAAAATTTAAGCAAAAAACAAGGAATTTCTTGATTTTTTCGAAAAAAACTGTTGACAAATCAAAACGATATATATATAATGAAAGGTACTGTGCAAATGAAAATTAATATACTGCCGCTTCTGCGCGGAGAAAAAGCATTTATTCCATTTTCCTTTACAGCGGATATGCAAGGTGTTACCGAGGATATTACCGCAGGGGAATATGTTGCAACGGGAAAGCTTTCCAACTTTTCCGGCTATATGCTCCTTGAGGGAACGGTGTGTATGAAATTCAGCGCCGTCTGCGGACGTTGCGGTAAAAACACAGAGCATAAGATCGAGGCGCAGTTTTCCCGTCCGGTAGCCCAAGCCCTTAATGAGGAGGACGACGAATATATCATCGCCGCTGAGAATGGCGACGTGGATATTGACGAAGCTGTATCCGAAGCGGTTTATATGGAAATGCCGGTGCGCTTTTTATGCAAAGAATCTTGCAAGGGGTTATGCCCCGTTTGCGGAGCCGACCTTAACGACACATCTTGCTCCTGCGTCACGAAGGAAATCGACCCCAGGCTTGCAAAATTACGGGAATATCTCGATAATATCGAGAATGAACAAGAATAAAAATAATTTTTACATAACTGATAAGGAGGCGTCTTAAAATGGCAGTACCTAAGAGAAAAACATCTAAAGCTCGCAGAGATAAGAGGCGTTCATCTACCTGGAAGCTCACCCTCCCCGGTATGACAAAGTGCCCCAAGTGCGGTGAATACGTGCTCAGCCACAGAGTTTGCAAGAAGTGCGGAGTCTACGGCGGCAAGGAAGTTCTCACTGTAGAAGAATAAGAAAGTTAAATTACCCACGAAAGAAAGGCTGTTGTATTGTTCTACCTACAACCGCCTTTTTTTATTCAAATCAAGTTGGAACGCATCTATTTGATGCAGAGCCAAAAACGCAAAATATAATATAGTTTTTGTAAACGTCTTTACTTCGCCGGCTGTGGATTATACAGCACGGTCGTAAAGAACGTTTTCTGCATTTGAAAGCCCTGCGTCCATCAGACAATCAGTATTATAGACAATTGTTTCGTGCGAACAGTTTGATAACACCCACAGCTACAATCTTAAAGGATTATAAAAATGGTTTTCGTAACAGGTGTCATTCCTAACTCTCCTGCCGACAAAGCAGGTGTAAGATCCGGCGACGCTATACTTTCCGTAAACGGAAACGAAGTTAACGACGTGCTGGACTACCAATTTTATACCACCGAAATATCCCTCTCGCTGGAAGTTAAACGAGGGGATGATGTTTTGCGCCTATTTTTAAGTAAAGGCGAATACGAAGACCCCGGTATGGAGTTTTGCACCTATCTTATGGACGATAAGCGCCGCTGCCGCAACGGCTGTATTTTCTGCTTTATTGACCAAAATCCCAAGGGCATGCGCGAAACCATATATTTCAAAGATGATGACGAGCGGCTTTCCTTCCTGCAGGGCAATTACGTAACACTTACCAACCTTACCGACAAGGAAATTGACCGTATTATAAAAATGCGCATGTCGCCTGTGAATATTTCCGTTCACACCACCAACCCCGAATTGCGTGTTAAGATGATGAAAAACCGCTTTGCAGGTGACGTGCTGTCCTTTATCCCCCGTCTTAATGAGGCAGGTATACGGATAAACGCACAGCTTGTGCTTTGCCGCGGCATTAACGACGGCAAGGAATTGGAGCGCAGCCTTAACGACCTTGTGTTCCTTGAGAACCTTGAGTCGCTCGCCTGCGTGCCTGCAGGACTTACCGACCACAGAGAAGGTCTGCACCCGCTCACCCCCTACGACAGAGAGAGTGCAAGGGAAATTATAGAGATTATCAACGCTTTTGGGGACAAAACTGTGGAAAAATTCGGCGTGCGCAAGTGCTTTGCGTCTGACGAGTTTTATCTGCTGGCAGGCTATGATATGCCTGAGGAAGCCTTTTACGAGGGGTATCCCCAGATAGAAAACGGAGTGGGAATGCTAAGAAGTCTTACCGAGGAGTTTTTGGACGAGCTTAATTATTCCGATGAATGCTCCGATGAAAAGGTGCGTATCGCCACGGGAAAGGCGGCATACCCCACAATATGTATGCTTGTGGAAAAGGCGAAGGAAAAATTCCCCTGCCTTGACTGCAAGGTATACCAGATAGAAAACAAATTTTTTGGAAAGAACATTACCGTAAGCGGTCTTATAACGGGCAAAGACCTTATTGACCAATTACGAGGAAATATAGAAGAGGGAAGCTACCTTTTGCTCCCCTGCAATATGCTTAAAGCAGACGAGGAGGTATTCCTCGATGACGTTAAGCTCCGCCAAGTGAGAAAAACGCTGGGCGTAAAGACAGTTATTACAGGAAAGGACGGATATGAACTATGTCAAAAGGTGTTGTTGCCGTCGTAGGCAGACCTAACGTTGGTAAATCCACGTTTTTTAACAAAATAACCGGAAAGCGCATATCCATTGTTGACGATACCCCCGGCGTTACCCGTGACAGAATTTATCACGAGATAACCTGGAACGGTGTTACCATGACTCTCATCGACACCGGCGGTATTGAGCCACGTACAGACAGCAGTCTGCTTAAAATGATGCGTGAGCAGGCGCAGGTGGCTATATCCCACGCAGACGTAATTATTTTTATGTGTGAATTGATGACGGGAGTTACCGCTAACGACCGTGATATTGCCACCATGCTTAAAAAGAGCCGCAAGCCCGTTGTCCTTTGTGTTAACAAGGTGGATACGGTGGGTGCGCTCCCTCCCGAATTTTATGAATTTTACGAATTAGGCTTTGACGATGACCCTATCCCCCTCTCATCCCTTCACGGAACGGGAAGCGGCGATATTCTTGACAAGGTGGTTGAATATCTGCCCGATGATACCGACAGTGAGGAGGCTGACCCCGGAATTAAGGTTGCGGTTATCGGAAAGCCCAACGCAGGCAAAAGCTCTATTGTAAACAAAATTGCAGGCGAGGAAAGGGTTATCGTTTCGGATATGCCCGGCACCACCCGTGATGCTATTGATACCTTTATTGAAAATAAATACGGAAAATACACCTTTATTGATACCGCAGGTATACGCAGAAACGCGAAAATTGAAGATGATATCGAGAAATATTCCGTGCTCCGCGCAAAGATGGCGGTTGAAAAGGCAGACGTGTGCCTGCTGATGGTCGACGCCAACGAGGGCGTTACCGCACAGGACGAGCGTATTGCAGGTATTGCCCACGAAAGCGGAAAGGCTGTAATTATAGTTATAAACAAATGGGACACCATTGAAAAGGATAACGATTCCGTAAACGCGTTCAGAAGAAAGGTTTACGAAGCACTTTCCTATATGACCTACGCACCTCTGCTGTTTGTTTCCGCCAAGACGGGGCAGAGAGTGGAAAAGCTTTTCCCTCTCATAAACGAAGTATACGCAAACGGCGGCAGACGTATTACCACGGGCGTGCTTAACGATCTGCTTAACGATGCCACCACCCGTGTTCAGCCTCCCTCCGATAAGGGCAGAAGACTGAAGATATATTATATGACCCAGACCGGCGTAAACCCGCCCAACTTTGTGGTATTCGTTAACAGCGCGGAATTGTTCCACTTCTCATACCGCAGATATCTGGAAAACTGTCTGAGAGAGGCCTTTGATTTTTCCGGCACTCCCATTAAAATGACAGTTAAGCAGAAGGGAGACAGCAATAAATGATCTTTTTGGTTGACTATATCTATATAGGAAAATATATCAATATGCCTTGGCAGATAGCTATGCTTATGTTCTTGGTATGTATGGTTGCCGGTTATCTCCTGGGCAGTATAAACTCTGCTATAATCGTAAGTAAAAAGAAGTACGGCGGGGATATCCGCTCCTTCGGCTCGGGCAACGCAGGTCTTACCAATATGAAGCGTGTCTACGGCTGGGGCGCGGCAGGCTATACCCTTCTTGGCGATATGGCAAAGCAGGTGTTATCCGTTGGTATCGGTCTGGTGCTTGGCAACGTGCCCGGCGGATATATTGCAGGTATGTTCTGTATTGCGGGACATATTCTTCCCTGCTGGCACGGATTTAAGGGCGGAAAGGGCGTTCTTACCGCCGCTACTATGATACTGCTGCTGGACCCCGTAGTATTTGCGGTACTGCTGGTTATCTGGTTTGCGGTGCTGCTTCTTACCAGATACGTTTCTCTCGCTTCCATAGTTGCGGCGTTCGCTTACCCCGCCGCAATGTATGCACGCTATAAGGGAGCAGAGCCGTTTTCCCTTATTTTTGCTGTTGTTATCGGTCTTTTTGTAATATATATGCACAGAAGCAATATAAAGAGATTGTTTAATAATCAGGAAAGTAAGTTTTCCTTTAAAGGAAAAAAGAACGATAAATCGAAATAGCCGTGGCGGCTGTAATTATATAAAATCTGATGAACGCAGAGCTTTTGGATGCAGAAAACGTTCTTTACGAGCGTGCTGTAGTAACCTACAGCCAGCGAAGTAAAGACGTTTACAAAAACTATATTATATTTTGCGTTTTTGGGTCTGCATCCAAGTGCTCCGCCCTTCGTTCCATCTGATTTTTTATTTCTCATGGAGTTTCATCTATGCCTCTTGCTGATTCCTTGCGCCCGACCTCACTCAACGAAGTTGCAGGTCAGGAGCATTTATTACAAAACGGCGCGCCACTGCGCCGCATACTTGAAAGCGGGCATCTTCCGTCAATGATATTCTACGGCCCTCCCGGCACGGGAAAGACCACACTTGCAGGCATTGCCGCAGGAATGACGGACAAACAGCTTTACCGTGTCAACGCCACCACAGCGTCGCTGTCCGACGTGAAGGATATTCTTTCCGAAACGGATTCGCTGTTTTCCTCCGGCGGAATACTGCTGTATATCGACGAAATTCAGTATTTCAACAAGCGTCAGCAGCAGGCGCTCCTTGAATACGTGGAGGACGGCAGAGTTACCCTTATTTGCTCCACCACCGAAAACCCCTACTTTGCGCTGTACGGCGCCCTTCTTTCCAGAAGCACGGTTTTTGAGTTCAAGCCCGTAAGCCCCGAGGAATGCAAAAAAGTGCTTGACCGCGGTCTGACCGCCCTGAACGAGCAAACGGGCGAAAGCAAAAAGTGTGATGATGCGGTGCTTTTATCTATTGCGCAGGGTTGCGGAGGAGACGTGAGAAAATCTCTTACCGCACTTGAAAATCTGTTTTACGCCTGCGGTGACGTTTTGGATTCCGAAACCGCCGCATCACTGACACAGCGAAGCGGACTGCGGTTTGACGCAAGCGGAGACCAGCATTACGATATACTTTCCGCCTTCCAGAAGTCTATCCGCGGAAGCGACGAAAACGCGGCGATACACTATCTTGCCAGACTTCTCTCCGGCGGTGACCTGCTTTCCCCCTGCAGACGGCTTTTGGTAATTGCATCCGAGGATATAGGTCTGGCGTACCCCCAAGCGGCAACTATAGTTAAAAGCTGTGTGGATTCCGCCCTGCAGTTAGGTCTGCCCGAAGCCGGACTTCCTCTGGCACAAGCCACCATTCTCCTTGCCACCGCGCCGAAATCCAATTCCTCTGCGGCAGCGTATTGGGCGGCTATGGAGGACGTGGAAAACGGCAATATCGGTGATATCCCCTCCCATTTGCAGGATACCCATTATTCCGGCGCCGCAAAGCTGGGCAGAGGCGGGTATAAATACCCCCACGCTTACCCCGGCAGCTACGTGGAACAGCAATATCTCCCCGAAATGCTGAAGGATAAGGTCTACTACGTCCACGGAAACAACAAAACCGAGCAAGCCATGAAGGACTATTGGGCAAAAATAAAGAATAAATAACACATTTATTGTTGACAAACTGTTAAAACTTATATATAATAATTATACAATCTTATGATAGGAGATACATAGTATGAACAAGACACTTTTCGGTATTCTTACCATTCTGTTCAACGCATACGGCGTTCCCTGCTTCATTCAGGGTCAGACCAAAGCAGGAGTTATCAGAATCGTTCTTTCCTGCGTAACCTTCGGCATTATGGCTACCGTTAACGGTATCATGGGTATTATCCAGGGTATCAAGGTGCTCCAGATGACCGAGGAAGAATTCCAGTCCCAGCTCGGCACCATCGATATGGGTATCCCCAAGATGATCAAGGAAGAAAACAACTAAAAAACAAGAAAAAAAAGCCTAAAAAATCCGTAGTTTATACGGATTTTTTAACTTTTTTATTGCTTTTCTTTTTTTGTAATGATATAATGCCTTATTAGAAAACTTTTTTGGAGAAACATGTTATGACAAGACGTGAATCCCGTGAGGCGGCGCTTTGCCTCATTTACGAACAATCCTTTTCGCCGGAGATCAGCACTGACGAGATAATCGAAAAAGCAAAAGAAATACGTGAGGAAAAGATTTCCGCCTTTGCCGCAGAGCTGTTTAACGGCGTTTGCGAAAAGAAGCAGGCAATCGACCTTCGCATCTCCTCTGCCGCAGAAAACTGGTCTATTGAGAGAATATCCAGAGTTTCTCTGTGTATTCTTCGTCTTGCTGTGTATGAGATAACCTATCTCGGCACCGAAAAGCAGATTGCGGTAAACGAAGCGCTTGAGATTGCAAGAAAGTATGACGAAGAGAAAAGCGTGAACTTTATTAACGGAGTTTTAGCCGGAATAATCAATTAGTCCGCGTCTATTTGACGCAGATCCAAAAACGCAATGTTATATAGATGTTCGCTGTAATAAACACCCAATGTAGGGGCGATTCACAAACCACACCCCACAAATGCCATTGGCATTTGCGAGGACCCCGTGGAATCGCCCGCTTATTCCACAGCAAAAATTAAGGTAAATTTTTGTAGAATAAATCTACAAAAATTATTTATTTGCGTTTTTGTAAACGTCTTTACTTCGCTAGCTGTAGATTACTACAGCACGCTCGTAAAGAACGTTTTCTGCGCCAAATATCCTGCGTCCTTGAATTATTATTTTTTTATACTTCTGATTTTATGGAACAGAGAGCTATTACAGTAACTCAACTGAATAACTACATCAAAGGCATACTTGAAAACATACCGCCTCTTAAGGATATTTACGTTAAGGGTGAGATAAGCAATTATTCCCCCAACCGCACCGGCCACGTGTTTTTTACACTTAAGGACGAGGGAAGCCTTATCCCTGCGGTGATGTTCAAGTACGATCTTTCCCAGATAACCTTCAAGCCTGAAAACGGCATGAAGGTAATTTGCCGCGGACGAATAAGCGCATACACCGCACAGGGAAAATATCAGCTTTACGTCAGCGAAATGACGCCAGACGGTATCGGAAGCCTGTATATCGCATACGAGCAGCTTAAAAACAAGCTGGCGGAGGAGGGTCTGTTTGACGAGCGTTATAAAAAGCCTCTGCCTAAAATCCCCCTTCACATCGGCATTATTACAGCGCCCACAGGTGCCGCGGTCCGTGATATGATTACCGTTACACGCAGGCGGTTTCCTGCGGCGGAGATACGGCTGTACCCTTCGTTGGTGCAGGGCGAGAACGCGCCTGCCGACCTGATACGTGCACTTGATTATTTTGATAACGAAGGAAAATGCGACGTTATTATTATCGGACGCGGCGGCGGAAGCATTGAGGATCTGTGGGCGTTTAACAACGAAGCCCTTGCCAGACGAATATTTGCCTGCCGTATACCCGTAATTTCCGCTGTCGGCCACGAGACCGATTTTACCATTGCGGATTTTGTGGCGGATAAGCGTGCTCCCACACCCAGCGCGGCGGCGGAAATTGCCGTGCCCGACGCGGCTGATACAAAGCGTCAGCTTAGAAACGTGGCAAAACGCCTTGAAAAAGAGCTTAATATGTATATTAACGACCGCAGGGGAAAGGTAAACGTGCTGGCAAACTCCCGCGCCATGACGGTGCCCCGAAGCGCCATTGACGAAAAGCGGTTAAGTCTTGCAAATCTTGATACACGGCTTTGCAGGGATATGGAGAATATTCTCCTCCGCGCAAAGGGTAAAAAGGATACCATGTCGGCGCGGCTCGTTTCACTTAACCCTCTTTCAATTCTTGCCAGAGGATACGGTGTGGCGTTTGACCAAAGCGGCAAGGTAATAAAAAGCGTTAATGATATAAAAAGCGGTGAAAAATTCCGCCTGCGCGTAGCAGACGGAGAACTGGAGGCAGTAAAGCAATGACAGAAAACAAGGAATATACCTTCGAGCAGGCACTTGCCAGACTTGAAGAGATCGTAAGAGGACTTGAAAACGGCTCACTTCCTCTGGATAAATCCATAGAATTATTCGAAGAGGGCAACGCGCTGGTAAAGCTTTGCACCGAAAAGCTTGATAAAGCCGAGCAAAAGGTGAGAATACTTACCGAAACCGCCACCGGAGTAACGGAGGAGGATTTTAATGCGTAAAACGGTTGCCGAAATGACCGATCTGCTTCTTAAGGAATACCTTTCCTGCGCGGCGGGACAGCCTTATGAAAAATTATACGAGAGTATGCAGTATTCGGTCTCTGCAGGAGGAAAGCGTATACGCCCTTATCTCTGCGCGGAATTTTATATGATGTTATCCGGCAAAACCGACCTTACCCCCGTGCTCCCTTACTGCGCGGCGGTGGAGATGGTTCATACGTCTTCTCTTATTCACGATGACCTGCCTGCAATGGATAACGACGTACTTCGCCGCGGAATGCCTACAAACCACGTGAAATTCGGTGAAGCCACCGCAATTCTTGCAGGAGATACTCTGCTTCTCAAAGCCTGCGGAACGGCGGCAAGCAACCCTCACCTGCCGGGAAGCGTCAACGCGGCGGCAGTTGAGCTTATTTCTCGTAAAAGCTGCGGTATGATGGCAGGACAGCAGATAGACCTTTCAAGCGGATGTTTTTCGGTTACCGAGCAGGAGCTTATAAGATTGCAATCCTTAAAGACCGGATGCCTGCTTTCTCTTTCCTGTATGCTGGGTGCGCTGGCGGCAGGAGCAGACACAAAAAGTGCCGAAAATTTCGGAAGTATTTACGGGCTGCTGTTCCAGATAACCGATGATATTATCGATGCCGACCCTGCCTGCGACACGGGTAAATCCCGCGGGAAGGACGAAAGAGACCATAAAGCCACCTTCGTAACCCTTTTCGGTATCGAAAAAGCAAATAAAAAAGCAGATGAGATTTTGGCGGCGGCATTAAAAACCTTGGAGACCCTGCCCAAAGGCGAATCCCGCAACAGACTCGAAGTTTTGTGTATACAGACACGAAACAGAAAAAAATAACGATAAAATCCGCATAAAATGCGGATTTTTTTGTTTTATTCTGTGCGGCGGGGGCAAGCCACCCGCCCTACAAACACGCCACGGCTACCGGCTACAGCATCCAAAATCAGAACAGAGCGATGGTAAAAAGCTGTAAAAACCATTTTTACGAGTGGGGAGCTGTAGTATTCTACTGCCCCCCGAGTAAAAACGGTTAGAAACGCAAAATTAAAAATTCCCGTAGATTTGTTCTACGGGAATTTACCTTATATTTGATTGTGGGGAAGCGGGGCGTCGGAGCGGGGTCCCTGCAAATGCGGCCAGCATTTGAGGGGTGCGTTTCGAGGGCGCCGCCCCCTACATTGGATGTTCGCCGAAGCAAACATTAAACATTTTTGCGTTTCGTTCTACAGTTTTTTACCGAGCGTCTATTTGCGGTTTTTCTCCTTGCCTTCGAGACATATCACTATTCTTCTCTCAGCATCCTGACCGATAGAATAAGTAGCAACGCCGGGGATATCCTGCACTGCGGTGTGGATGACACGTCTTTCATAAGGATTCATAGGCTCAAGAGCGAAGCTTCTCTTATACTTGAGAACCTTCTCTGCCTGACGCTGTGCAAGACGGCGGAGAGTTTCCTCACGCTTCTCGCGGTAACCCTCAACGTCAAGGGTGATGCGGTAAAATCCGTCGTAAACGCGGTTTGCTGCAAGGGAAGCAAGATACTGGATGGAATCCAAAACTTCGCCTCTTCTGCCGATAAGCGCGCCAAGACCTGTTCCGGATACGGATACGGTAGCACCGTCCTCCTCAACGCTCTTAACGGATACGGTTGCGGAAAGTCCCATATCCTTAAGCACGGTCTCGATAAATTCAACAGCTTTGTCAGCAGGGGTTATTTGCATATATACTCTGACCTTAGCGTCCGATGCGCCGATGCCAAGAAAGCCCTTGCTGGGCTGCTCAAGCACCTCAAACTCAACGGAGGAAAGGTCTGCGCCAAGCTGGGAAGCACCGGATTCTACGGCTGCCTCAATAGTCTTGGCGGAAACAATGACTTCTCTGACCATTGATAAATTACTCCTTGTCTTCGGAAACGGTTTCTGTTTCCTTGCCGATATCGGAGGAACGCTTTGCGGGAAGCTCGCTTTCATCAACGGTAAGCATTTTTATTTTTCTTGTTCCGTTGTTTACGACCTCTGCCGCTTCGGAATCCGATACTTTTAATTTGTCGTAAGAATGATCGTCCTCATCAACCTCGATAACGATCTTCTTTTTCTTCTTTGCTTTGGTGACTTCCTTAACAGCTTCTTTTATCTCCTCCTCGGTAAAGGTGGGGATGGGATAAACCTTTGCAAAGATAAGCTGCTTGCCCATTGCGAACACGCTTCTCCAGATCCAGTAAACACCAAGTGCTGCCTGGAAGTTAAGCGCGAACCACGCGGACATAAGGGGCATCAACCACTCCATCATCTTGCCGCCGGGCATCTTTACGGGCTTGCCGTCTGCATCCAAAGACTGGGGAGCCAGCTTTCTGGAAAGCCATGCGGAAAGGAAGGAGGTGAGGAATACAAGAACGGGAACCAGCAGAAGCAGGTTGATGTTCTTGATATTAGGTGTTTCAAGCAGAGACAGACCTAACATATTGTAATTAGGCAGCTTCTGAATGGTGAGATACAGATTGGGTGTCTCCTCGAAATCGAAGGCTTCTTTAAGAATATCTTCGGTGGAACGGGAGGTAAGCTGGGTGCAAAGACCGTTTTCTTCAAGCACTTCGCGAATATTTTCATCAAAGTGGCGGGTAACCGCAACTACGTTATATTCGCTCTTTACACTCTTCTTGGCATCCTTGTGGATATCCTCGTCGTCTGCCATATAATAGGTGTAAACGCCGGTCTCTTCATCAAAATAATACTTATCACACATATTCTTCTGATAAGTATTCATTTTATCGATAAGTCCCTTAACGGTATCGATCTTTTCCTGCTGTTCTTCGGTAGGATTTTCGATCTTGGAAAGAATATCCAACTCCTCGTTAAGGTCGGTCTTGACAGTCTCACAAAGCTGGATTGAATTTTTATACATCAATTCAAGCTCACTGTCGTCAATAAACATAGTGTACTGGAGAGGAGAACGAACGATGGTATACAGCGCCATAATGATGGGGAGCTGAATAAGGAGAGGTAAACAGCCGCCAAACATGTTGTAGCCGTTTTTCTGATACATCTCCTGTATCTCCATATTCATTTGCTGCTGGGATTCTTTATCGGTTCTGTTCTTGTACTTGCGCTTGATAGCTATTTCCTTGGGACGAAGCTGCGCCTGCTTTACGGAAGACTTTTGCTGTTTGATGGAAAAGGGCAGCAAAATGATTTCCATAATAAGGGAGAAAAGGATGATGGCTACCCAGTAATAATTCTGGCCAACCCAAAGACATCCCTTCATTACATACCCTAAAGGTATGTATAAAATGTCCATAATGTTCAATTTAATTTTCCCTTCAACATTGTGAGCTAATAAAAACAATTAACTCTTTGTTTTTCTTTTTTTGTGGGGTCCCCGAGAAACCGCAGGTTTCTTGGGGTGTTTTTTTTGTGGGGTCCCCGAGAAAGCGTTTTTACGGAATAATATACCGTCTGTATGGGGTGTTTCGTGAAACACCCATCGTTATCTAAAAACCTTTCTTGGGGCGTTTTTTTTGTGGGGTCCCCGAGAAAGCGTTTTTACGGAACAATATACCGTCTGTATGGGGTGTTTCGTGAAACACCCATTGTTATCTAAAAACCTTTCTTGGGGTTTTTCGGTACCGGGTCATAACCGCAATTCTTATTAAACGGGTTGCAGCGGAGGATACGCCACGCCCCTAAAAAAATGCCGATGATAACACCCCATTCTTCAATAGCCTCAATAGTATACTGAGAGCAAGAGGGGTGAAAACGGCAATTCCGACCCAGACTCGGTGAAACGTATTTCTGATAGAATTTTATTGGTGCGGTAAAAAGCTTTTTGAACATAAAAATTAATTACCTATACCGTCATCGCAAAGGAGTGCCGCCCCAACCAATACCTTTTTAAGCTGCTTTTCCACTACGGCGCTTGACGCGGTCATACAGCTTTGCCGGGCGACTGCCACTATAATATAACCATCCTTTACTTGCGGATAAAGACTGCGGAACGCCGCCCTTATTATCCGCTTTGCACGGTTTCTTTGTACCGCTTTACCCCGTTTCTTGGATACGGTTATTCCAAGACGGGTTTTGTTTTGGGCGTTTCGGTCTTTAATAACATAAACCGCCACGCAGGGCTGGACGTAGCATTTTCCTCTGCCGTACGCCAAGCCGAAAAGGTGATTTTGCTTTAACGAAGTAACTTTTTTTGTTTCCTGCAAAATGTAACACCTCTTAAAAAAAATAAAAGCAAGAAAAAATAAAACAGACTGATATGAATTACCCCAAGAAACTTTCCGTTTCTTGGGGAACCTCGAAAAAAACCGATATATTCGGATTTTTATCGATAATCAATCACTGTTTTTTACCCTTAAAAAGAAATTAATAGGTAAGTCTTGCTCTGCCTTTAGCGCGTCTTCTCTTGAGAACCTTTCTGCCGTTAGCGGTAGCCATTCTCTTTCTGAAGCCGTGTTCTTTCTGTCTGTGGATCTTTTTGGGCTGATATGTTCTGAGCATTCGGAATACACCTCCTGTAAATTTTCAAAAAAATAATTGCGCCGTTACAATACCTAAACATAGGCAAATGCTATTATAAACATAAAAACAAGGATTTGTCAAGGGTTTTTTTGAAAAAAATGAGAAATGATAAACGATAAACGATAAATAAATGTTGTTTTTTTGCACGTCGTGCAAAAATCTTCCGCATTTCTCATTAAAACTAT
The DNA here is from genome assembly GCA_045595785.1 of Eubacteriales bacterium. Classification (GTDB taxonomy): domain Bacteria; phylum Bacillota; class Clostridia; order Oscillospirales; family CAG-382; genus SFLA01. The sequence continues at coordinate 67,847 of JAZOBE010000009.1, forward strand.
ATCATACTAAATACTTGAATTTTACTAACATCTATGTTATAATATAATATATATATTTATAATATAGGGGTTTCTATGGATTTTACAAGACCGGACGTCCAGGAAAAGCTTCTTAACTCGGTTTACGAGGATATGAGAACTAAGCTGTCCGAAGCGTCTTTTAACTGGCTTTTTAAGAATACCGTAATTTCATATATTTCCGACACGCAGGTTGACCTGCTTACCCACGACATGGTGGCGGAGGATACCATTAACCGCAGATATCTGGGTGATCTGGAGGAGGCGTTTTCCAAATACATGCTTACTCCCGTTAAGGTTTCAGTCCACAGCAAGATGAGCCGGCCCGAGAAAAAGGTGGAAAAGGAAGAGGATGACGACAGTAAGTACACCGCGTACAAGCTTAGGTACAACCCTAACTTTACCTTTGAGAATTTCGTTATCGGTTCCTCAAACCAGGTGGCGGCAAAGGCTTCCTACGCCATTGCGGAGCATCCTGCGGAGTTATATAATCCGCTGTTTATATACGGCCCTCCCGGACTGGGTAAAACACATTTGCTGTTTGCAATAGTAAACCACATCCGCAAGAATAATCCACATACTGACATACTGTATAAGACGGGTGAGGAATTCACACAGGAAATGGTGGATTCTCTGGTGCAGAAATCCAACGTGGCGTTCAGAGAAAAGTACCGTAATCTGGACGTTTTGCTTATCGACGATATTCAGTTTATCGAGGGTAAGGATAAAACGCAGGAAGAGTTTTTCCACACGATAGACACACTTTTTCAACAGCAAAAGCAGGTAATAATCACATCTGACCGTCCGCCTAAGGAAATTAACCTTGAGGACAGGCTGAGAAGCCGCTGTGAAATGGGTCTGATTGCGGACATAAAACCGCCGGATACCGAGCTGAGAACAGCCATATTCAAGAAAAAGAGCGTGGATATGGGTGTGGATATTCCGGACAACGTGCTGGGATTTTTGGCAGAAAATATTAAAACCAACATCCGTCAGATAGAAGGAGCAATTAAAAAATTAAAGGCTCATTCGTTTATTGAGGATAGAAAAATAACCCTCGATATGGCGGTATCGGTGCTGAGCGAATATCTTAAAACCGCAGAAACGCAGGATAATAAAATACAAAATATATTTGATTATATCTGCAAAAAATACTCGGTTAAAAAAGAAGTGCTCACCTCCGGCAAGCGTAATGCAGACGTGGTGTATGCAAGAAATATTTGTATATACGCATTCCGTACCTTAACGGATATGTCCCTTAAAAAAATAGGCGCCATGTTCGGTAAGGACCATACAACTATTATTAATTCCATTTCCAACGTGGAAAACCGTATGAAGAACGATCCTGCATACGAAAGAGAAATTAATCTTATGTTGAAGGAACTGGGTGAATAACGCTTTTACGGCGTCTGAAATTTTATCCACAGCATTAATTCCCAAAGGTTTTACATTTTTCAACACAGTTTTCAAATAGTTTTCAACATCAAATTCACAACAAAACCAACATTAAAAATACAATAAAAAACATATATCAAACCCATTTTTCGGGGTCCCCGTAAAAGCGTTTTTTATTGATATATTCCGTCCGTTACGGGCGATTCGTGAATCGCCCCTACAAACCAAAAAACCTTTTATGGGGTATAATTCACACAATTCACACCCTCAATAACCGTAACCCCTACAACAAAACCCTTTAACAACATGGATGAGTGGTACACTCTATGCGCGTACGCGCGCGTGAAAGGAATTTAGAATAATGGCTATTAAATTTATTTCCGACAGAAAAACACTTCTTTCTCTCATACAGCCTGCAATGACGGCTACCTCCAATAAAAGCACACTTCCCGCTTTGGAAGGCTTGCTTCTTTCCTTGGAGCGGGACGGTATACTTACCGTTTGCGGATATGATCTGGAAAAGGGCGTAAAAACGTCCTCACCCGTTTATCCCAAGGAAGCGGGCAGCGTTATACTTAACGCACAGAAATTATACGCCATTATTAAAAATATGCCTGATTGCGAGATAGAAATTAACGCAGACGAAAAGAACGCCGTTACAATTAAAGGCGGCGCTTCCGATTTTACCATTCACGGTCTTGCGGCAGAGGCTTTCCCCAACCTGCCCGAGCTTTCCGGCGACAGATCCTTTTCCATTACCCAAGGTCTGCTTAAAGAAATGATATCTTCCACTATTTTCGCGGTGGCACAGATAGACGCGCGCCCCATACTTACCGGTGAGCTTTTCCAGATAGAGGAAAATAAGCTGACGATAGTCGCTCTCGACGGTGCGAGACTTGCACTTCGCGAGGAAAAGAACGCTATTTTTGATAATAAAGACACCTTCCGTTTTGTTGTGCCCGGAAAATCCCTTTCCGACCTGTGCCGCCTTATCAGCGACAGCGACGAAATGATGAAGGTTGAGTTTACCCGTAAGCACATTGTTTTCCGTATAGGTGAGGTCGTGTTCTTTTCACGCCTGCTGGAGGGTGAATATCTGGATTATACCCGTGCACTGCCTCAGCAGAGCAGGATTTTCGTTGAGGTGGACAAGAGTGATTTTATTGAAAGCGTTGAGCGTGCTTCCCTGCTGGTTGACGAGAGATTAAAGACTCCTCTCCGCTTCAGATTTGAGGATGAGCTGCTTCACATTTACTGCTCTACCCAGTACGGTAAGGTAAACGACCAGGTAAGAATTAAAAAAGAGGGCGACGACCTTGAGATAAGCTTTAATAACCGCTATCTGCTGGACGCACTCCGCGCCTGCAAGGACGAGACTATTCTGGCTTCTCTTACCGGACCGCTTACCTCTATGATGCTTACCCCTATCGGACACAGAGATTCATATTATATATATCTGGTACTGCCCTGCAGAGTTAAGAGCTGATGATACTTGAAAGGCTGTATTTGAAGGATTGGCGCAACGGAGAAGAGAATATTATTGAGTTCTCACCCGGCACCACCCTTATCTGCGGCGAGAACGCCGCAGGAAAGACGAATTTACTTGAGGGTATATTCTACTTCGCCGCAGGCAAAAGCTTTCGAGGATGCAAGGATAAGGAGCTTATACGCTTTAATTCCGACGAGGCGGCGGCTGACATTGAGTATATCTCAAATAAAAACAGATGTAAAATGGGTGTTCGGCTTAAAAAGAATACCCGAAGGACCTTTTACAAAAACGGTGTGCCCGTTACAAAGGTGAGCGAATTTTTAGGTGCGTTCAGATGCGTTATCTTTACACCCGATTATCTTGACCTTGTTAAGGGAGCGCCTGAGGGAAGAAGACGGTTTGTGGATATGGCTATATGCCAGTCCTTCCCCCGCCACGTTGCGGCGCTGAATGAATATAACCGTATTCTTTTACAAAAAAATGCACACCTGAAGGGTGAAAATATTGTTCCCGAGCTGCTTGACGTTTATGATGAGCGTATGGCTGTGCTCGCCGCAGGAATTACCGTGAACAGACGAAAGTATATAAAGGTGCTGGAAGAGTATGCAAAGCGGTTTTTATACGATATGTCTGTTGAAAAAGAGGATATGTCCTTGACGTACGTATCACAGGCGGAGGGAAGCAGCGCAAACGAAATAAAAGAAAGCTACACGGAATTATTTAAGGCAAAGCGGCAGGCTGAAATTGACAGAAGAATGACACTTTGCGGACCTCAGAAGGATGATCTTATTACAAATATAAATAAAAAAAGCGCACGTCTGTACGGATCTCAGGGTCAGCAGCGAAGCGTTGTGCTGGCGTTAAAGCTGGCGGAGGGTGAGATATCCAAGGACCTGACGGGAGAATACCCCGTGTTTTTGCTGGACGACGTGCTGAGCGAGTTGGACGAAACCAGAAGAGAATATATATTAAAGCGTATCCGCGGCAGGCAGGTAATTATTACCGATACCGACGAAAAGTTAACGGGCGTGCTGACGGACGCAAGAGTAATAAGAGTAAAGAATGGAAAATGTTTGTAAATCTGGAAAATGATATAAGTATTAAAAAGACAGAAATTATCGGTATTTTTAATATGGATACCGCCACGGTTTCTCCCGTTACGCGGGATTTTATAAAAAGAGAAAACGGGGATATGAAAATCGTTTACGCAAGTAAGCGTGTGCCCGAGAGCTTTGTTCTCACCCATAACGGATACAGCGAAAACGTGTATATGTCCTCCTTTTCGGTAGATACGGTTTTGGGAAGAACAGAGAAAAAGGTGTAAAACGGCATGATTAAAAATGTTATAAAATATTCAATAGCCGGATTATTACTGTCTTTTGCTTTTTCTGCAATAACTATATATTTTATTAAACAGCGTGATGATATTGTATTAGGTTTTCCGAAAAATTGGCAATTGATGTGGTTTTTTGTAATAAATTGCGTTGGTTTTTTATCTCATTTTATTGCAAGATGGTTAACACCTGCAATTGTTAAATGGCTGAATAAAAACAATAATAATAAAAAGTTTATTGCAATAACAACCATTTCATCAACTGCAGTCAGTTTTATTGGAATGGGTATAGGTTATTCGCTGATATTAATAAATAAAATCAGCAATATTTTGTTCCTTGCTTTATACGATATAATTTTATTTTCTGTTTTAATGCTGTTTACCAATTTTTTTATGTATCTGATATTTGAATATAAATATATATTTGAAAAACAAAAAAATGACAGATAAAAATATGCCGGTGCGGAAAAATGTTCGCTGGGAAAAACAGGACTACAGTCAACCGGCTGAATATGCAATAACGATATGCGTGAAGGATAATAAACAGATATTATCGAGAGTTGTGTGGGATAATTCAATGCGGGGCGTCGAGGCGCCGCCCCCTACTAACTATACGATTACCGAAAACGAAAAAAATAATAATGCGAATAATGAAGTCTGTTCATTATCAAAAAAATCAGATCAAACCGTAGGGGACGGCGCCCCCGACGTCCCGAAAACAGCGAGAGTAATATTAACTCCCTACGGGAAAATAGTAGAAAAACACATACAAAATTCAAAACGAATGTCAAAAATAACCGTGTTGAAATATGTGATAATGCCCAGTCATATTCATATACTCGTCCGTATAGAGCCTGAAAATACGGCAGAAAATGCGGAAAAACATATTATTACACCTGCAAACGAATTGATACCCAGATTTGTGGGTGTGTTAAAACGATTATCTCACCGTGATATTGGTGAAAAAATATTTCAACGTTCATTTTACGACCACGTTATACGTGATGACAACGATTTAACGGGTGCAAAAACATATATTAGTGAAAACCCTATCCGATGGTTAGAAGAAAATTAAGAAAATTCCGAATAGGACTGACGCATTTGGATGCAGAAGGAATTTTTAGGCGCGTGAATCGGGCACCCCGAAAAATGCGCGCATTTTTTGGGGACCCCTTGGAGCTGTAGATTACTACTGCCCACCGACTAAAAATTTCTACAAAAACGCAAACAAAATAAATTTGCAGGAAATCCTGAAAGGATTTCTACCGATAAAACCGTTAGAAGCGGGACGTCGGAGCGGGGTCCCTGCAAATGCGTTCCAGCATTTGTGGGGTGCGTTTCGAGGACACCGTCCCCTACGATTTGCAAATCATTTTAGTGTGTGCGTTTTTGGGTCTGCGCCGAATGCTAAGTCCCGATAGAGAGGAAAAAAATATGAGCGAAATCAAAAATTACGACGACAGTCAAATACAGGTCCTTGAGGGTCTGGAGGCGGTGCGGAAGCGTCCCGGTATGTATATCGGTACTACCTCGGCGAGAGGACTCCACCATCTTATATATGAAATAGTGGATAATTCTATTGACGAGATACTTGCAGGATATTGCAAGGACGTTATTGTCGTGCTTGAAAAGGACGGATCCTGTACCGTTAAGGATAACGGACGAGGTGTGCCCAGCGGTATCCACCCCACACAGGGCAAGCCTACACTTGAGGTTATTTTCTCGGTGCTTCACGCAGGCGGTAAGTTTGGCGGCGGCGGTTACCAGATAGCAGGCGGCTTGCACGGTGTTGGTGCTTCTGTTGTTAACGCACTTTCAAAGCGTCTTGAGGCGTATAACCACCGTGATGGAAAGGGATATTACGTTGCTTTTGAGCGCGGTAATATGGTTGAGCCCATGCGTGAAACGGGTGAGACCGAGGAGCACGGTCTTACTGTACGCTTCTGGCCCGATGAGGAAATATTTGAGACTGTGGTTTTCGATACCGAGACGGTACGTACCCGACTTCGCGAGCAGGCGTTCCTTAACGCAGGTGCATCTATTATTCTTAGGGACGAGAGAGTTGAGCCTGCCACGGAAGAGCATTTTTGCTTTGAGGGCGGTATAAGAGAGTTTGTAACCTATATAAACGACCAAAAGGGCGCGGAGATGCTGCATAGCGACGTAATTTACGTTAGCGGCGAGAAGGGCACGTCTATTGCAGAGGTTGCACTCCAGTACAACGATACCTATAACGAAAGCATTATATCCTTTGCAAACAACATGCACACCATTGAGGGCGGTACCCACGAGACGGGATTCCGCAGTGCTATTACAAAGGTATTAAACGATTACGGCAGAAAATACAGCATCCTTAAAGAGGGTGAGAAATTAAGCGGTGAGGACGTCAGAGAAGGTCTTACCGCCGTTGTAAGCGTTAAGCTGGTGGACGCACAGTTTGAATCCCAAACAAAGGCAAAATTGGGTAATTCCGAAATTCGTACACTTGTTGAAACCATGGTGAACGAAAAGCTTGCCACTTATCTTGAGGAAAACGCCACCACCGCAAGAACCATTCTTGAAAAGGCGCTTTCCGCTTCCCGTGCGAGAGAGGCGGCAAGAAAGGCAAGAGAATTAACCAGAAGAAAGGGTCTGCTGGAATCCTCCTCCCTGCCCGGAAAGCTTGCAGACTGTAACGAAAGAAGAGCCGAATTTACCGAGCTTTATCTGGTAGAGGGTGACTCTGCGGGCGGTACTGCAAAGGACTGCCGCGACCATAGATTCCAGGCTATTCTCCCTCTCCGCGGTAAGATTCTTAACGTTGAGAAGGCTCGTCTTGAGAGAATATATTCTTCCACACAGATAATTCCCATTATCCTTGCTTTGGGCACGGGTATTGGCAGTGAATTTGATATTACAAAATTAAGATACGGCAAGATAGTTATTATGGCGGATGCGGACGTTGACGGCGCACACATAAAAACACTGCTGCTCACCTTCTTCTTCAGACACATGCGTCCTCTTATTGAAAACGGTCACATTTTTGCAGCCCAGCCCCCTCTTTATAAGGTCTACAAGGGCAAGCAGCAGAGATATGCGTTCTCTGACGAGGAGAGAGACGTATGTATTGCGGAGCTTGGCGCAGGCGCTCAGGCTGAGAGATATAAGGGTCTTGGCGAGATGGACGCAGACCAGCTTTGGGAGACCACTATGGACCCCGAGAGAAGAACCTTAAAGCGTGTTACCATTGAAGACGCGCTTATGGCAGACGCGCTGTTTAGCGTACTCATGGGCGACAAGGTAGAGCCACGCCGTGAATTTATTGAAATGAATGCAAAATATGCAGAAAATATCGACGTTTAAGGGAAAGGAGGAAACATAGTTTTGGCACACGAGGAATATGATTACAGTTCCCATGAGAACCAATGTATAGTTAATATAGGCATTGAAAAAGAGATAAAGACAAGCTATATTGAATACGCTATGTCGGTTATTGTAGGAAGAGCTCTTCCCGACGTGCGTGACGGTCTTAAGCCGGTACACCGCAGAATACTTTATTCCATGCACGAGGAGCATCTGACATACGATAAGCCTTTCCGTAAGTCCGCAACCACGGTAGGTTACGTGCTGGGTCATTACCATCCCCACGGCGACGCTTCGGTTTATGATGCGATGGTTCGTCTGGCACAGCCCTTCTCTATGAGATATACTCTGGTTGAAGGTCACGGTAACTTCGGTAATATTGACGGTGACGGCGCGGCTGCTTACCGTTATACCGAGGCGCGTATGGCACGTCTTGCCAACCTTATGCTTAAGGATATTGAAAAGGAAGTTGTGGATTTCGTTCCCAACTTTGATAACAAGGCAAGAGAGCCTGTATGTCTTCCCAGCCGTTTCCCCAATCTTTTGGTAAACGGATCTATCGGTATTGCTGTTGGTATGGCTACCAACATTCCTCCCCACAATATGGGCGAGGTTATTGACGCCACCAAATATCTGATGGACAACCCCGATTGCACCGTAAAGGACCTTATGCAGTTTGTAAAGGGTCCCGACTTTCCTACCTACGGCACCATTCACGGCACTGCAGGTATTTATGAGGCGTACACCACCGGTAAGGGCAGAATTAAGGTAAGAGCAAAATGCCACTTTGAGGAAAAGAGAGGCAAGACCTCTATTATTGTTACAGAGCTTCCTTACCAGGTAAACCGTTCCATGCTGTTGGATTATATGGCAAGTCTTGTTAAGGACAAGCGTATTGAGGGTATTTCGGATATCCGTAACGAATCCGGCAGAGAGGGTATGCGTATCGTTATCGACCTGAAGAAGGACGCTAACCGTGACGTAGTGCTTAACCTTTTGTATAAATATACACAGCTTGAGGACACCTGCGCTATTAATATGCTTGCGCTGGTGGACGGTGAGCCAAAGACGCTTTCGCTTAAGGACATTCTGTTCCACTATATTAACCACCAGATATCCGTGGTTACCAGAAGAACACAGTTTGACCTTGCAAAAGCAGAGAGAGAGGCTCATCTTTACGAGGGCTACAAGATAGCGATTGATAATATTGACGAGGTTATCGGTATTATCCGTTCCTCCGCTTCTATTCCCGATGCCAAGGAAAAGCTGATTGCAAGATTTGCTTTATCCGAAGTGCAGGCGCAGGCTATTGTTGAAATGCCTTTGGGACGACTTTCCGGTATGGAGAGACAAAAGATAGAAGAGCGTCTGGCGGCGCTGTATGCCACTATCGAGGAGCTGCGCGGTATTCTTGCCGATGATAACAAGATTAAACAGATAATCAAGGACGAGATGGACGATATCCGCAACCGATTCGGAGATGAACGCCGAACGGCTATTGAGGAAGCGGAAAACGATATTCTTATTGAGGATCTTATTCAGCGTGAATACTGCGTTATTACCGCTACTCATGACGGATACGTTAAGCGTCTGCCCTCGGATACTTATTCCTCACAGCGCAGAGGCGGTAAGGGTATTACCGCTATGGCGACCAAGGAGGAGGATTTCGTAGAGGACGTTATTGTGGCACATTCCCACGATTTCCTGCTGTTCTTCTCGGATAAAGGCAAGATATACTTCAAGAAGTGCTACGAGGTGCCTGAGGCATCCCGTACCGCAAAGGGCACAAACCTTGTTAACGTGCTGTCACTTGACGAAAAGGAAAAGATTACCGCAATTATCCCCGTGGCAGGCTTTACAGACGATAAATATATTGTTCTGCTTACCAAAAACGGCGTTATTAAGAGGGTTAATCTGATGGATTACCACACCCGCCGTACAACGGGTATTTACGCTATTAACCTTGACGAGGGCGATGCGCTTCTTTACGTTATGCTGACAAACGGCAACGACGATATTATTTGCGCTACCTCAAAGGGTCTGGGTATCCGCTTTAACGAAAACGATATCCGCTGTATGGGCAGACTTGCCCGCGGTGTTAAGGCTGTAACGCTGGCTGACGATGATTACGTTGTAGGCGCTGCAGTTATTCCCGAGACAGACGAAGGTAAGGTTCTTATTACTATTACCGAATCAGGCTTCGGTAAGCGTACTGCTCCCGACGAATATCCCGTGCAGAAGCGCGGCGGTAAGGGTATGATATGCCACAGAATTACCGAAAAGACGGGTAAATTGTGCGGTATTAAGATGGTTGCGGAAACTGATGACGTTATGCTGATAACCGATTCGGGTATTATAATCCGTACCGCTGTTAACGAAATTCCCGTTTACGGCAGACCTGCCGCAGGCGTTATTGTGATGCGTACCGGTGAGAACGCGGTTATTTCCCGTTTCGCCGTTGTTAAGCAGGACGAAAACGCAGAGGAAAACACCGAAGAGAATACCGAAGAAAATACTGATGAATCCGTAGAAAACACTCCCGTGGAGGAATAAAAAATGGCTATTAAAACTTTTGTGCTTGATAATATTGCAGACCGCGAACAGCGCCACGCGCTGGTAACAGAAAAGGCAAGAGAATATTTCGGCAATCCCGAGGTAGAGGTGGTTTATGGTAACCGCGGCAAGCCTTCCGTTAAGGGTATTGACAAAAAGTACGTGTCGGTAACCACCACCGGTGCGGTTATGGTAGTGGTGTTCTCGGATAAGCCCGTTGGTATTGACGGAGAGTATCTGGGCAGATTTAACGACCATAATCATCCCGATTATCTGGCTATTGCCGAGAGGTTCTTTACCGAGGAAGAGGCTGAATACGTTCGTGATAACGACAGTGACCCTATCGCTTTCGCAAAGGTTTGGGTGCGTAAAGAGGCGTATTCTAAGTATACGGGAAAAGGTCTCTCCGATTTTTCAAACTTCACCGTTACCGACGGCGAGCGCTTTAACGCAAAGGTTAACGGCGTGCCTGTAAAGAAGTTTAACGTGTCTTTTCCGGGAAGCAGTGAGTATATCTTTGCCCTCGCCGGCAACGAGTAGGGCGTGTTGCCAAGGCGCAGAACAATAAGCGCATAAAAAAATAAGAATACGGCGGAAATGGTTATTATCATCTCCGCCGTTGTTTTTGATAAAAAAAGCGAGAGATCGTAATTAATCTCTCGCGTCTTTTAATTATTCGCCTTATTCGCCGTAGATTTCGAGCTCGTCGATGAACATCCAAGCGCCGCCTTCGTTCATGGTAAGAGCGAGACGAACGTACTGAGCGGAAGTTCCTTCGGGAGCGGAAACTGCAACCCAAGTTACGCAGTTAGCGTCACCTGCGGTAACGTTAACCTTGCCAACGGAAGTCCAGTTTTCACCGTCATCGGAAACGAGCAGCTCACCGGAAACGGGAGGCATAACGCCGGACCAGCCGGGACCGCCGTATACGTTTGCACGTACGCCGTAAACGGTCTTCTTTGCGCCGAGGTCAACGGTAGGAATTGCTACGCCGTTTTCAGTGTTGCCATTGTCATCCCACCAGTAGTAACCGAACCACTGACCGGGAACCCACTTGATGTTAGCTTCTTCAAAGGAAGCTTCTACAATACCGTCGGTAAGGCTGGTGTCTATCCACATGGTGTTACCCTCAAGGTTTTCCTGATTAAGTACGGTAAGACCGAGAGCGATGTTGGTGCCGTTGAAGGTGAGAGTAGGATCATTCTCAGAAGCTTCGGGGCCTGCAGGCTCCTCGGAAACTTCTTCCTCAGAAGCCTCGGGAGCAACGGATGCTTCGGGTTCTTCGGACTTTTCGTCTACCTTGCTTTCTTCTGCGGGAGCGGAAGATTCGGTAGCGGGTGCGGAATTCTCAGCAGGAGTCTCATCACAAGCAACGAGGCAAACTGCGAAAACCATAACGAGTGCAAGAATAAATGCTATTTTCTTCATTTTGTGTTTTCTCCTTTTTTGAATTTTTTAGCTCATATACTATACCATTTTATTAATGATAAGTCAAGTTTAATAAATATACAAAAACCCCTTTTAATATTTGAATTTTTATGATAGAATATATCAATCCCATAAGTGAGGTGTTTTTTTATGAAAGCAGTATTGACGGTTATCGGTAAGGACACGGTTGGTATCCTTGCGAAAATAAGCACGTTCTGCGCTTCCAAAAACGTAAATATTACAGACGTTACCCAGACGGTTTTGCAGGATATGTTCTGTATGATAATGATGTGCGATATCAGCGGTATAAGCTGTGAGTTCGGTGATTTTGTTGACGACGCCGCGAAGATCGGTGAGGAGAACGGACTCCGAGTACACGTTATGCACAAGGACAGCTTTGATTCCATGCACAGGATCTGAGGTAAAAAAACATGATAGAAACAAGAGATATTCTTGAAACCATACAAATGATACAGGACGAGCATCTGGATATCCGTACAGTAACCATGGGTATCTCGCTGCTGGATTGTATCAGCTCGGATATTGATATTTCCGCAAAGCAGGTTTACGATAAAATTGCAAGATGCGCACAAAACCTTGTTCCCACCGCCAACAGAATTGAAAAGGAACTGGGTATTCCCATAATAAACAAGCGTGTTTCGGTTACTCCCGTGGCGCTTCTCTGCGCCGCCGCCAAGGGGGACCCCATTAAGTTTGCATACGCTTTGGAAAAGGCTTCCCGTGAAACCGGCGTAAACTTTATTGGCGGTTATTCCGCTTTGGTTCAAAAGGGCTTTGCCGCAGGCGATACCGAGCTGATAAGCTCTATTCCCCGTGCCCTGGCGGAAACAGACCATATCTGCGCATCCGTTAACATCGGCTCCACCAAGGCAGGAATTAATATGGACGCTGTGGGTCTGATGGGAAAAATCGTTAAGGAGACCGCCGCCCTCACCGCTGACCGTGATTGTATCGGTGCGGCAAAGCTGGTGGTGCTGTGCAACGCTCCCGAGGACAACCCCTTTATGGCAGGTGCGTTCCACGGTGTAGGCGAGCCTGACTGTGTTATTAACGTAGGTGTTTCGGGTCCCGGCGTTGTAAGAAGCGCGATATCAAAAGCGCCCAAGGCCGCAAGTATTAACGAAATTGCAGATATAATCAAGAAAACCGCCTTCAAGATAACCCGTATGGGTCAGCTTGTGGCGTATCGCGCATCCGAAAGCTTGGGTGTGCCCTTTGGTATTGTTGACCTTTCTCTTGCCCCTACCCCTGCTATCGGAGATTCGGTGGCGCATATTCTTGAGGAGATGGGTCTTTCCTCCTGCGGCTCTGCAGGAACCACAGCATGTCTTGCCATGCTTAACGATGCAGTTAAAAAAGGCGGCGTAATGGCGTCCAGCCACGTTGGCGGACTTTCCGGCGCGTTTATTCCCGTTACCGAGGATGCAGGTATGATTGCCGCCGCAAGAAGCGGATGTCTTACTATTGAAAAGCTGGAGGCGATGACGGCAGTATGCTCCGTAGGTCTGGATATGATAAACATTCCCGGTGACACCACGGCAGAGGTGATTTCCGGTATTATTGCAGACGAGGCGGCTATTGGTATGGTAAACTCCAAGACGACTGCTGTCCGTGTGATACCCGCTATCGGTAAAAAGGCAGGAGACGAGCTGAATTTCGGCGGTCTGCTGGGCGGCGGTCCCGTTATGAAGGTGAACACCGCTTCTCCACAGGTGTTTATACACCGCGGCGGACGTATTCCTGCACCTATACAGAGCCTTAAAAATTAAATATGTTGACAAGTGCGTATTTATATGGTAAAATAACTTTTAGCAAAAGCTATATTAAAAAGGAGAAAACACAAATGAAGAAAATAGCATTTATTCTTGCACTCGTTATGGTATTTGCAGTTTGTCTCGTTGCATGCGACAACACTCCTGCAGAAAACTCCACCCCCGCAACCGAATCTTCTGTTAACGAAGAGATCGAAAACACCGAGTCTTCCGAGCCCGAAGCTTCCGAAGCTCCCGAAGAACCTTCCGAAGCTCCCGAAGAACCCTCTGAAGATCCTCTGCCTCCCGCAGCAGAAGTTGGCGAACTTGTTTCTGTTGGTAAGACCTATACCGCTACCGAGCAGTTCCGTCAGGGCGGCGCAGAAGCAGGCTGGGGCTGGGACGAAAACGCTCCCATCGCTTATCCTGATGAAGAAAACGTTACCCTTACCGATGGCGTTAAGGAACCTACCGCAGAAGATGATTACGCTGCTGCTATCTGGGCAGGCTACAGCTACCTCGTTCCCTCCTACGCAGGCGCACATACTTTCGTAATCGACCTTGGTGAGGTTATGTCTCTTGCACAGGTTTCCGTATGGTACGGCACCGAAGTTCTTTCCAACGGTATCGGTTGCAAGAACTCCACCATCACTGTACGTATTTCTGAAGACGGCGAAAACTGGACCGACGTTGGTTCCGTTTCTACCGGCTCTGAAGACGAGCTTGAGATCAAGGTTAAGGAATTCGCAGTAAACTTCTCCGGCAACGGCAGATACGTTGAAATCAATGTGGCACGTGACGGTTGGGCGTTCCTTTCCGAACTCGAAGTATACGCAGCAAAATAATCAATTGGCGACTGTATAAAAATCACCCCACGAATGCTTGTCGCATTCGCAGGGACCCCGATTAACTTCGCATATCGAAACGCAAAAAGATTTGATACGTAATAACAAATGCGAGAGATTGCAATATATCTCTCGCATTGTTGTTTTTATTCGGTAGGAATTTGTCGGCAACAAATTCCTTTTTATTTTTGCGTTTCTAAACGATTTCGCTTCGCTAGCAGTAGTAATCTACAGCACGCTCGCGAAATACGTTTTCTGCTTTGTTTATACAGCCGCCCCGCTTCAACGGAGACTTTTAGAACTATAGACATTAGTGTGGTGCGAACAGTTTGCGGCAGAGGCAAGCCTCTGCCCTACAATTATCGAAACATTGTGGCTACATTGTAGGGGAGGGGTCTAACGGGGTATCCCGTTCTCCTCTCGCAATGAAAAAACCCGCATGAATGCGGGTTTTGGCATTTATTTAACGAAATCTTTATCCCAGTTGCCGTTAGTAAACACTTTTGTTGCCTTGCCGTCCTTATAGCCGACGATGGACAGGTCTGCACAGCCGATCATAAAGTCAACGTGGATCATACTGTCGTTAATGCCTGCTTCGGTAAGCTGTTCCTTGGTCATATTCTCATAACCCTCCATAAGGTTGCCAAAGCCTCTGCCAAGTGCTACGTGGCAAGCTGCATTTTCATCAAACAGAGTGTTAAAGAACAGAATTCCGGAGTTGCTTATGGGGCTGTCGTGAGGAACGAGCGCAAGCTCGCCCAGCTTTCCTGCGCCCTCATCGGAGGAGATAAGCTGTCTTAAGATATCCTCACCCTTTTCAGCCTTTATGTCAGTAACCTTACCGTCAGTAAAGGTGAGAACAAAATTCTCAACCAGATTTCCGCGTACGGAAAGAGGCTTTGTGGAAACGAGAGTACCGTCGCACTTGCCGGCAACGGGGGTGGTGAATATCTCCTCGGTAGGCATATTGGGGTTGTAGTATACGCCCTTGGTTACCTCACCGCCGCCAAGCCACATAACCTTGGGGTTAAGAGTGCAGCGGAAATCGGTACCGTTTGCGGATTTGTATTCAAGATAATCAAACTTCGCATCGTTAAGGCGTTTGCACTTATCGGCAAAATCTGCGTTATGGTCTGCCCAAGCCTTCTCAGCGTCGGGAGTATTGTTAACGTACACGGTGGAGAGAATGGTCTGCCACAGCTTCTCAACCGCAACAGAGGTGCGCTCGCCGGGGAAAACCTTCTTTGCCCAGTCCTTGCCTGCGGCGGCAACGATGGTCCACTGGTAATTATTGTCCATTTCATCGGTGTATTTCTTGAACACCTTGTGTGCGGCGATAGATGCCTTCTGCATCTTTTCACCGTTTACGCCCTTAAGTGCATCGGGCCCGTCGGAGATAATATTGATATATGCGGGAAGCACCTCGCAGTCAAACGCCTGCTTTGCTACCTGCCAATCGTGAACCTTGCAAAGGTTAGTGAGAGACTGATGTCTGTATGCCATCTTGGTAGTATAGGAATATCTCCAGTCAACTCTAACCTCTCTTGCGCCTGCACGGTATGCTTCCTCAACGACCATGCCTGCAAACTCATACATCTCAACAGAAGCGCGTACGACAACGTACTGTCCCTTCTGAACGTTGGCGCCGGTGCGTACTGCAAGACGTGCGTATTTACGGAGTAAGGTCTTAGTCATTTGCTTTTTCCTCCACCTTGCGTACTGCCCACTTTGCTATCTGGATACGGGTGCGGTCTGCGCCGGTTTCGATAAGAACCATATCGTCCTTTACCTTGAGAACAACGCCGATAATTCCGCCAACGGTGGAAATAGTATCACCAGGGGTGAGACCGTCAAGCATTTTTGCGGTTTCCTTTTCCTGCTTCTTCTGGGGGCGAATTATCATAAAGTAGAATACCGCTACCATGACCACAAGCATACCAACGGTCATTATAAGCTGACCGGTAGAATCAACGGGTTCACCGTTTTCACCAACGGTGGTGCAGGCGGTAAGAGCAAAAAGCATAACAAACGCCATTGCAAGAGCAATAAATTTTTTCATTTTTGTGTATCCTTTCAGAATTTAATATTTTATTCGTTTTATTCCAACACAGTAACCCGTGTTATCATCAATATCAAAAACCACGCCGTTTATCATAATATCTCCGCTCGGCTGTTTTTTGCGTACGAAGGTGCGGTTTACAAAGCGGTTTATTGCCGCATCCGCCTCCGCGCCGATAACGCTGTCGGTGACGCCGCACATACCGATATCGGTTATATATCCGCTGCCCTTGTCAAGAAGTCTTTCGTCTGCCGTGGCAACGTGGGTGTGGGTGCCGAAGATACAATGTATCCTGCCGTTGAAGT
This sequence comes from Eubacteriales bacterium, assembly GCA_045595785.1. Taxonomy (GTDB): domain Bacteria; phylum Bacillota; class Clostridia; order Oscillospirales; family CAG-382; genus SFLA01. The sequence continues at coordinate 84,386 of JAZOBE010000009.1, forward strand.
AATAGCCAAAGGCGGTCTTTTCACTGGTGGCTTCTGCGTGGAAATCACATACCGCTACGTCATACCTGTCTTTTTCCTTTTCCAGCACCTTGTCAACAGCGTGAAATGGGTTATCGCAGGGGTCCATCATAACCTGACCCATTGCGTTTATAACCAGCACTCTTTTTCCGTTTTTGGCTTTTAACAGAGTGTATCCCCTGCCGGGCGCCGAAGCAGGCAGGTTCACGGGACGCAGGCAGGTATCACAGTTGTTTTCAAGAAACTCATAGGCTTCCCAACGCTGGAGCGTGTGGTTTCCGCCGGTGATAACGTCTGCTCCGCAGGAAAGCAATTCCTGGGCGGCGTAAATATCAAGTGTGGAATATTCGGACGTGTTTTCTCCGTTTATTATGGTGAAATCCGCCTTTTCTTCCCGTATTATTTTGGATAGGTTTTGGCAGACCTGCTTTACTCCCGTGGGGAATTGCACGTCACCCAAAGCAAGAATTTTCATAAAACGTGTCTTTCTAAATTATAAGGGCGATTCACAAATCGCCCCTACGTTAATTGTTTTGTTTTGCGCGGAGAGCGCCGTCTGAACAGCCGACTATTTTGCGTAGTCGAAGCTTCTGGTCTCGCGGATAAGATTTACCTTTATCTGTCCGGGATATTCAAGCTCCGCTTCGATCTTCTTCGCAATATCTCTTGCAAGGAATACCATTTCGTCGTCGCTTACCGCCTCGGGCTTGACCATTATGCGGACTTCTCTGCCTGCCTGAATAGCAAAGGATTTTTCGATACCGTTGAAGGAGTTCGCGATCTCCTCCAGCTTCTGGAGACGCTTTATGTAGCTTTCCAGATTTTCGCGTCTTGCGCCGGGACGTGCCGCACTTACTGCGTCTGCCGCCTGAACGATAACCGCGATAACCGTCTTCGCCTCAACGTCACCGTGGTGAGCCTCGATAGCGTGGACGACTTCCTTGCTCTCTTTATATTTCTTGGCAATATCCACACCGATCTGGACGTGGCTGCCGTCGATTTCATGAGTCATAGCCTTGCCGATATCGTGGAGAAGACCTGCACGACGGGCAAGAACAGGGTCGATACCCAATTCGGATGCGATCATACCTGCGATATGCGCCACCTCAACGGAATGGCGAAGCACGTTCTGACCGTAGCTGGTACGGAAGCGGAGTCTGCCCAGAAGCTTTACAAGCTCGTGGTTAAGACCGTGGATACCGGTCTCGATAACAGCCTGCTCGCCTTCCTTCTTAATAACAGCCTCAACCTCTTTGCGGGATTTCTCAACCATTTCCTCAATACGGGAGGGATGGATACGTCCGTCGGAAATAAGCTTTTCCAAAGCGAGACGTGCAGTCTCTCTGCGCACGGGGTCAAAGGTGGAGATGGTGATAGCCTCGGGAGTATCGTCAATAATAAGGTCAACACCGGTAAGAGTTTCGATAGCGCGGATATTTCTACCCTCTCTACCGATAATTCTGCCCTTCATTTCGTCGCTGGGCAGGTCGACAACAGAAACTGTAGCCTCTGCCACAGAATCAGCGGCACAGCGCTGGATGGCAAGGGATACGATATTTCTCGCCTTTTCTTCGGCGGTTTCTTTATATTCGTTCTCAAGCTCGTTAAGCTTAACAGCCATATCGTGTCTCGCTTCGTCCTCAACACGCTTAAGCAGGCTGTCTCTCGCTTCTTCAACCGACATCTGGCTTATCTTCTGCAGCATTTCTTCCTGCTCAGCATAGATAGCCTCAAGCTTTTCGGCTTTCTGCTCGTTTTCTTTGATCTTTTTGTTTAACAGCTCGTCCTTTTTATCAAGGTTATCAGACTTTCTGTCCAGATTATCTTCTTTTTGCTGGATACGGCGCTCCTGACGCTGTACCTCGTTACGGCGCTCCTTGCATTCTTTTTCTGCATCTGTCTTTATGCGGAGAGCTTCTTCGTTTGCGGCAACAATAGCTTCTTTCTTAAGAGTCTCAGCATCACGCTTTGCATCCAGACGGATACGGGACGCTTCTTCCTCTGCGGAGCCTATTTTGCTTTCTGCGATCTTCTTACGCACAAAAACACCAAGCAAAATTCCGATAGCAAGTGCCAGAACGCCGACAATTGTGGGAATAATGTACTCCATGGTTTTGTCTTTCCTCCATATATAGTGAACAAGTATTCCCTCGGAAAATATAAAAATATTAAGTTGTTAATAACAAAAGGAACGCCCGAAAACCACGGACTCCCTCATTTTATATATAAAAATAAATCTATATAAACCGAGAAATACTCGATATGTCAAGTATACTCCAAAAATCTATATATGTAAAGGAAAAAAAGGAAAAAAATTAACATTGTTTACAATTTGTTCACAATTTGGAGCAGTCAAAACTTCACGCACCGAAAAACGCGAAAGATACAATAAAGAGTATCGAAAACCGCAGGGGACGGCGTCCTCGACGTCCCACAAAAATTTAATGCAGGAATCCGCTTAATGCGAATTCCTTTTTTTATTCGCGTTTTTCTAAAGGTTTTCGCTTCGCTAGTCGTAGATTACTACGCCACGCTCGCAAAAGACCTTTTCCGCTTTGTTTTGACAGCTCCGCGCTTCAAGACGCAGCTTTGGTGGGGTACCGCCGTTGCTTGCACGGCATCTTTTTATTTGACAACCCTTTTGTTTTCGTGTATAATGTATCCGACTATGCGAGGTGCTTTTATGGAATGTTATTTTGACTATGCGGCGACCCATCCCACGGAAAAAAGCATAATTGAAAAAAGCTTTGCTGTTACGGGAAATCCCTCCAGCCCCCACGAGTTCGGTATGGCGGCGCGTAAGGCGTTGGAGGAAAGCCGAGGTGTGATATCAAAGTCTCTTGCCTGCAGTCCCGACGAGGTGTATTTTACATCCGGCGCAACCGAAGCAAACAACACCGCACTTTACGGTGTGTGCAAGGCAAAGGAGAGACGGGTAAAGCGCATTGTTACCGATGACAGCCAGCACCCTTCCCTCGTTTCCCCTATAAAGTATATGGAGGAAGCGGGCTGGGAGGTGGTACGTGTTTCCACAAGAAACGGAAAGCACGATATTGACGAATTGAAGCAAGTCTTCTCAAAGGAGACGGCTATTGCCTGCTTTATGCTGGTCAACAACGAAACAGGCGCGTTATACGATATCAAGCAGATAAAACGGATTATAGATATAAGCGGCTGCGGCGCCCATTTGCATCTGGACGCGGTGCAGGGCTTTATGAAGGTGAGCGGCACGTCGGTTTACCGTCTTTGCGACAGTATTGCGGTTTCCGCCCACAAGATTGGCGGCTTTAAGGGCATCGGCGCCTTGATAGTGCGTAAAAACGCCAGAGTCAAGCCCCTTATTCTCGGCGGAAGCCAGGAAAAAGGGTTCAGAAGCGGTACCGAGAACCTGAACGGAATAATATCCTTTGCCGAAAGCATTAAGGCGTGGGACGGCAAGGATTTGCCGAACATATACGAGAAGACCATTTCCGCTTTACGGGAAGTGCCGTATCTTGAATTCAACATTCCCGAAAATCATTGTAACCATATAATCTCCTGCGTTTCAAGAGGAATACGCAGTGAGACGCTTATTAACTATCTGTCGTCTTTGGGCGTGTATCTGTCCGCATCCTCCGCCTGCTCGTCAAAAGCGAAGGGAAACCCCGTGCTGGAGGCGTACGGCCTTACACCCGAAGAGACTATATCCGCGCTTAGAATAAGCATTTCCCCCAAAACTACCGATACCGAAATAGCTCGGCTTAAGGAAGCGCTCCTTTTAGCCGGAGAAAGGTTTTTGAAATGAAAGAAATAATTCTTCTTAAATACGGCGAGCTGGTGCTTAAGGGACTTAACCGTTCCACCTTTGTCGCCCTCGTTGAGAAAAACGTTAGAAAAAAGCTGAAAGAGGTTGACGGCGAGTTCGAGCTGGAATACGCCCAGTCCACCCTTTGCATTACCCCATCCGACGATGCGGATATCGACACCGCCTTTGAAAAAATGCTTACCGTTTTCGGTGTGGTAATGGTGTGCAGAGGATATAAGTGCGAAAAGAATATGGATTCCGTTCTTGACGCTGTCCGTGAGCACGCCTATGAGCTTATCGGAAACAAAAAGACCTTTAAGTGCAACGCCAAGCGGAGCGATAAGACCTTCCCCTTAAAATCCCCCGAAATATCGGCACTTTGCGGTGAGGTAATACTTGAAGAGGTAAGAGGTATCCGCGTTGACGTTAACGACCCCCAGGTGGTGGTTACTGCCGAGATACGCGATAAGGCGGCGTACGTTCACGGAAACGGAGTGCGCGGTGCAGGCGGTATGCCTACGGGAAGCGGCGGAAGAGGACTTTTGCTCCTTTCCGGCGGTATTGACAGCCCCGTTGCAGGCTATATGATAGCAAAGCGCGGCGTTACGGTTGACGGATTGTATTTTGATTCTCCTCCCTACACCTCCGACCTTGCTATGGAAAAGGTTACTTCCCTTGCACGCAGACTTAAGGACTACACGGGAAATATGTTCCTTAACGCAATAAGCGTTACCGAAATTCAGGAAGAGATAATGAAAAACTGCGAGGACCGTATGCTTACCCTCCTCCTCCGCAGGTTTATGATGCGTATTGCAGACAGAGTAGCCCATGAATTCGGTCAGCAGGCGCTTATTACCGGCGAATCCTTGGGTCAGGTGGCTTCCCAGACTCTGGAGGCGCTTACGGTTACCGACGCTGTCCCCACTCTGCCCGTACTTCGTCCCTGCATCGGTATGGACAAGGTGGAGATTACGGATATCGCCCGTAAGATCGGCACTTTTGAAACGTCTATACTTCCCTATGAGGATTGCTGTACCGTATTCACTCCCAAGCATCCTCTTACCCGTCCCACTATCGAGCAGTTGGAGGAAGAGGAAAAGAAGCTGGACGTTGAGGGTCTTATTCAGCGGGCCATGGAGACCAGACGGGTTATTAAGGTATAAATGAAAGCGTTTATTGAAAAATTAAAACAAAAAGGGCTTTCCGTTGCCGTGTGCGAATCTCTTACCGGCGGAATGCTTTGCGCGCAGCTGTGCGGAATTCCCGGCGCTTCAAGGGTGGTAAAGGGCGGTTTTATTACTTATACCGACGAGATGAAGATTTCCCTTGCCTCCGTGCCCGAGGAAGTGATTAAAAACCACACCGCAGTTTCCGAGGAGACGGCGTATTATATGGCGCTGGGCGCCCGGGAAAAATGCGGTGCGGATATAGGTCTGTCTCTTACGGGTTACGCAGGGCCTGACGGAGATGAGGTTGGAAAGGTGTGCGCAGGAATTTGCGTTAACGGAGCTTGCCGCACGTTTACCTACCGTTTTGAAGGAACAAGGCAGGAAATAAGAGAGAAAAGCGTTGAAAAAATAGTAAAGGACGCCTATATTCTTTTAGAAAAATAAAAATAACTATTGACAAACCGTGCCCGAATGTGCTACAATACTCGGGCACGGAAAATATAGCGGTATTGTGTAAAGGTAGCACAGCAGACTCTGACTCTGTATGTCTGGGTTCGAATCCTAGTACCGCTGCCAAAAAATCCAACTCGTAAGAGTTGTTTTTTTTCATTCATTGCGAAAGCAATGGTATATCATCACGCGTTAGCGTGTATTTCCCTGCTGAGCTTGTCTGTTGACTTTTATACTGTAATATATTATAATCATAATCAGTATAAAATAAGGAGCTGTATATAATATGCGTATAAAAGAATCATTCGGCACAAGAGAAATTGAAAAAGACATTGTTTGCGCTAAAATGATGCCGGGCAGGCAGTCCAAATATTCATTTTTTAATTCTTTGGCGTTAGGCGCTGTTTTGGCGGTGGTGCTTGTGGTGGTGGAAGCCTTCTTTATTAAAAGTGTTTTTTGGCTTGTGCTTTCCTTTTTTGTTATCGCTCCCCTTGCGCCGCTTATTGTGTGGCTGAAGTATAAGCTGTTAAGCAAAAAGGTATCCTTTAAGGATTATGAGATACATAAGGAAACCGTAAAAAGCACAAACGAGGATAACTATACTATTTATTCCAGTGGACTGGTTTTTCCCCGTAAGCGCGAGATATCCAGTTATACCATCACCTTTGAAAACGAAAAAACATGGCATGTTTCCGAAGATAATTATTCCTGGAGCAAGGAATATCCCATGAAGGCGCTGGGCGTTTACCATACCGCAAAGCCGGGCGACGTTATGTACGTGGTAACCAAAAGGTCCGACGGAAAGGTTGTTATGGCATACCATACCGACTATTTTCAGCTGTCGGACAGCAGTATCGGGTAATTATCGTTGACAAGAAAAGCTTGTTGTGTTACAATTGTTACATAAATTTTAATAAAGGAGCTTTTTATTATGCCTGCAGGACTTCCCGTTTTGCTTACAATTTTCTACATCGTTTGCGGTCTTATGTCTATTTCCAGCATTGTTTTTGAGGTATTGCTGGTTCTGTCCATTATCGGTATGGTTAAGGCGAACAATGCCGCTAAGACTGACCCCGAGACTTATCTTCCCATTGCAAAGAAGAAAAAGACTATGCTTATAATCTCTATCGTCGGTATTTGCGCTTCCGTACTGGTTGTGTTTATCGCCTTTGCGATATATATGGTTGCGCTTATGGGTATGATAGGTTCAATGTAATATGGCATTACTCTTATATCTTTGCGGAATAGCCTTTGCTTCCCTTTTGTGCATGGCGTCATACGCTTTTCTTGCTTATGGAATATTTGCTTTTATTAAAGCAAAGAAAGCAAACAAAGCTCAGCCGGAGGTATATCCCGCATCCGGTGTGAAAAGCAAGCTTATACTTATGATAATATCTATCTGTGCGGTGGTCTTTTCACTTACCGTCCTTTCGGTAGTGACGTTTATGTACGCAATGGCGTATGTTGTTTAATATTCAAAAATCAGAAGCCCAAAAGGCTTCTTTTTTTGAGATATTTTTCCAAAGCAACGTCAGTGAAGGCAAGAACGGGTAGGTTGAGGTCAGAAAGAGTTTTTCTCTAAAATTTGTACAAACTTACGGCTATAATAACTAAAAGTCTGTTTTTGCAAGGCGGCTGTATAAACAAAGCAGAATGAATTTTCAGGCGTGTGGTGCTGTACGATTGTACTGCCCACCGCGTGAAAATTTATAAAAAACGCAAAATAAAAAGAAATCTGTTTACAGATTTCTACCTAAGCATAAAGCAAAAATGCGAGTGATTGTTTTATATCACTCGCATTTGTTATTACGTATCAAATCTGTTTTGCGTTTCGAACTGCGAAGTTTAGACAGTCGCCATTACTTCTGTGCTGCGGAGATTATTGCATAGAAATCAGGTGCTTTGAGAGATGCACCGCCGATAAGTCCGCCGTCAACGTTAACCTTGCCGAGAAGCTCGTCAGCGTTCTTTGCGTTCATGGAGCCGCCGTACTGTATAGTGGTAGCCTCAGCAACCTCGGAGGAATAGAGAGAAGCAACAACGTTTCTGATAACGCCGCAAACCTCGTCTGCCTGGTCGCTGGTAGCGGTCTTGCCGGTGCCGATAGCCCAAACAGGCTCGTATGCGATGATAACGTTTGCCATCTGCTCTGCGGTTACGCCGAGAAGTGCAACCTTGGTCTGGAGAGAAACGGTTTCATCGGTAATGCCCTGCTCGCGCTGCTCAAGAGTTTCACCAACGCAGAGGATAACCTTAAGACCTGCTTCAAGAGCAGCCTTGGTGCGGAGGTTTACGGTAACGTCGGTCTCGCCAAAGTACTGTCTTCTCTCGGAGTGGCCGATGATAACGTATTCAACACCGATAGAGGTGAGCATGGAAGCGGAGATCTCACCGGTATATGCGCCGGAAGCTGCGAAATGTACGTTTTCTGCGCCAACCTTGATGGGAGAGCCCTTTGCTGCTTCCATAACGGGAACGAGGTCAACGTAAGGAACGCAGGTTACGATATCGCAACCGGAAACGTCCTTGCCTTCGATCTCTGCTTTAATAGCGTTTATAAGTTCAACTGCTTCTGCCGGAGTTTTGTTCATTTTCCAGTTGCCGGCGATGACAGCGCGTCTAGTGGATTTGTTCATGATAGTAATTCTCCTAAAATTTTAGATGTAAAAGGGTGACGCAATTTGGTTCTGCGCCGAATGCTAACCCGTAATTATTTGTTGTTAAGGCATGCTATACCGGGAAGCTCAAGTCCTTCAAGGAATTCGAGGGATGCGCCGCCGCCGGTGGAAATGTGGGTTATCTTGTCGCCAAAGCCAAGAGTCTGGCAAGCTGCTGCAGAGTCACCGCCGCCAACGATAGTGGTAGCGTCAGAATCAGCAAGTGCCTGTGCTACTGCCTTGGTACCAACTGCGAGAGTGGGGTTTTCAAACACGCCCATAGGTCCGTTCCAGATAACGGTCTTTGCGCTGAGAACAGCGGAAGCGAACAGCTCTCTGGTTGCGGGACCGATGTCAAGACCCTGCATATCCTCGGGGATAGCGTCGGATGCAACGGTGATGGTCTCGATCTCTGCATCGATAGGATCGGGGAAGGATTTAGCACAAACAGTGTCAACAGGGAGAAGGAGCTTTACGCCCTTTTCTTCAGCCTTTTTCATCATTTCGGTGCAGTAATCAAGCTTGCTCTCGTCAAGAAGAGATTTGCCGATACCCTTGCCCTGAGCCTTAAGGAAGGTGTATGCCATACCGCCGCCGATGATGAGAGTATCAACCTTCTCAAGGAGGTTGTTGATAACGTTAAGCTTATCGGAAACCTTTGCGCCGCCGAGAATAGCAACGAGAGGTCTGTCGGGGTCAGCAAGCGCCTTGCCCATGATGGTGATTTCCTTATTGATAAGGTAGCCGCAAACTGCAGGGAGATAATCAGCAACACCTGCGGTGGAAGCGTGAGCTCTGTGTGCGGTACCGAATGCGTCGTTTACATAGATGTCTGCCAAAGAAGCGAGTTTTTTGGCAAATTCTGCATTGTTCTTTTCCTCTTCTGCGTGGAAACGAACGTTTTCAAGAAGCATACATTCGCCGGACTTAAGAGCGGCAGCCTTTGCAACTGCGTCTTCGCCTATAACGTCCTTTGCGAGAGCAACGTCGATACCGAGGCACTCGGAAAGACGAGCGGCAACGGGAGCGAGAGTGTACTTCATATTGAACTCACCCTTGGGTCTGCCAAGGTGAGAGCAAAGGATAACAGCCGCGCCGTTAGCAAGCAGATACTTGATAGTGGGAAGTGCGCCCCGGATACGGTTATCGTCAGTGATAACGCCGTCCTTAAGGGGTACGTTGAAATCGCAACGTACAAGGACCTTCTTGCCTTTTACATTAAGATCTTCTACTGTCTTCTTGTTTAACATAGTTCTTTTCCTCTCTTGTGTATATAATAATTATTTTTTTAACAATCTTTTGCCTCTGTGATTATATCACATAGTTTTGCTCAATGCAAGAAAAATATTACAATTAATATATAAATTTACATTTATTACAAAATGACCTCAGTCACACCGCATTAGGTTAGTCATTCCGTATCCGGAATACGGCAATTTCTATGGGCTTGGTCAGTTGCGCTTATGCCGACAAAACGGTGTTGGCCGAGCGACACCGAAAGTTCGTCCGGCACGAGTATTGCCCGTAAATTTCAGGCGAAGGATCCCCGCTACCGTTTGATTTTGATGCTTATTTCACCACCGCAAAGCTTTTG
>JAZOBE010000010.1:0-45139 GCA_045595785.1 Eubacteriales bacterium
CACCAATCTCCGTCAAGAAATACGCTATTCGGTAAATCCTGTTTGAGCTGTTGGCACACAGTTGTTTTTCCAACTCCCATAGTGCCACCAATCATATATAAAGTTTTCATCATTCACACCTACAAATTCTTATTTATCGGTGAGTTTATTATATCAAATTTCTATGCACTTTTCAATCGGCTATGTGTGTTTTTGCCTTTCCGTTCTCTTCGTGATTACTCGAAAAAACAATCCTCACTATCATTCACGATAGTGAGGATTTTTACTTTGCCGTATATGTATTACGTTATCTCTGAACTCGGCCGCTTCCGTCGCCGCCTGCTAGCTTTTCAACCTCGGCAACGCTTACACGGTTATAGTCGCCTTCAACGGAGTGCTTGAGCGCAGAAGCCGCAACTGCAAATTCGATAGCGCTCTGAGTATCCTTTCCGTTAAGCAGGGAATATATGAGTCCACCTCCGAAGGAATCGCCACCGCCGACTCTGTCAACTATGTGCAGGTGATATGACTTAGAGAAGCAGTAATTCTCACCGTCATAAAGCATGCCTGCCCAATCGTTATCGTTTGCGGAAATAGAGGAACGGAGGGTAATTGCAACCTTTTCAAAGCCAAATTTGTCTGCCAACTGCTTTGCTACTGATTTATAGCTTTCGTGGTCTAACTTTCCTCCGTAAATGTCGGTGTTTTCAGCTTCGATTCCGAAAACGTCCTTTGCGTCCTCCTCGTTGGAAATACAAACGTCAACATATTGACACAGATCGGTCATAGCTTCTCTTGCCTGTGCTCTTGTCCAAAGCTTGCCGCGGTAGTTAAGGTCGCAGGAGATCTTTATTCCTTTAGCTTTTGCGGCCTTGCAAGCCTCGCGGCATATATCAACCAGATTTGCGCCCAGAGCAGGGGTAATACCTGTAAAATGGAACCAATCTGCACCTTCAAAAATACTGTCCCAATCAAAATCCGAAACAGACGCTTCCTGAATTGCGGAATGAGCACGGTCATAAATACATACGGAACCTCGCTGTGATGCGCCTTTTTCAAGGAAATAAATACCCACTCTGTCACCGCCGCGAACGATTTTGGAGGTGTCTACTCCAAAATAACGAAGCGAATCAACAGCCGCCTGACCGATAGCGTGCTTGGGCAGTTTGGTAACGTAAACGCTGTCCAACTCATAGTTGGCGAGCGAGACCGCTACGTTGGCTTCACCGCCGCCGAAGGTAGCCTGCATCTGGTCGTTCTGGAAGAAACGGTAATAACCGTTAGGTGCAAGTCTGAGCATAAGCTCGCCGAATGTAACTACTCTTTTCATTGTTCAGCCTCCATTTTTTCGAGAGATTCCTTTACGAAAAAGCTTCCGCCGATAGCGGCAACCTTATCGAATGCGAGAAACTCGTCGATATTGCTTCTGTCAACTCCGCCGGTGGGAATGAATCTTATCTGGGGGAAGGGAGCGGAAAGCGCCTTAAGCGCCTTGAGACCGCCGTATACGTTGGCAGGAAAGAATTTAACTGTAGTGATGCCAAGATCCAGAGCCGCCATTATCTCGGTAGGAGTAACGCAGCCGGGGTAATAAGGCACGTTCTTTTCGGCACATACGCTTGCCACGTCTGCAGAAAGTCCGGGGGAAACGATAAACTCAGCGCCTGCCTTGAGTGCCTCCTCGCACTGGGAAGCGTTGATGACTGTACCTGCTCCGATAGACATATCGGGATAATTCTTAACTGCGTATTCAATAGCTTCTGCTGCGCATGCGGTACGGAAGGTTATTTCCGCACAGTTGATGCCGTTGTTTTTAAGAGCTTTGAGTATTCTGTCTGTTTCACCAAGCTCCTTTATAACCACTACGGGAATATATTTTTCCATTATTATTGCTCCTTTTATTTTTTATACGCCGGAATATGCCGCAAAGCCGCAGTCGATAGGAAGCACTACTCCGGTAATGGCGGATGCGGATCGGTCGTCACAAAGGAAGAGGGTGGCACCGAGCAGCTCGCTTGCATCAACAAATCTATTCATAGGAGTGCCGTTCAGTATCTTTGCACTGCGGGCGGTAGGGGTGCCGTCCTCGTTAAAGAGGAGTGCTTTGTTCTGTGCGGATACAAGAAAACCGGGTGCAATTGCGTTACAGCGGATGCCAGTTCCCGCAAAGTGGGTCGCCAGCCACTGGGTAAAGTTGGAAATACCTGCTTTTGCCGCAGAATATGCGGGTATCTTAGTAAGGGGCGTATATGCGTTCATAGAAGAGATGTTCAGAATACATCCGCCGTTTTTCTCTACCAGGTCCTTTGCAAACACCTGCGTGGGAAGAAGTGTGCCTTGGAAATTAAGCTTGAAAACAAAATCAACACCGGAAGCGTCAAGATCAAAAAAGGATTTTCCGCCTTCCTTTGCTTCGTGCTGGTATTCGTTGTCGGTGGTTGCTCTGGGATTGTTTCCGCCTGCACCGTTAACCAGAATATCGCACTTTCCGAGGTCGGCAACCACTTGCCTGTGTACATCCTCCAGCATTTGGGTATCAAGTACGTTTGCAGCATAGCCTTCGCAAACATATCCCTCTGCTTTCAACTCGTCAGCCAGCGCTTTAACAGCTTCACCGTTTAAGTCAAGTGCCGCTACCTTTGCTCCGGACTGAGCAAACGCTCTTGCCATAGCACCACAGATGAGTCCGCCTGCGCCGGTGATAACAACAACTTTGCCTTTGTAATCTATATTAAGAGGAAGGTCTATCATTGTTTTCTCCTTTATTTCTTGTTCTTTTCAAGAGTATCCCAAACGCCAAGCATATACATTGTTCCCAGTGCGCGGTCATACAGTCCGTAGCCGGGACGCACGTTTCCGGGTCCTTCATTCCAAAGGTGTCTGCCGTGATCGGGTCGGATATATCCAGTAAATCCACCCTCATGATAAGCGGTAAGGATGTCAATAATTCCTGTGTCACCGTCGCAATCTCTGTGGCTTGCTTCGGAAAAATCACCGTTTTCAAAATGCTTTACGTTTCTTATGTGTGCAAACGCAATTCTGTCGCAATGCTTGCGAACTATATCAGCAACGTGGTTTTCAGGGTTGGCGTTAAGACTTCCCGAACAAAGTGTAAGACAGTTGTATTCGTCATCAACCATCTTCAGGAAACGGTTAATGCTCTGTTCGTCAACAAGCAGACGGGGCAGACCGAATATATCCCAAGGCGGGTCATCCATATGTATCGCCATCTTGATATCGCACTCGCGGCAGGTGGGCATAATTGCTTCAAGGAAATATTTAAGGTTCTCCCAAAGCTTTTCGTGGTCAACGCCCTCATAAGCGCGGAACAATTCGTCCAGCTTAGCCATACGCTCAGGCTCCCAACCCGGGAATGACATACCGTACTTCTCGGTAAAATCCAAAATGTACTTAGCCATAGCGTTGTAATCGTCCTGAATCATATTCTTTTCATAGAACAGGGCAGTGGATCCGTCACCCACAGGATGGAAAAGATTGCTTCTCGTCCAGTCAAATATAGGCATAAAGTTATAGCATATAACCTTTACTCCGAATTGTGAGAGATTCCGTATACACTGCTTGTAGTTTTCGATATACATATCTCTGGTGGGAAGACCAATCTTTATATCGTCGTGTACGTTTACAGATTCCACAACGTCCATATTGAATCCGTATTCGTCAAGCTGACGCTTGACCTCCGCGATCTCGTCGATTTCCCATATTTCGCCGGGCATTTTATGGTGCAAAGCCCAAACTATCCCGTCAACTCCCGGTATTTGTTTAATGTCGGAGAGCTTTATATTGTCGTTGCCCTCTCCGTACCAGCGAAAACACATTTTCATATCCGGAAAAGCTCCTTTCACATGCTTGCTTTTTTACCAAAATATTATATCACTGTTTTTGTTTTGTTGCAATATTGTTTTGACTTGATGCAAAAATATTTTTATACTAAAAAAGCTCACTGCATTTTGCGCAGAGAGCCGTTTTTCGGGAATCGTATGAAGTTTTTTCTTTTTACGGAATCGGTTTGTATTCGTATTTCTTCAGATCAACTTTTCCGTTCTCGACTTCAACACCGTCCTGCTCAAGCCGGCGCTTTTGTTCTTCCATACCGCCAAAAGCGTATGCGTCACTAAGCTCACCTTTGCTGTTTACTACCTTGTAGCAGGGATATTTGTCTCCATCTGGGTTTGAATGAAGTGCATTTCCGACATATCGAGATAATCTCTTGTTACCAAGCATTTGAGCAAGCGTTCCGTAAGTAATCACCTTGCCTTGAGGGATTGTCAAAAGAAGCTCGTACAGCTTTTGATTTTTATTCGTGTTTTTGGTTTTGCTTTTTGTCATATCATAGCTTATGTTTACCAGATGCTTTATCAAATCATCGGATACGTCGGGAAGCAGGGCGGAAACCCAATGATTTTTGTTCATGTGGTATGCGGGATATATTCCGTCCTCCGCATCGTAAGAACCCAACAGCACAAACGGCAGCTTTATGTTTACAACGTTTATTTTTTCATCGCTGTCGATTCCGAATTTACGCCGTGAAATCTTCATTACAATAGCATACCATTTGCGGTTATCCTTATGTCTCAGCACCGCAGTTTCAAAATCCTCGTTAAAGGGATATTCTTCGGCAGTACCATAAGTATTAAAACAATGCTTTATAAATTCGTGTTTTGTCATATTCTGTTATTTCTGCTCATTTAACCTTTCACAAGTTGATTTTGTCATCAGCTTCACGCCGCAAGTGAAGAATAAGCTGCTTTGCTTCAAATATCCTCATTGTTTTCCCGTTGCCAATCCGGCAGACGAAAGATCATTATTCTCTCACGGGAATCATCGCCGTCAAAAAGGTCGCGGCAATCTATTTCATCGTAAAAATCCAATTCGTTTACCGTAGCAAGGTAACACATATACTCACTTGACGGATAATAGAAAAACAAAAGCATCTCTCTCGGTGCATCATAATAAGAGCGGAGTATTCTTGCTATTACTGCACGAAGTATCTCGGCAGAAAAAGGATTAAAGAAATAACACCTGTTTACTTCAGTCGGTACATCAAACTCTTCAGCCCGCGCCGCTTCAAAGGTAGCTCTTACTCGCGATGCTTTCAGATTCTCTATAGCACGGTTATATATTCTTTCATCATATTCAATTCCAATAGCTTTTGCTTTTGTCTGATATGACAAAAAGAGCGATACTCGACCTTTTCCGCACCCGTAGTCCAAGACAACGTCGCCCTTACGTATTAATCCGCTGTTAGCAAGACGTTCCAGAACGCTGTAAGGGGTAGGCTCGTAGGGATAACGGTATTGGTCGGAATTGGTATCGTCCCGACCGCTTGTTTTTATATGTAAAAGCTTATCCCAGTTAGTTTCGTTGTCTGTCATTTTTGCCTCGTATCGGATTACCAAATTAAAGGGAAGAGACGGTATTTTACTTTCTTTTTGTATTCGGTATAACCGTCAAGTCCGCGTTCAAGTACCTTTTCCTCGTTGATTATTCTTACTGCTATTACTCCAATATACGGTAAAAAGCAAAGCAGCGACCACCAGGAGCCGAGTACTATGGGAATGGAAAGAAACAGCCAAACGGTTACCGCATACATCGGATGTCGTACTATTCCGTACAGCCCTGTGTCTACCACCTTTTGGTTTTCCTGCACTTGGATAGTTCTTGAAAGATAAACGTTTTCACGCATTACTTCCGCATAAAGGGCGTATGACACAAGAAGTACGACTGATGCTGATATTACTACCCATATCGGCATTTTTGACCAGCCGAATCTGTAATCGATACCCGCAATAATAAATCCTGCCAAGAACAGCAATCCGGATAAGGCTACTACGCCCTTCTGGGTTTTCTCTTTTTCCTTGGTATTCAGACGTTTTGCAAGAAGCTCGGGCGATTTTACGAACATTACTATTCCAAATATCAGCATGGGAATAAACAAAAGTCCGATAAACAGCCACCCGTTAGTATATTCAAATCCGCCTGCAGGAACAAACAAAAGCGTACCTACCAGCAAAAGTCCTGCCGTAAATTTTATCAGTGCGTTTAAGAACAGTTTCATTGTCGCTCATCCTCTTATAGACACTTTTTTTGTAACAGTTTGGTTATATTACATCAGTTTTCGTCAGGCTGCTGACCGTCGTGGGGATGCCATTTACATTCGGAAATTTCCATTTCGGTAAATACCGCCTTGAACGAGGATTCTTCCGGGCTGCAAGCGTAAATGCCAAAGCTGACAGCTTCCTTTGCATTGAAAATATGGCAAATGCGCATTTGCTTAAAATTCACTCCGTCCAAGGAGTTTTCTATACAAAAGTCATCTTCTCTGCGGCTGAGCCTGAACCAGATGCTTTTTTGAGTAGCGTCTATATCAACGGATGCCCAATCGGAATATCCGTTGTTTGTAACAACACTGCCCAGTCTCTGAATGTTCTCATTTTCATATTCCACCGATGCTTTCAGCCAATTCTCGCTGTCAAGATACATAACGATACCGCTTTGGTCAAACCGTACCTTTGAATCAAACTCGGTCTTTACAGTAAACGAGAAATACTTGTCCTCGGTTTTTGCCTGGAGCAGGGGAGCGTTGTCGTTTCTGAAATGGTAATACGTCCTTTGCCAGAGATCGGTGTGAGGCTGAGTTATAATTACCACACTGTCCTTGTTGACGGTATACGCTTCGGGCGCTCTTGTCCAAAGCATCGCGGTGGGGTCCATTTTCATAGATATTTACCTCGTTAATAAGTCATTTTTACAGCCATTGTATGAAGGCAGTCTTATCGTTGCAATTGTAACCTGCTTTTCGGTAAAAATCAAGAGTCTTTCTGTCTTTTGCACCGGTAAGCAACATTATTTTGTAGCAGTTTTCCCGTTTTGCAATTTCTTTTGCATAGTCAAGACACGCCGTAGCAAACCCTTTATTTCGGTGTCCGCTATGTGTAATAACGTTTTCTATCAGCGCGTAGGACTGTTGGTAATGGGTCAAATTAGGAATTATTACACATACGCATGAGGATAATATTCTTCCGTCTTCCTCCGCAACGATTATATGATGGCTGCAGTCATTTATTATCTGCGCCCAAAGCTGTGTGAGCTTATCCGAGAAGACCGGCATCTCGTTGTCATGCAGATGAGTATAAAGCTCCATAAGTCCTTGCAGATCCTGTATAGTGGCTTCTCTTATCATACTTTTCTCCGATATTAACAAAAATCTTTAAAAGGGCAGTATATCAACTGCCCTTTGTTTTGGGGGATTATTAATGAAAAACGATTTACAGCTTTGCGAGTATTTCAGCGGCGTTGGTGTCCGGCTTTACCTTGGGCATTATCTCTTGGATAACACCGTTTTCATCAATGATAAAAGTGGTACGAACCACGCCCATACCTACCTTTCCGCACATTTTCTTTTCCTGCCATACGTCATAGGCCTGAATTGCCGAAAGCTGTGGGTCAGAAAGCAAAACGAAAGGCAAATTATACTTTTCCGCAAACTTAATGTGGGAAGCAACGCTGTCCTTGCTGATGCCGATGACCTCTATATTCTTTTCTTTAAACTCGTCGTACGCATCAGCAAACGCGCAGGCTTGTCTGGTACAGCCGGGAGTATTGTCCTTGGGATAAAAATACAATACTACCTTTTTACCTGTAAAATCGGAAAGGGATACCTGGTGTCCGTTTTTGTCATTCAAAGTAAAATTCGGGGCTTTATCACCTGTTTTAAGCATAGTTGTTTCTCCTTTATTTGCATTTTGTGCACACGTATTCGGGAACGGTGCGTTCGTTCATAACCGATTCGTACAGCCTCCAGCCGCCTGCAAGATTAAGACAATCGTATCCGTAAGCAGAAAGAATACGGCATGCAATGTAAGAGCGATGCCCCGAGAAGCAATGAACGTAAATCGTTCTGTCTTTTGGAATCTTATCCAGATTCTGTCTGATTTCGTCGAGAGGAATATTTATAAATCCGTCAATCCTGCCATTTTCAAATTCAGTGCGTGTACGAGTATCCAAAAGGAAAACGCTTCCGTCTCTGGGAAGAGAGTCAACGTCATGCCAGAAAAACTGCTTGATTTTTTCGCTTATAACGTTTTCCGCAACGAACCCTATCATATTAACGGGGTCTTTTGCACTTCCGAAGGGCGGTGCATAACAAAGCTCAACGGAAGTAAGAACGGTAACTCTTGCACCGAATCTTATGGCGGCGGCGAACACGTCCGCACGCTTGTCAACACCGTCAAATCCGACTATTTGCGCACCCAGAAGCTTGTGAGTATCCTTGTCCCACAACACCTTTATAGACATATTTGTTCCGCCGGGATAATAAGTGGCGTGAGGCGCGGAATAAATATAGGTCTTATCGTAATTAATTCCTGCTTCCTTCGCGCGCTTTTCGTTAAGTCCCGTTGTTGCAACGGTCATATCGAATACCTTAAGCACGGCAGAGCCCTGAGTACCGTTGTATACGCTGTTGCCGCCGGCGATATTATCTGCCGCAATTCTGCCCTGCTTATTGGCAGGTCCTGCCAGCGGAACAAAGGTACGTTCGCCGGTAATAAAGTCTTTTACCTCCACAGCGTCACCGACAGCGTAAATATCGGGAATATTGGTTTGCATCTTTTCGTTTACGATTATGCTTCCGCGTGCATTCAGCTCAATACCGCATTTGCGCGCCAATCCTGTCTCGGGACGGACACCGACACACATTATCACCATATCAGCGGTAATACTTCCGTTTTGAAGTGTCACACAGTTTCCGCTAATAGCCTTTACACCGTTTTTAAGGTAAAGCTTTATTCCCTTGCTCTTCATATAACGGTGAACGTCGGCCGCCATATCAAAATCAAGGGGCGCAATAAGATGGTCGGAAAGCTCAACGACAGATACGTCCAAGCCTGCCTCAACCAAATTTTCCGCCATTTCCACACCAATATATCCGCCGCCGATAATGACCGCAGATTTTGGAAAGGCGTTTTCAATATGCTTTTTGATCTTCAGTGTGTCAGGAATATTACGAAGTGTAAAAACATTAGTCTCACCGCTTATATCTATATTTGGATTAATAGGCTCAGCACCGGGGGAAAGCACCAGCGTGTCATAGCTTTCGGTGTACTCAGTGTGGGATCTGATATCCTTTACCGTAACGGTTTTGTTACCGGGGTTTATTTCGGTTACCTCGTTCAGCACTCTTACTTCTATATTAAATCTGTTCCTGAAGCTTGCGGGGGTCTGCAGAGTGAGAGCGCTCTTTTCGGTAATGGAGCCGCCAATATAATAAGGCAGACCGCAGTTGGCAAACGAAACGTGCTCACCACGCTCCAAAACGATTATCTCCGCGCTTTCGTCCAGACGTCTCAGTCTTGCTGCAGCAGTAGCACCGCCTGCTACACCGCCGATTATAACAGTTTTCATTGCTATACCTCTTAAAAATTGTTTTTTTTATTATAACATCAGTATTCTCTTTTCGCAAGAAGTTTATTAAAATCATATAGTCTGTAAAAGCACTTGAAAAAAGAAAAATGTGTGTTATATTGTAAATAAACAAAAATTCCGTTTAACCGTTTCGCGTTTGCCGCTACTATATGGGTGAAAGCTTTCAAACACTCTTTACCGAAAGGGGAGATATTCTTGGAAAATTATAACGCCGTGCAATTTGTTGAAGAGAATATGAAAACTATTTTTGCATATTCTCTCGCCCGTGTTTCCAATAAGGATGATGCAGAGGATCTGGCAAGTGATATAATGCTCGCTATTCTTCAAAGCGGTGATAAGTTTAAAGACTCAAACGCCTTTTATGGATATGTCTGGGGAATTGCCGCCAACACCTATAAAAGCTTTTTAAGCAAAAGAAACAAAAGCCGATATGAGGAAATGGAAGAAAACCTGCCGTCTGGCGAGGATTTTGTTTGTGACATTTGTGCACGTGAGGATATAAATCTTCTCCGCCGTGAGCTTTCGCTCTTATCCCGCGAATATCGTGAATGCACCCTGGCTTATTATTTTGACGGTCTTTCCTGCGCAGAAACCGCAAAAAAACTGGGAATATCCCTTGAAATGGTAAAGTATTATCTGTTCAAGACCAGAAAAATTTTGAAAGAAGGTATCGGTATGGAAAGAGAATACGGAGAAAAAAGCTATAACCCTGCAAAATTTAATTTTGTAACCATTTTTTCGGGTAAGTTTAATCGTGAATACAGAAATCTGTTTAACCGAAAACTGCCCGGTAATATTATACTCAGCACCTATTATACTCCTATGACTATAAGAGAACTTTCGCTGGAATTGGGAGTTGCCGCTCCCTATCTCGAGGATGAGATAGGGCTCCTTGAGAAATATGAACTTATACGAAATCTTGGCGGTGGAAGATATCAAGCAAATCTTGTGGTATTTACCGAGGTGTTTACGAAGGAGTTTTATAAAAAGGCGGAGGTGGAATGCACCAAAAAACTGTCCGCCTTAATTGAAAATGCGAAATCAAAGCTTGATAAAGTTCGTGAGCTAGGGTTTGTCGGTAATACTCTTGATGATAACCGTCTTTTATGGGCATTTTTGTGGATGCTGATGCGCCGCGGACATGAAGAATTCGTTAATTCCAATCCCGGATTTAATAAAAAGACCGAGATATATAACGGCGCGACCGGAATAAATTACGGTGTGGATTATGACCGCCTTTCCGATGCAGATGACTATGGATGCGACGCGTTTGCAGGCTATGCGGGTATTGATGCCAACTACGCTGTATCTTTTGCGGACTTCGGGGTACTTCCGGAAAAGAACAGATACTGTCTCAGAACAGCGGAGTATAAGGAAAAGATATATGCTTCGATAAGCAATCCCGAAAACGCCGCTCTTGTTGTAATGACGCCGAAACAAATAAGCTTTGCGGAAAGCGTTTTTTCGAAAGAGATAAACGCCATGTCGGAAATATACTCATATCTTAATAAAACGGCGACAGAAATAATGCTTATTCATGCTCCTAACCATGTCAAAGAGTATATTTCTCATATTATCGGAAGTACAATATTTTTTCGCACAGCAGGGCTTATCGGTGCCTGCGCATACGGTACGGGTATGTTATGTATTCCCGATGATGGTAATGCGTTGGCTTTATACGCATATAATACTACCGAGAATGTCGCAAACACAGACGTGCTTTGCGAATAACTGTAAAGAGGACGGCTTATGCCGTCCTTTTATCTTTGTTGGAAACCATATAAAATGTTTGGGTTTTGTTAATATTTTTTCTTGCAATGAAGAAAAAATTGTGTTATAGTTTATAATGTCGATATGCGTGTATTTTTGTAAAAGAGGTGAGAGGATATGCATGAGCTTGGCGTACTGTGCCACGCTGTCAAGACTGTAAGCGAGATAGCCGAAAAGCATGGTTTAAAGCGTATAAAGTTTATGACGCTTGAGGTCGGCGAGCAATCTTCTTTCGTGCCGGTCTTTTTTGCGAAATTGTTTCCTGTGGCAATAGAGAATTTCCCTTTGCTGAAAAAAGCACAGCTTCGTATCGTTACCGCGCCCGGTAACGGACTTATAATAAAAGAGATCGGATATTAAGTTATGAACGATAAAAAAGAAACAGTAATGCAGGCAAGTAATATAGATGAGCAAGGTAACGTGCTTTATCTTGATCAGGAGCGTCTTGACCGCAAGGAGGTGGGCTTTCCTCCTTTCAAAAACAAGCGCAATGGTCTTGGAATATATAACTTCCTTAAAGAGCATGTTATATACATGAGTGACAAGCGCTGGCCGCTCGCACTCAAGCTGTATAGAATGTTTGTTAAGTTTTCCGTGTGGATGAAAGAAGGCGGATGGAAGGGCAAGGCGTACAAAAAGGGAATTATGCTTTATCCCGATATGGAGACGCATACCTCTACCGTAGTTATGCCCCTTCACGTTGATATCACCGATAAAAGCGAGAAGGTCGTGGTGCCTATGGATATGATCAAGGCATCCCTTAAAAACGCAACCTTCATCGGCGGTATGGATTCCTGCCTTTGCCGTGAGGCAAACGATTGCAAGGACTTCCCACACGATGTCGGCTGTCTCTTCCTCGGTGAGGCGGGCAGAGTTATAGTCAAGCACAATCTGGGCAAGGAAATAACCTATGAGGAAGCCTGCGCCCGCGTTGATAAAGCGGCGTCTTACGGACTTATGGGTCAGGCTGTATGGGTTGAGGTCGAGCAGCTCCTTTGGGGTATCCGTAATGACCAGATGGATAAATTTCTTGAGATATGCTTTTGCTGCCCTTGTTGCTGTATTGCAATGCGTCTTGCGCGTAACGCCACAAGCAGTGAGCGCCATCGTTTCCACCCTTCCGGCTGGACCGCGGTGCCTGACCGTACAAAGTGTATCGGCTGTAAAGCCTGCGTTTCGGGAGTAAACGGCTGTCCCGTTGAGGCTATCAGCTTTGGTGAAGACGGGAAGATAATAATCAACCAGGAGACCTGCGTTGGCTGCGGAATCTGTAAGAGCAAGTGCAAAGCAGACGTTATCAAGCTTAAGCAGACAATGCCTATGCGTGCAGATCTTCACGAGTATTTTGCAAAGGATTTCAATCTTGATCTCAAGATCTGGGATGAGGATAAGCAATAATATGGATGAAATCAAGATAATTCAAGTAAAACAAAGCGTGTTTGAGGATAATAATAAGGACGCAGAGCTGTTGAGAAACTGCCTTAAAAAGGAGAAAACCTTTTTGCTCAACCTTATGTCCTCTCCCGGTTCAGGAAAGACCAGCGTACTGCTGGGCGTTGCCGCGTGCCTTAAGGATAAACTTAAAATGGCTGTTATGGAAGCGGATATCGATTCTGCTGTGGATACTGCCACGATGCTTGAAGCAGGCGTTCCCTCTATTCAGATACATACCGGCGGAATGTGCCATCTTGATGCGGATATGACCCGTCAGGGACTTAACGAGCTGTGTTATGAAAAGTATGACCTTGTGGTGCTTGAAAACGTGGGCAATCTTGTTTGTCCTGCTGAATTTGACACGGGTGCTGTCAAGAATATGACCATTCTTTCCGTACCCGAAGGACACGATAAGCCGCTTAAATATCCTCTTATGTACGAAACCAGCAGTCTTTTGGTAATAAACAAAATCGACGTGCTTGAGTATTTTGATTTTGATACCGCAAAGGTTGAGGAATATGCAAAAATGCGTAATCCCGATATAGAGATACTTTACGTTTCCGCAAAAACAGGGGAGGGAATCCCCGCACTTGCAGATTGGATATATAAAAACGTCTGCTATTGGATTTCCTGAATATAAAATCAAAACCGCCCTTTATTCGGGCGGTTTTATTTTCAGTTTCGGTATTTTAACAGCATTTCCATATATTTTTCACTTTCACGCAAAGCTGCAAACTGGGGGTGAGGTGAATGCAAAAGACGGTTTAATTCCCATTCTATTAGGTTATCTGTCTTGTAAGTGTAGTTTATTCCTTCACGCATTACATCATCATTCTTTGCCGCATCCATCATTTTCTCCATTGCAGCAAACTGCTTTTCTCTTATACGGATAACATCGTCTATACAATCGTCTGCGGTAAGCATTCCCGCAAGAATGGCGTATACCGCCTGCTCGGCAATACAAAAGCATTGTGTAAACGCTGTGTTGGAGAAAGACGAAAAGCTTTCACCTATATTTTCAAGTATTTTTATTTTTTCTGCTTTAGGCATATCAGTGTCAAAGCGCACCGTTCTCGCCAGCCTTATTGCCATTTCATCTATAAGACCATAGCAGTTTCGTCTGTTCCAATAACGGTATTCCGCCGTGTCTCTTCCGAAAAGCTGTTCCTTCATAGCAGATGCTTGCCTTGTCGGAAGGGTAGATAAGACCTCAAAAGCTTTCTCTGTTTGTCCTCTGGCATGGAACAGCTTTGCCTTCATGTTTATCGCCTGCAATCGTATATCGTCCTGTGTACAGCCGTCCAGAATACTGTTGCACAACCATGTAAGCTCGTCCTGGTGTTTTATAAGGGTTTCCAAGCGGTTTCCGGCAGTTCCGCCCGCTTTATCCCACATGTATGTGTTAATTATGCTATAATCGTGGGGGTACAGTTTCATCCCGGATTGTATCAACTCTGTAGCTTTTTCGAAATCGCCCTCAATACGCAAGCTTTGATATTGGCTTATCAGCATACTTATCTCGGCTTTTTCCTTTTCATGGTCATACCCTAAAAGTTCATCAACACTTACCTCGAATATTTCCGCCAGCGGAAACAGTAGTGTTATATCGGGATAAGAATTTTTCGCTTCCCATTTGCTTACGGCGGCAGAAGACACTCTCAATCTGTCAGCCAGTTGCTCTTGCGTAAAGCCTTTTTCTGTTCTCAATCGTTTTATGTTAAGACCAATATTCAGTTCCATAACTGTTCTCCTTTAAGTGTTGTTCGGCGCCGTTCATATTTTAATTATACCATATTTTCTGCCGTTGACAAGCGAGCTATATTCAACGCGCCTTAACCTGCGGTTGTATTTTTTAATTTGCAGTAAAACTCACGTGACAAAAACTAAACAGTCTGTTGAAAACGAAACAACAAATTGATAATTGATTTGTTTTGTACCAGGTGTTACAATAAAGCCACACCGGTGATACAAACGCTTTGGAGGTTACTTAAATGCAGATTAAATTAGGCGAACAAATAAAAGCATACCGTCATAAAGATGGCAGAACGCAAGAAGACCTTGCGTCTGCGCTGGGCGTTACTGCACAGGCAGTTTCCCGCTGGGAGAAGGGGATATGTTATCCAGATATGGAGCTTATGCCCTCTATGGCCAATTATTTTGGTGTGTCCATTGACGAATTGTTCGGTTATAACAACGAGCGCACAAAAAGGATAGATTCGCTGGTTGAGAAAATCAATGAAATGAACCGCAAAAACAACGGTATCGATATTAATATTAACGAATGTATTTCTCTTGCGAGAGACGGTTTGGTAGAGTTTCCGGGAAACGAAAAAGTAATGCTTTGTCTTGCTTCGGTGTTATATAACGCAGGCTACGTCCGCTACGGAGAACGGCATTATACAGACAGCGACGGATATGACGTTTATGACGTTGAGACTCATCGCACCTATGCCGAATGGAAAGAAGCAATAAAACTTTATGAAAAGCTTGTTTCCACCCTTAAAGATGATGCACTGCGTCACAAAGCCATTAGCGATCTCGCGCAGCTATATCTCAATACCGGAGAATATGAGAAGGCGAAATCTCTTGCACAAGCAGTGCCGGATATTTTGGGATGCCGTGAGTTTTTAATGTTCAAGACCTGCGACGGCGCCAAAAAAGCGGAACTGTACGGCGAAACTCTTATGAAAATGGTTGGTATATCGGCGGAAATGCTTGTTGATACGGCATCAATGATGAGCAACCGCATAAGCTCGGAAGATATGATAGTATTTATCAAAAACGCAATCGGTATGTTTGATCTTGTATGTATTGACGGCGAATACGGTCTTTATCGTTTTACGGTAGCGCTATTGTATTTATATCTTTCCACACATCAGTGGCGTTGCGGTAAAAAGGATGATTCTTTTGAATCCCTTAATAAAGCGCTGGAACATACCAAGAAATACACTTTCTTTGCCGGAAATACAAAGGCAACCTATTCGTCTCAGCTTTTGGAAAATTTGAAGATAAATCCTATCGGATGCGATTGCTGTACTGCGGCGGCGCTTCCCGATTATTGGCCCTGGATATGTATTCCCGGCTGCGGAGATATTCAGACAGAAATGCAGTCCGACTCCAGATGGGCAGCGTGGGTTAAAAAATGCAACGAATAGGTCTTTTATACGAAAATTTAGGAAAAATATTGTAATTTAAGGGCTTTGGTGTTACAATCAAATCGTATTCAGTTATCAAAGATTCTTGCATTTACCTCGGAGGTATATTATGCATTGGTTGTGGTGGGTATTAATTTCCGCAGTCATAATCGTTTTGTTAGTGCTTTTAACAGCACTCGTGTGCTTTCTCAAGGTGTTTTATTCCCCCACAAGAAAGCCGGTAGGCGAAGACGAGTTTCCCACGCCTGAGGGAAAGATATACGACCCTTTCAGAGAAGAAATGATAAACTGGATAAAAATGACCCGATGTATGCCTCACGAGCGTGTAAGCATAACCTCATTTGACGGACTTACACTGCGCGGTAAATACTATGAATACGCTCCCGGCGCACCGCTGGAGCTTCAGTTCCACGGCTACAGAGGCAGTGCAGAGCGTGATATGAGTGGCGGTGTCGAGCGGTGCTTCGCGCTTGGCAGAAGCGTTATCATTATCGACCAGCGCGGAAGCGGTGAAAGCGACGGACACGTTATCTCTTTCGGCATAAACGAGCGGCGAGACTGCCTTAAATGGGTGGACTACGCTGTAGAACGTTTCGGAAAAGACGTTAGAATAATACTTACGGGAATTTCCATGGGCGGTTCCACTGTTGTTATGGCGTCCGGCGAAAAGCTTCCCGATAACGTGATATGCGTTCTTTCGGATTGCTGCTTCAGCTCTGCAAAAGAGATACTTATGAAGGTAATAGCCGAAACAAAGCTTCCCGCAAAGCTATTATATCCTTTTGTGAGGCTTGGCGCCCGTATATACGGCGGCTTTGATCTGGAGGAGACCTCTCCCGTAGAGGCGGTCAAAAACTGCAAGGTGCCCCTTATAATGTTCCACGGCGATGCAGATGATTTTGTTCCCTGCGAGATGAGCGAAAAGGTATACGCCGCCTGCCCTCATAAAAACAAGCGCCTGGTAAAAATTCACGGTGCAGGCCACGGACTTGCGTTTCCCGTTGATAAGGAGCTATATCTCCGCTCTATGCGAGAAACTATAATAGAATGGAATTTATAAAAATATCCAAAGAAAAAATCAAAGGCTGTGGACCAAACCACAGCCTTAATTATTTATTATTTACTTGTTTTTGCGCACCTTTTCAAGATGCATCTGGTATATTGCCTCGGTGGCAAAACCCATTTTGGTAATAACGTTTTGCTTTTCGGGAAAGCAGTAAAAGGAATCATCCTCGGTGGAAATATCCACGCAATCAAAGGGCTTTACGTGGGGGAAATCATATTCAACGTGGAGACTGTTTATCTGCAGAGGCGTGCGCTGCACGGTATAATCCTCACCGCGGTAATGGCCCTTTATAACAAACCCGTTCTGAATATCATGGGTAAACTTTGCTTTACCCAGAGGGCGGAAGCGCCAGCAATGGGGGAGAGAATAAACGTCAACCTCGTCCTCAAAGTAATATTCTCCGCTTTCCACCTCTTTCTTAACCTGCTCTCTTTCCCATTCAAACCAATCGGGCACGTGGGAGAACTCGGTTTCTCCGTTTATGGCGGATAAGGTTCCGTCTTCATTAAGGTTCCAACGCTTTGAGCAGGCGGTGCAGAATATCTCGGTTCCCTTGCTGTCCATTTTGCTTTCCGCAAGGCAGTGTGGGCACTTGTAAAGTATTTTGTGCATTCCTTCTGCGCGGAATGGCTCGGTTATAAGAATACCGTTTTCCTTTTGGTATTTATAATCGTCGTAAACAAATGCCTTCTTAAGTTTTTCGTTTATTTCGTCAGCAGAAAGTGTTGCGGCTTCTTCTGCGGTTATTATCTGAGTAAAGGTTGTGTGAAGCGGCACCTTTCTCTTTTTTCGAAAATTCCAAAACGGTGCGTGCAGATGGTTTCCGTGATGAATAGCCACCACCACGGGAACCTTTCTTCTGCGTATAAGCATTCCCAGGGAATCGGGCAGATAAGAAGTGGTTCCGCAGGGAGAATACCTTGCTTCCGGATACATGCAAAGAATATCGCCTCTGTCCAAAACCTTTGTAATGGATTTGAGCAAATGCATATCTGTGGTGAACTTACGGGTACATATCGCGCCTATCCATTCCATAAGCCAAGGACGCATATAATATCCGTCTATATTAACCACGTTGTTTACTCTGCTCGGATACGTCGCCAGCGCCACCATCTCAAAATCCACAAATGCCATGTGGTTGCTTAACAGCATATACGGCGGCTTAAGAGAATCCATATTTATCTTTTCAATACTGTGCTTTTTGTTGGAAAGCATTATTTTGGATAACACCCATATAAGCCAGGTGAGGTATATAGGCTGTCGTATAGGATATTTCGCGGTTTTATAGTGTTTTTTGTTTTTGTAGTTTATACTCACTAACTCTTTTCCTTTTTGTTATTTTTCTTATTGTACTATTAAATTCAAGAAAATACAAGTAAATTCAATAAAACGGTTCTTAAATCTCCGTATAAAGAATATATATTAAACGGAGGGATATATAATGTTAAGGATAAGAAGAGCACAAAAGGAAAAAATATTCCGTATCGGTATATCTGTGCTGTGCGTTACAGCGTTTATGCTGGCTGTGTTTACAGTTCCTGCAGTAGCGCGCGCACTTCCTGATACGGTGTGTGGATTTATCGCTGCCGGTGTTATGAAGACCGAATATGCGGCAATTATGAAAAGCTTTACATCACGTTATGTCATTCCCGAAAGCTACGTTGAGTGTGTGCCGGTATCACTTTCAGCAGTTCCGGGTTATGATTACGAGGAGGAGACTCCGCCCGCTATACCCGACGGCGTTGAAACCGTCATTGAAAAAGACCTTTGCGGATACGTAGAAGTACCGTGCCTGCTTTTAAGTAATTGGACAAACTACGACGTAGATATACAAGGGCTTGACCTTTCGGTCCTACCCTTTGATTTTCCGCAGGATGATGTTCTTCCCGCAGTGCTGATAATCCACACTCACGGAACCGAATCATATCTGCCCGATGGAATAAACTACTATACTCCGGATACAACGTTTCGCAGTAAGGATATAAACGAAAACGTGGTTTCAGTAGGAAAGGTAATTGCAGATGCTCTCAACTCGGCTGGTATATTCACCATTCACGATACTACAATGTACGATGCGGAAAGCTATACTTCGGCATATACAAACTCCCGTAACGCCGCAAAGGAATGGCTTAAGAAATATCCGTCTATCAAGTGTATTATCGACGTCCATCGCGACGCCATCGTTGATGCCGACGGAAACAACATAAAGCCTGTGATTAGGGTAAACGATACCCCCTCCGCACAGCTTATGCTGGTGGTAGGAACAGACGATGCCGGCGCAAACCATCCGTGTTGGAAAACCAATCTCACTTTTGCCGCATTGCTTCAGGAAAAAGCAAATACGGAATACAAAGGACTTATGCGCCCTATAAACCTCCGTAAAGCAAGTTTTAACCAGCAGCTCGCCTCGGGATCTTTTTTGCTTGAAGTCGGCTCCTGCGCCAACACGATAACAGAAGCCCGCGCTGCCGCGCAACTCTTCGCTCAAATATTCATAAGCGCATATAACAGTAAATAAAATATCTCCCCGTATCATATACGGGGAGAATTTTATTTATATGGGTTTTATTACCAATCCCACCAAGGCGTTTCCTCAGAGGTGTCATCCGAAGTTTCAGGATCGGAAGGCGTTTCCGGATCCTCAGGGTCTTCAGGGTTTTCAGGGTCAGCAAAGAACAAATGCTCAAGACAAATTCGGTTATAGGGGAGATCGACTCCGCTGGTGCCGAATTGATATCTTAGCTCGATCTCTTCTTCCTCGTCGAAATAGGTTCCTGCCAGATTGTCATAGAAGGGAACCGACGGATCGGTGGGGAAGATGTAATCCAGAGGAAGCTCTCTGTAAGTGTACTGTGCGTCCACTACCTTTACCTGCTTAAGGAATATTCTGGTAGGAACGTGGCGGAAGCCCAGAGTTGTGGTGCTGTCACATTTGAAACCGGGCAGACATATAGCCCTTGTTTCAGTATCCCAGTTTACCGCAATATGGGTAGGACAGTCGTTGGAAGGAAGCGTATCGAGTGTAAAGTAACCTGTATCGATACAGCTTGATTTTCCGTCAAGAACAAAACCAATATCGTTCTTGCAGGCATCGGTAACCAATTCACCGGACAGCGTACAGAATTCTGCTGTCAGAACGCTGGCAGGACGGTCAAACTCAAGCTGATACTCGATTTGATTTTCGTCCATATGAGCGTAAACCTTTTCAAAGGTATAGTTCCAAAGCATTGCCGCAGGGTTCTGAGTGTTTGTGGTTATGGTTTTGTTGTTGTCATAACCGTACCAACAGCATGCAACGTAATCGGGAGTGTATCCTGCAAAATAGTAATCACGCTTTGAGGTGGTGGTACCGGTCTTGCCGCATATCTCAAGTCCGGGAACCGTATTTTTAAGGGTTATTGCTCGGTAACCGGTACCGCCGGATTCGTGAATAGTGCTCTTTAACAGACGTCCCATAATATACGCGGTTTCTTCGCTGTATATCATTTCCTGGTTAATATTCTTTTCAAGTATAACTTCGTCGTTAATATTAAGAACCTTGGTATAAAGTCTTGCTTCTGACCAAACGCCTTCATTTGCCAAAGCGGAATATGCCTGAGTCATTTCCATAACAGTAACGCCGTATGTGAATCCGCCCAGTGCAAGAGGAGCTTCGGCTTTATCAGAATCTTCAATGGTGGTAAAGCCCAGATCCTTGGTAAGGTGATCATATACGTTATCAATACCCAACTGTGTAAGCGTTGCTACAGCCGTGGTATTTTTGGATTTCATTACGGCATATTTGAAAGACACCAGACCGTCATAACGAAGCTCAGCGTTGCTGGGCCAATATTTATCGTTGACGATCATCTGCGGTACGTCATCAATACAGCTGCCGTAGGTGTATAAGCCTTCCTCAATGGCAAGTGTATATACCGACAGCGGCTTTATGGACGAACCGGGCTGACGTTTACTCATGGTTGCACGGTTAAGTCCTCTGGATTCTTTCTTTTCACCTCTGCCGCCCACCAACGCAAGCACGTCGCCGGTTTCGGGATCCATAAGAACCATTGCACCCTGCGCCTTAACGCCGCTTGCCTCTGGCCAATACTTATCGTTTTCGAATACCTCTTCCATACTTGCCTGAAGCGCAGGGTCCATACAGACATATATCTTAAGGCCGCCGGAGAATATCAGGTTGGAGGCGGTGCTTCTGTCATACCCGTATTCTTCACCAAGATCATTGATAACCTCTTCGATAACCGCATCAATGTAATAGTTGTGTATAGTTGAGGTGTTATCAACACCGCTACCTGAATACAACTCAAGCGGCGCATCGTACGCTTCGTCAAATTGTTCTTGGGTTATCTTTTTCTGCTTAAGCATTTCACGCAGAACAAGATTTCTTCTTTCAAGATTGTTCTGGGGGTTAAGAATAGGATCATAAAAGATGGGAGATTTACCTATCGCTGCAATAGCGGCACACTCTACAAGAGTGAGATCCTTAAGTTCCTTGTTGAAATAGGTCTCTGCTGCCGCGCAAACGCCGTTGGTGTTTTGGGACAAATATATGGTGTTGAGATACATTTCCAATATCTCATACTTCGAATATTTGCTTTCAACATCCAGCGCTCGGAATATCTCCTGCACCTTACGCTGAATCGTTGCCTCGTTTTCGCCCGAAACGTTCTTTATAAGCTGCTGCGTTATCGTACTTCCTCCGCCGTAATTGGAACTGGTGGGAATAAAGAAGTTGAATATCGCCGAGAACGTACGCTTTGCATCTACGCCTTTGTGAGAGATATAGCGCTGGTCCTCAATGGAAATGTATGCATCAATAAGCGTTTGGGGAATAGAATCGTAATTTACCCACAGGCGGTTTTCGCTACCGTGGAGACGGTCGTTCTCCAGCTCATGCTCATTTCCTTCGTCGTCTACCCAATAAATTTGTGTAACCTGCTCGGAGGTGAATTTAAGATTATCCAATCCCGAATACTCCAGGTCAACAAAGTTACGGATATATATAACGAAGGCGCACGCTACGGCAATTCCCGTTACCGCGCCGATAAGCATAACGGTAAGCAGAATATTAAGCGTGTAAGATATCGCCTTATTCAAAATAAAGCCAGCCACACGGAAAGGGTACCACTTGGCGTTTTTGTTAATATCGTCAAGTGTTTTCTTTTTCTTCGGCATCCGCTTCTTTCCCGCGGGATTATCCGCCATCTTGCGCAGAGTCTGTGTGTCGGCATCGTCTATAATAATAGTTTTGCCGCTATCCTCAGGCGCAGACGCAGACGTATTAGTGAACTCCTTAAAGAGCTCATCTTCCTGCGGTGTGTTGTTCATGTTGTTTTCGTTCATTTGGTTCACCTTTTGTTCTTTTTGGCTACGTTACCGTTTCCAAGCAAGTCCTCAAGCCTTTTTATAAGCTCATCTGTTATCTGGCAACGGGTGTCTTTAAGCTTCAACAGCTTGCCGTCTTTTTCATAATACAGAATAACTTCGCTTTCTCCGCGGTGCTTTTTAACCTCTGCAACCGCTTTGTCAGCGTTGTTTTTGTTGGTATCGTTTATGCGCAGATAAAGATCGGGCGCATCGGAATTCTTTTGCACAATACTGCAGGTACGGAGCAAAATCTGAGTTATATCCTTTCCGTCCTCTTCCTCTGCCTCTCGGTATTCCGCTTCTCCCGTAAACTCAAGTATGCTTCCTTCTTTAAGAATGGCGGCATACTTTTCGTAGACCTTGGGAAATACGATAATCTCAAGACTTCCGTCTGTATCTTCTACCTGCAAAAACGCCATTTCGGTGTTATTTTTGGTAGTTTTTTTGCGTTTTTTCATTATAATTGCCACCACCGTCACAGCAGATTTGTTAGGTAAATCGCCGTTTTTCAGCTTTTCGGTAAGTGACATTGTGCTTATTGCGCCCAAACGTTTAATTGCCGATGAATACGATTTCAGCGGATGACCGGAAAAATACATTCCGCACAGCTCTCTTTCAAAAGACAGTTTTTCCGTTTCCGAGTATTCGTTTATGTTGGGCAGTGTAAGCTTTATAGTTTCTTCCTTTTCACCCTCTGCTTCAAACAGACCTATCTGTCCATAGCAGTTTTTGCTTTTCATAGCTGACAGCTGGTCAAGGGCGGTATCCAGAGATGCTACAAGTCTGCTTCTGTAATGTCCGAACCAATCAAGAGCACCGCACTTAATAAGGCTTTCAAACATACGCATATTTCCAAATGGCTGTACTCTCTGTAAGAAGTCTTCTGCAGAACAGAACGCTCCGTTAACCTCACGCTCGGTCATTATTTGCTTTGCAAATCCGTATCCAACGTTTTTTATGGCGGCGAGTCCATACCTTATGTTTCCTTTTGAAATGGAGAAAACGGTAGTACTCTCGTTTACATCGGGACTCAATACATCAATGCCGTGGTTTCTGCAATCGTCTATATATTTCGTCATCGCTCCGTCGCCCATAACTGTGTTAAGCAGAGCACACATATACTCGCCGTAATAATGACATTTAAGATATGCAGTGCGATATGCTACGACTGCATAAGCGGCAGCGTGGCTTTTGTTAAAAGCATACTTGGCAAATTCGTTCATCTCATCGAATATTGCCTGAGCATCGGCAGGGGAGTAGCCGTTTTTCTCCGCGCCCTCAACAAAAATGCTTCGTTCCTTTTGCATAACGTCAGCCTTTTTCTTTGCCATGGCGCGGCGTATAATATCCGCTCTTCCGTATGTGTACCCCGCAACGGCGCGGCAGATCTGCATTACCTGCTCCTGATACAAAATACATCCGTTGGTATCGTTAAGAATACCGTCGGGTATAGGCAGGTGAGAAGCTGTTTTTCCCTCAGCGCGGTTTTGCAGGAAACGGGGGATGGAATCCATGGGTCCCGGTCTGTAAATTGAAATACAAGTAATGATGTCGCTGAAGGCGCGGGGCTTCATTCGCGTTATAAACTGACGCATGCCCTCGCTTTCAAGTTGGAAAAGCCCGAGCGTATCTCCGCGAGACATCATTTCAAATGTGTCTTTGTCGTCAAACCTGATGTTTTCAATTGAAAAATCGGGGTTCTTTTCTTTTATCAGCTTTTCTGCGCCGTCGATTACCGATAAGTAGCGCAGACCCAAAAAGTCTATTTTAAGCAGTCCCAGATCGGCAATTACGTCCATTGTAAACTGTGTAACAGGTACAGAACCGTTTACTGCAACGGGAACGTAATCGGATATAGGCTTTTCGGTTATTACAACGCCTGCCGCGTGGGTGGAAGCGTTTCTCGGTCTTCCCTCCAGCTTTTTCGCTGTGTCAAGCAGTTTTTTCACCTGCGGCTCTTTGTTATATCTTTCCCTGAGCTCCTTGCTTTTATCAAGAGCCTTTTCTACGGTGATATTGAATTCTCTGGGAATAAGAGAAGCAATACTGTCGGTATCGCTGTAAGACATACCCGTTGCACGTCCTACGTCCCGCACTGCGGCACGGCAGGCAAGGGTACCGAAAGTAACTATCTGCGCAACGTGGTCCGCACCGTACTTTTCTGTAACGTATGCAATAACCTCGCCTCTGCGCTCATCACAAAAGTCTATGTCAAAATCCGGCATTGAAACTCTTTCCGGATTAAGAAATCTTTCAAACAGTAATCCGTTTGCAATAGGGTCAAGGTCGGTGATATACAGCAGGTAGGAAACCAGACTTCCCACCGCACTTCCTCTTCCGGGACCGACGGGAATACCCTTTGATTTTGCGTGATTTACGAAATCCCAAACTATCAGATAGTATTCGGTGAATCCCATACTGTCAATAGTTGATATCTCGTATTCAACTCTGTCTGTATATTCCTTTCCGCCGGGCATCTGACCGTCTGCAATACGCTTTTTATACCCCTTGCGGCAAAGAGAAAGCAAAAACTCTTTAGGTGTCTCACCGCTTGCAGGGCGGTAAGAGGGAAGCTGAGGTCTGTCAAACTCAATGGTTACGTTACATTGCTCAGCAATTCTTTGGGTGTTTTCGCAAGCCTCGGGAATATCCTTAAAAAGCGCTTCCATTTCCTCGGGGCTTTTGAGATAATATTCGTCGCTGGGGAGCTTGATCTGGCTTTCGCCAACCTTGGTTCCCGTTTGTATCGCCATAAGCAGCTCCTGCAAAGGCGCGTCCTCTTTGGTAAGATAATGAACATCGTTCGTGCAGACGACGGGAATCGAAAGCTGTCGTGAAATAGCAAGCAGACCGTGGTTTACCTTGTCCTGTTCGGGAGCGCCGTTGCGCTGTAATTCAAGATAAAATCCGTCGGTGAAAACAGACTTGAATTTTTCGGCGTATTCTGTTGCCTTGGAATACTCACCGTTTATTATATGCTTGGGAATAACACCGCTTATACAACCTGAAAGCGCAATTATTCCCTCTGAATATTTGTTTAAGGTTTCAATATCGGTACGGGGCTTTTGGTAAAAACCTCTGGTAAACGCCTCAGAGCAGATGCGCATAAGGTTCTTATATCCCAAATTATTTTTAGCCAACAATACCAGATGGCTTAAATTAGCGTCAATAGGGTACGTCCTGTCCTCCATGGTGCGGGGCGCAAGATATACCTCACAGCCGATAATAGGCTTTATTCCTTCCGCAAGGCAGGCGCGGTAAAACAGGGCGGCACCGTATAACACACCGTGGTCGGTAATGGCAAGGGAGGTCATACCCAATTCCTTTGCACGCTTTGCCACCGCGTTTATACGGCATTCGCCGTCAAGAAGACTGTATTCTGTATGAAGATGGAGATGGGTAAATCCCATAACTTTACTTCCTTTCAGTCTTGAATACCCTTTGCCTCGTTAACCAACTTGTTTAGCCTGTGATACAGTCCGGATTTGCTAATTGGGCGCGAATGCTTCTCACGTAGCTGCTCCAGATTAAGTTCAGGGAATTGCATACGCAGTCTTGCGGTTTCCTGCACTGCTTCAGACATATGTGAAAGTCTGCCGTGCTTTTCAAGCTTTTTTATAGCATCTGTCTGCTCGGCAGATGCTTCTGCTGTACGCATCATATTTGCAATTTCCGCATTGTTAAGACGGTTAAGATTGTTTCGCGTTTCTTTAAGCACCTTTGCTTCCATAAGCTGCATAGCAAATTTGCCGGCGCCGATTATGGTTAAAAAGTCCTCAATTCGCTCGCTTTCCTTGTAGTACAGAATATATTCGTCATTACGCTTTAATGCCTTCGGCTCCATATCCATAGAGCAAAGAAGGGCGTAGATGTAATCCATATACTCATTGTTGAAGGATAGTGTTAAATAGTATTCCTTGTTGGGATCAACTATATGACCGCTGGAGATAAACAAACCGCGCAGCAGGGTCTTCATATCCTTTTCGCACTTGGGCTGGTATACCTTGTGCTCAAATCCGCAAAGGAACGCTTCTCTGCAGCAGTCGTTTTTTTCTGTCTGAACAGATAAATAATCCTTTATATCCGATGCAAACGACATTATTTAATAATCCTTATCTCAGGTTCAAGGCTTACGCCTGTGTTATCCAAAACGGTTTTCTGTACGTGCTCAATAAGCGCCACGATATCCGCAGAGGTGGCGTTACCGGCATTAACTATAAATCCAGCGTGCTTTTCGGAAACCTGTGCACCGCCGATAGAAAAGCCTTTAAGTCCGCATTGTTCAATAAGAGCTCCTGCAAAATGTCCCTCGGGACGCTTAAATGCACTTCCGCAGGAGGGCATATCAAGAGGCTGTTTATCTGCACGCCTTTGCATATATTCGTCGTTGGTTCGTTTTATTTCGTCCTTATCACCTCTGGTAAGGTCAAAGCTTGCCTCAAGCACGAACATATTCTTGTCTTTGAAAATACTTGTGCGGTATCCTAACTCAAGACTGTCAGCAGGCAGGACGGATATCTCACCGTTAAGATCCAATACCTTTACAGTAGTAAGACAATCCTTTATCTCGCCACCGTATGCGCCTGCGTTCATAAACACGCCGCCGCCTACAGTACCGGGAATACCGTATGCGAATTCAAGTCCGGAGAGGGACGCATCCGTAGCCGCCTTGGATACTGCAGTGAGCTTTTCACCACACAAAGCGGTAAGACGTGTGCCTTCAATATTTATTCCTTTAAGCTTGTGCGTGAATATAACGGTGCCGTCATACCCTTCGTCGGGAAACACAACGTTAGAGCAGTTACCTACAATGATAAATCTGCTGCTTTCCATACTGCATTCCCAAACTGCCTTGCACAGATCCTCCACCGTATCGGGGAAGCAAGCGCGCTTGGCAGGGCCGCCTACCCGCATAGTGCTGTAGTCTTTAAGCATTAAGCCTTCTACAATGTTCTGCATTCATTTCCTCCGAACATTTATTTCCATAATGATTATACAATAAAAGAAAGCAAATTACAACAAAAAACAGTAACATTTTTTTAAGAGTCCTTGACTGAATGGGGGATAATATGTTAAAATTGCGCTGTAAGTTATTATTAACGTTACAAAATTCATTTTTTTAGGAGATTTCTGTATGAAAAAGTTAATTTCCCTTTTTGTTGCAGCTTTTCTTTTGGTAGTAGCGGTAGTGCCTTTTGCTCTTTCCGCGTCTGCAGAAGCTGCTCCTTTTCATGTGACACATTATAACGACAGCTCCGCAGAAGGCGCTTGCGTTGTTTTTACCGAGAGCTATAGCGGCGGCGGTTGGTGGTGCCATATTGCCTTTTCTCCCGTAGAGGGCAAGGAAAACACTTATGAGATAGTTGAGATAGTTAACGGACTTCCGGACGGCTCTGCATCTGCATTATCCATCCCCGAAGGCGGCTTTGTTTATGCTCTTAACTCCGGTAACAACTGGGGTGATCTTACTCAGGCAGCCATTGATGCAGGCAACCTTGAATCCCAGTGGTGGTATGCAAATTATCAGCAGAACGAAGAATATTATACAACCAATTTCCAGAACGCTTCTACCAACGCTATGATTACCACTATAGGCGGTTGGTCTGTTGGTGATATGTTTGTTATCAATGGTCTGGATCTTGAAAATCTCACCATGCCCACCTCTACACCCGATCTTAAGTGGTATGAGGAAGGTTATACTTGTACCGCTACTTATGACCTTGCGGTAGACGGCGACCTCCTTCCCTCCGAGTCCGAACCTGCAGACGATTCTTCCGCTCCCGCAGACGATAAGTCTGAACCCGCAGATGAATCTGCTCCCGCAGACACTTCTGCTCCCGAAGCAAACAATTCCGGCTCCGCCGAAGAACCCGCTTCCAACAACACTTGGATCTTCGTTGCAGCCGCAGTTGCAGCAGTTGTTGTGGTTGTTGTAGTAGTTTTGGTTGTTACCAAAAAGAAGAAATAAAATACAAGTAAAAATAAAAAGTTAACCGGAGGAATTTTTGTTTCCTCCGGTTATTTTTGTAGTGGTGATTTGTTTATTGGGAATGTTTTGTGGTAAAGTTTACTTTAATATCCCGTTCCTCCGTGTCGGCAGACTTGGATATCTCAATAATATAGTAATGCTCTGCCATGTCGTCGGTTTGGTCCCACGGACAGTATCTGTCAATATTAATATTCAAAATACTTCCATCCTTGTAGATATCGGTCACTTTATGGCTTATGGAACCGCTTCCTTCTTCTACAATAACGATAATTAATATATTGTCTTTGAAATATTCTGCATCGTACTTTTCGCAGGCTTTGACAAATGTTAATTCGTCATAAGGTCCGTTTCCGTCCAGGAAAAAGCATTCTTTGTATTTTTCATAATGGGCATTTAATTCATCAACAGAGTGTATTACCTTAACTATGGGATATATAAATCCGTCATTATATCCATCCGGGCGGACGTGCTGTACATTAAATTCATAATCAACCTTTTCCGGCTCCGGCGCGCCGTCAATATTCATCAGTGTTCCGATAAAGAAGGGAATATTGTTTTCGCAATCAATAAGCATATATACGAAGGGACGGTCAAGATAAACCTTCTTGTTGTCGATATATTCCGGTGCGCATTCGTCCATCATTTCCACTACGGTGGCTGCGCCTGCTTTTGTTCCTCTTTCTCCAACGGAAATAAAGGTTTTGTGCAGTACGCGGTTTATAAAAATATTACCGGCGCTTGATACACCAAGGGCTGAAAAGTCTGCTGCCGACGGGTCAAATGCCGTAGGCATTCCTAACGCCGAAAGAATTACTGACATTTCAGTGTCATACTCTGTCTCGAATTTGGGAATTGCAGTATCGACAGCGATATCCTTCGCATTTGCCAGCATTTCCGCCAAAAGTTCTCCGTTAAGAGAATCAATATATTGGGAAACGCTCATTCCTTCATTGGGCAGAAGCGCTGCAAATGCGTACTTATTGTCTTTATAATATTTAATAAATCCCGTTGCGTTTTCGCTTTCAAGATACTTGTTTTCGGTTGAATACATAAATTCGACCTGCTGTATGCTTCCGTTTTCGGTGGTAAAATCATTTGTACGGATATTGTCTTCGGTGTATATTTCCGTCCACTCCGCCTCAAAAGCAAGGGCGTTTACAAGGTACATTACTGCTTCCGGGGGAATTTCGTCAAGAATTTCGGGTATCATCCCGTCGGTATTCTGTTTAACCCAGTTGTTAATATCCTTGAGAGTGGTATCGTCAAAGGGGGATTTATAAATATCCGCACCGAAATAATCTGCGTTTGTCTGTAAAAACGTGTCGTTTACGGTAAAACGCGCGTCATCGGTAAACCAAATGGAATTTGCAAGGGATAACTTGTATTTTTCGCCTTGAGGAAGAGAGCTCATATAACTGTGCATATAGCTGTTAAGCTCGGATACGGGCATACCTAAAACGTTTTCCATTTCCGTAAGAGTATTACCTTTTGCACCGTTTGCCGTCATGGAAAGGGCGGCAAGGACGGACAGGGGAGAGATAAGGGTATTTTTGCCATCCTCATTTCCCGCTTTGAAAAGCCGCAGGGCAAAATCTGTTACAGCCGTGTTCCCGGGAGCGGAAAGTGGAATTTTTGATACTTCGCCCGCGCTTACGTCGTCCATAAGATTGGGCGATTTCACCGTGTCATTACATCCGCACAGCAGTATGCACATTATTAACAATATCGCCGTGAAAGTAAATACAATAGGTTTTTTCATATCGGTTTCATCCTTTCTGTTTGCGCTTTCACTTATAATACCTTGGAAAAAGCAAAAAGGTTACACAAGTTTATGAAAAATAATAAAAAACAAGACCGCTGAAAAAGCGGTCTTTTTATATGTTTTATTCAAAATCTACGGGCATACCGATTCTGTCAGATTCTGCACAAGCTTCCATAAGCTTCATAACACGCATAAGCTGAGGATGTGTGATGAGCTGAGGCTCAATTCCGTCAACAGCCTTTGCAACGTTACGGTAGAAATCGTGTACGTCGGAAGTGATCTGGGGAATCTCGTGAGTCTTGATGGTATCGTCCTTACGGGGAGCCATGGTCTTGGTAAGACCTGCGGCGGTGCGTACGGGAATAACATCCTTTTCATCCCAGTTTTCTACGCATACGATCTTTCCTTCACAAGAAAAGTCGTTAATAACTGCAGTACCGTTTTCGCCCTGCATATACCAACGGGGAAGATTAATAAAGTTGCTGGTACCAACCTCAAGATAAGATCGTACGCCATTCTCAAAGTTAAGGGTAAGACGGAATCCGTCATCAACTTCATAGTTGGTAATATGGTCAAACTGACAGTAAACCTTTTTTACCTTTGCGGGAACCATCAAAAGCATCTGGTCAAGAATATGTACGCCCCAGTCAAGCATCATACCGCCGCCGTGCTTTTTCATTCCGCGCCAGTCACCGGGGATACCGCGTGAACCGTGAACGCGGGATTCAATATTGAATACGGGACCCAGCACGCCGCTTTCGTAAACCTGCTTCATAGCAAGGAAATCGCAGTCCCAGCGTCTGTTCTGATGTACGGTGAACAGCTTTCCGGTGCGCTCACTTGCGTCGATCATAGCCTGCAGATCCTCACTGCACATGGTAACGGGCTTTTCGCTTATAGCATTCTTACCGCTTTCCAAAACTTTGATGATAAGCTCACGATGAACGTCATTGGGAGTTGCTACGGTAACGATATCGAGTCTGTCGTCAGCCAGCAATTCCTCAAGAGAACCGTAGGTGTTAATACCTTCGTTACGCGCTATTACAAGTCTATCAGGGTTAATGTCCCAAACACCAAGCAAATTGCACACGTCGCTCTTCTTGAGATAATCTCCGTGCCACCAGCCCATTCCGCCGTAGCCGATAATAGCAATGTTTTTTTTCATTTTATGTACCTCTTTTTTCAGGGTGGTTTTCCCTGTTCTACAAGGGGTATTATAAACGATTGAAAATAAAAGTCAATAGGTAGAGTGAATGTTTATTCAACAATTTTCATTCCCGCTTTTGGTATAACAAGACTTATTTCTATTGTATCTCCGTTTTCCCTTCTTGTTGTTCCGACTTCTATTCCTGCCTTGCGGATAAGCTTTACCGCGTTGTCGATTGAGTTAACAAAAAAGCGTACGTCTACCATTCCCACTACTCGTCTCGTTCCGTTTTTTTCGCTTTCGGCACGGTGTTTTAAAAACTCGTCCACTGCTTTTTCGGTCTCTTGGGAGTTCAACTCTCTTTCTGCGATCCGTTTTATCATGAACATTCTGTCGCCCTTGCTTTCAATCTTCAGTAACGCTCGCGCCTGACGTTCCGTAAGTCCGTTGGCAAGTATCATTTCCCGCTCGTCTGAAGAGAATTTTAACAGTCTTACCTTGTTCGCTACCGCAGACTGGCTTATTCCCAATGTTTGCGCCAATTCACTTTGTGTGGATTCTGTAATAAACATAAGCCTTTGCATGGCGAAGCCTTCTTCAAAGAAATTCAGGTTTTTTCTTTGCAGGTTTTCGGTCAACGCAATAACCGCACTACCGCTGTCGTCGGTTCGCGCAAGTATGCAGGGTACCTTTTTAAGCCCTGCTTTTTTTGCTGCTTTCAGACGGCGTTCACCTGCAATAAGCTCATATTGTTCGGGAGATTGTACTTCCCCTGCGATACTGAATATGGCACCGTTATCTCTGCGGCGTATTATCAGAGGTGACA
This sequence comes from Eubacteriales bacterium, assembly GCA_045595785.1. GTDB lineage: Bacteria > Bacillota > Clostridia > Oscillospirales > CAG-382 > SFLA01. The sequence goes on from JAZOBE010000010.1 coordinate 31,940, forward strand.
GTATTCCTACCTGCTTTATGCTTTCTGCAAGACGGGATATATCTTCCTTGTCAAAATATTTTCGCGGCTGTAAAGGATTCGGTTTTATACTGCTTATCGGTACTTTAATTATTTTCTCTTTTCGTTTAACTTCAAATTCCATAAACAACGTCCTTTATTATGTAATAAGCGCAACAAAAAACTGCGGCACAGAAATAGTACCACAGTTATGTTGTCTTATTTTGTTACATTTGGTCCGAAAGAAAGAATTTAATGCATTTAAGCGTTTTTTGTCCTTCTTTTTCAATTATTTCGCCGATACCGTAAAAACCCTTTTCGTCATACAGCTTGAATTTATCACCAATTTCGCCTTCCAACCCAAGCTTCTTTATAATTACAGCTTGTCCGTTAAATATCAGGCGGTTATAAAATTCATTCAGTGTAACGGTAGGGTAAGGGAATATTCTGTCCACGGGAATAATTTCGTAATTTCCGTTTCGTATATCCTCTTCGGTAAACGACTCTTCTTTTTTGAATTCGCCCACTACTGCGCGCTCCAGAAAGCTCATCGTTCCGCCGCAACCCAGACTTTTTCCGATATCCTCGCATAGAGTGCGTATATACGTTCCTCTTGAGCAGGATACGGTCATATAAAACTCGCCGGCTTCTTCAAAAGGTACAAGTGAATACACGGTGATCTTTCTTGCCTCACGCTCGATAGTAATGCCTTTTCTTGCCAGATCAACAAGCTTTTGCCCGTCACGTTTCAAGGCTGAATACATAGGGGGTATCTGCATGATCTCGCCCTCAAAGCCTTTGGCGGCATCGGCAAACTCATTAAAAGATGGGAGTGCTCCGTTATGCTCTGTAAGTATGTTTCCCGTAATATCACCGCTGTCGGTAGTAACGCCAAGCTTTATTCCGGCAATATAAGTTTTATCATGGTCGGTAAGATATTCGCTGGCTTTTACAGCGTTTCCCACCATAATGGGAAGCACGCCGCAGGCAAGAGGATCCAGAGTTCCGCAATGACCTGCTTTTTTTGCGCCTGTAAGCCGTTTAACGATATTTACTGCTGTTTGCGATGTCATTCCGGTAGGCTTGTAAAAGTTTACTATTCCGTTTATCATAGCTTACCTTTTAACGCCTTTATAAGCATTTCTCTTGCTTCCTCAGGTGTACCTTTTATTCGGAATGCCGCGGCACGGGTGTGTCCTCCTCCGCCGTTTTCACGACAAAATGCCGCAACGTCAAAATATTCGTTGGAGCGCAGGGATATCTGCGCCATATCTCCCTTGGGGCGGATAAGTGCCGCTACCTCAACACCGTTAATACGGCGGGGAAGTCCTTTTATCTCGTCAAGATCCGAATCGTTTGCACCGCTTTTATCAAACACTTCCTTTGAAAGGGTTACAACTGCCAGCTTTCCGTCATAAAAAGTCTCAAGACTCTCGTATGCGGCTTTTGTAAGCATAAGGGCAGGCGCGGACATTTTATCAAAAAGTATACGGTTTATCGCCGCAAAATCAATTCCTGTTTCCATAAGACGAGCGGCAAGACGCATGGTTTCGGGACGAGTATTGGGATATCTGAATCCGCCGCTGTCAGAGCTTATTCCGGCATACAGACATTCAGCAGCCTGCTTGTCAATACCAACCGACAGCTGATCGTACAGTTCGGCGATTATCTCTGAATTGGATATATAGTTATCCCTTAACAAAAGTCTTTCGCAAGGAATCGTGTTTACTTTATGATGGTCAATGGAAAGGTCAAATGGCGGAAGTGTGCTTTGCATACTGCCAAGCATTGCAGGGGTGGCCACGTCAACACTTATCTTTACCGCATCATCGGGGACGCTTGAAAGGAAAATCTCCTTTCCGGTAAAGGGAAGGAGTTTTTCGGGAATACCGTCAGGGCAGTATGCCCACGCATTTTTGCCCTTTTTGCGGAGAAGCATTACCAAAGCGGTGGCGCTTCCAATAGTGTCTCCGTCAGGTGCGGCGTGGCATACTACCAGGTAATTATTATTTTGAATTAAAAACTGCGCTGTTTCCTCGTAACCTATGTTAGGCATTATTCATTATCCTCGCTGTAGGTGATGTTTTTAAGCATTTCCGAGATGTGCAGTGCGTTTTCTGCAGATCTGTCGGGAATAAACACAAGCTTGGGTGTGATACGCAGGTTAAGACGTGAAGCCAGCTCCTTGCGGATATATCCCGCAGCGGAAGCAAGACCTTTGTTTACGCCGTTGTCCTGACCCAGCACGCTGTAATAAACCTTGGCATAGGAAAGGTCTTTGGTTACCTCACAGCCGGTTATGCTTACAAAAGCTTGAGTTATTCTCGGATCTTTAACTGTGCGGAGTATTTCGGTTATCTCTCTGGATGTTTCTTCGTTTATTTTATCCTGTCTGAAAGAACCCATCAGCGTTCAATTTCCTCCATAGTATAAGCTTCAAGAATGTCGCCTATCTTAATATCATTGAATTTTTCAAGTCCTATACCGCATTCAAAGGACTGGAGAACTTCTCTTGCATCGTCCTTAAAGCGCTTGAGAGAGGATATCTTATCCTCGTAAATGATCTCGCCGGAACGAAGTACGCGGATGCTTGCATTTCTGGTAACCTTACCGTCGGTAACGTAAGAGCCTGCAATGGTACCTACGTTAGGAACACGGATAGTCTGTCTTACCTCAGCTCTGCCGAGAATTACCTCGCGGAACTTAGGAGCAAGCATACCCTTCATAGCCGCAGAAACCTCATCCAGACACTCGTAAATTACTCTGTAGGTACGAACGTCAACCTTATCACGAGATGCCATTTCAAGAGCAACTCTGTCAGGACGGATGTTAAATCCGATAATAATTGCGTTGGATGCGGAAGCCAACATTACGTCGGATTCATTGATAGCACCGGTAGCGGCGTGAATTACGTTTACTTTGACTTCCTCGTTGGAGAGTCTTACAAGAGATGCCTTAACAGCTTCAGCACTACCCTGAACGTCAGCCTTAACAATGATGTTAAGGGTCTTTACGCCGGAACCGATCTGGTTAAACAGATCTTCAAGGTTTGCCTTTGCTTCTGCCTTGAACTGTTCTTCCTTCTCTTTGGTCTTACGCTGTTCAACAAGCTCTTTGGCAAGACGCTCGTCAGATACTGCGCGGAAAGAATCACCGGCAGCGGGAACCTCGGAAAGACCCATTATCTCAACGGGAGTGGAGGGACCTGCTTCCTTTACTCTTTCGCCCTTATCGTTCACCATAGAACGGATACGTCCTACGGTAGATCCTGCGATAATATAATCACCAACACGAAGAGTACCGTTCTGAACAAGTACGGTGGCAACAGAGCCTCTGCCCTTATCCAGCTTTGCTTCGATAACCGCACCCTGTGCGTGACGGGAGGGATTTGCGGTAAGCTCCATCATATCTGCGGAAAGAGTGATCATTTCCAGCAGTTCGTCAATACCTTGGCGCTTGAGGGCGGAAATGGGCACCACGATAGTGTCACCGCCCCATTCCTCGGGAAGGAGATCGTAATTGGTAAGCTCCTGCTTAACTCTGTCGGGGTCAGCGGCAGGACGGTCCATCTTGTTTATTGCAACGATAATGCTTACGCCTGCTGCCTTTGCGTGGTTAATAGCCTCAACAGTCTGGGGCATGATACCGTCGTCGGCGGCAACAACGATTACTGCAATATCAGTAAGGTTTGCACCTCTTGCACGCATAGCGGTAAACGCTTCGTGACCGGGAGTATCAAGGAAAGTGATAGGCTTTCCGTTAACTTCTACGCTGTAAGCACCGATGTGCTGGGTAATACCGCCTGCTTCGCCTGCGGTAACGCGTGTGTCACGGATAGCGTCCAGAAGGGAAGTCTTACCGTGGTCAACGTGACCCATAACAACGATAACGGGTGCGCGGGGCTTAAGATCCTCAGCCTTGTCATCTTCCTCTGTAAACAGCTTATCTTCGATGGTAACAACAACTTCCTTTGTCACCTTGATTCCGAATTCGTCGGCTATAAGATAAGCGGTATCGTAGTCAATGGCTTCATTAACAGACGCCATAACGCCCATAAGCATAAGCTTCTTTATAACCTCGCCTGCAGCGGTCTTCATTCTGGAAGCAAGCTCACCTACGGTTATTTCATCAGGTACTGTGATGGAAAGCTGTACGGGCTTGGGCTTTTGCTGCTGCTTCTGCTGGGGCTTGTTGTTTCTGTTATCACCGGGACGGCGCTGTTCCTGCTGACCGTTACGGTTGTTGTTCTTTTTCTTAAGCTTTTGCTTTCCTCCTGCTGTAGTTGCGGCGCTTCCTGCCATAGTATCGTACTTTTCGTCGTACTTGGACAGGTCTACGCTGGCAGTACCTCTGGTATCGACCACGCGCACTTCGCCTCTTACCTTCTGCTTCTGAGGTTGCTGCTGAGGAACGGGCTTGCCTTGCTTGATAGCCTGCTCCTGAAGCTTCTTCTGCTTTTCTGCCTTTGCGGCTGCCTTTGCTTCTGCCTTCTTCTTTTCCTCGGCATCGCGCTTGGCTTGTTCTTCAGCCTTCTTTGCATCTATCTTATCCTGATAAGATTTGAAGAAAGCGGTAATATCTATCTGGTTCTGCTGGGTATAGTACTCGAATATTATACTCAGTTCTGCCGGCTCCAATGCGGTCATATGGCTCTTGTTGCCCATGCCGTGTGCCGCGAGCAGGTCGATTATGTCCTTGCTCTTGACATTAAGATCCTTTGCCAGAGCGTTAACTCTGTATTTGTTATCTCCTGTCGTAGCCATATCAGTTACCTCCCAATATTTTTTTAACGGCGGTCGCAAAGCCTTGGTCGTTTACCGAAACACAGGCGGTGGCTGTTTTGCCGAACGCCTTACCGAAGGCTTCAGTATCCACGGGGATGAATACGGTCTCTGTTTTATAAAACGCCGTTTTGTCGTTGATAAGCTTTTTTGTTCCTTCGGATGCGCTTTCCGATGCTACTACAAGCACGGATTTTCCCTTGCGCACCGATTCAATAGTATTTTCAGTGCCTACTGAAAGTCTGCCTGCCTTTTTGGCAAGCCCCAGCAGGCTAAGCAGTTTTGTCATTTATCCTCCGCTTCAACGGAAAGCTCGTTGTAGATCGCTTCGGGAACCGAAACCTGCAGTGCTCTTTCTATTCTGCGCGCCTTTTTTGCGTTCTTAACGCATTCGGAGGAAGTGCAGATATAGCATCCTCTGCCGTTTGCTTTACCCGTAGGATCAATAACGGCGGTGTTTTCCGTCCGCACGATTCTTACAAGCTCGTGCTTAAGCTTTTTTTCTCCGCAGGAAATACATTTCCTTACGGGATAAACTTTTTCTGTCAAGCGTTATCAACCTCTGTTTCGCTGCTTTCTACGCTTTTACTGCTCTTTATATCTATCTTGCAACCGGTAAGCTTTGCTGCCAGACGTGCGTTCTGACCTTCCTTACCAATAGCAAGAGAAAGCTGATCGTCGCTTACTATTACTCTAAAAGCCTTTTCGTTATCGTCGATTCTGGTAATAGAGATAACGGTTGCGGGTGCCAGCGAAGCGGATACGAACTTTTCATAATCCTCGCTGTAAGGGATAATGTCTATCTTCTCACCGGAAAGCTCGTTGGTGATGTTGTTCTTTCTTGCACCCTTGGAACCTATGCAAGCGCCGATAGGATCAACGTTAGGATCGTTGGACATTACCGCGATCTTGGTTCTGCTTCCTGCTTCTCTTGCAACGGATTTGATCTCAACGGTGCCGTCTGCGATTTCGGGAACTTCAAGCTCAAACAGTCTGCGCACAAGGCCGGGATGAGTTCTGGAAAGAACTACGGAAGGACCGCGTCCCTCACGCTTGATCTCGGTAACGTAAACCTTTACCCTGTCACCTACGTTAAGAGTTTCACCGTTGATCTGTTCGTGGCGGAAAAGTGCCATTTCGTTACTGCCAAGCTCAAGAGTAGCGTGTCCGGTAGTGGGGTCAACTCTTACAACTACACCGGTAACGATCTTGTCCTGCTTGTCTTCATATTCCTTAACCATCATGCCGTGCTCCGCTTCACGGATAGACTGAACGATTACCTGCTTTGCGGTCTGTGCGGCAATACGGCAAAATTCTTTTGTTTTAATCTCTATCTGATATTCGTCGCCCAACTGATATCTCTTGCTCTTTTCACGAGCCTGCTCAAGGGATATCTCGGTACGGGGATCCTCAACCGTTTCAACTACGGTAAGAAGCTTGTAAAGACGGATATCGTTCTTTGCTTCGTCAAGCTTAACTCTTGCGTTGGTAAGTCCGCCGGAATCCTTTTTGAACGCTGCAAGAAGCGCTGCTTCCGTACGCTCGATCATATATTCCTTGGGAATGCCCTTTTCTCTTTCAAGGGCAGCGAGGGATTCAAAAAATTCCTTGTTCATTTTTCAGTTCTGTCCTCCGTTATTCAAGAATCGAAGTCATCTTCGATATTAGTTTACGTTCGATTTCCGTTTCGCCAACGGTTACCGTATCCTTGGTGTATCCGGTTATAACACCGCTTTTTTCTTTGCTTCCGTCTACTGCGGCAAAAAGCTTGAATTCTGTATTCCATCCCTCTGCCATAGCACGCTCAAGATGAGCGTCAGTACGGAGACCGCGAGTGAGTCCCGCGCCGGAAACAATAAGTGAATACGCTTGCTCAATAGGATCCGCATCGTCAAGTAGGGGATTGATAGTGTTGGAAGCCTTTTGGCAATCCTCAAGCGAGAAACCGTTTTCTCCCTCTAATTCCACCTCAAGTATCTGCTCACCGCCTTCTTTATAGAAGGTTACGTCCCATACGGAATAACCCATCTCAGCCATAGGCGGCTCTACCAACGAGCGTACAGTTGCGGCGATATTTTGCTTCATGTGTTTTGTTTACCTCCGGATCTTTTATGTTCGCTTCGGAAAATGAATTTGTCTTCCAAAAGAAAACCAAAAATCAAGAGTGGGCGTTGACCCACTCTTGAAACTTTACATTCATCTTACTGAAAGCAGTATACCACAATATTTTGCGTTTTGCAATAGTTTTATGCAAATTATTGTGCCAAAAATCCGCTATTTTCAACTTTTTCCCAGTCTGTAAACAGGCCGGTAACCTTTTTGCTCTTGTTTTTGCCGGAATAGCTTACCACAGTACGTGTAGAGATGTATCCTTTTTCGATAAGCTTATTCAACGCATCGGATACCTTTGCATTGGTAGCAGTCTTGCTTGCTTCGCACACAGCCTTCACTGTCTTTTCAAACGTAGGAATATCACGGGAGTTGTTATTTTGAGCTTGCTTGAGGATATCGAATATAAGGCGGTAATATGACCCGTTCATGTCCGCTTCCGTGGGAAGTGTAACACACCAGCTTGCCGTCTGGCGCAGCTGACGGGAAAAAGAATCCTCAATTCCGTATATTCCGACTTCTTTTTTACAAAAATTCTTTAAAAAGGATACTACCGAGCTGAAATGTCCGTCGCCCGAGAAGATGATGAATGTGTCTATATCCTCTGAAGACAACGCTTTTTGATAGATATTGTCAAGAATAATAAAATCGGTAAAGTCCTTTTTCACGCCGGTTGTGTTGCGTGTATCGATAATACGGTTTGAATATGGACGGATACGGGATATCTGGTCTGCAAGTGATTTGTGTGAGAAGTCTGCAAAAAACGAAACCTCCACAAGATTTACCTTTGTGTTTAATTCCTCGAACCATCCTTTTATATTGGGTTGGATGCCGAAATTCCGCTTGAGTGAAATATACCAATGCTCATAATCAACAAACGCAACTGCTTTTGGCAGACCGTTGTTAAGGTTTATCGTTCTGCTGGGCTCCTCAGGCGGCTTTCTTTTGAACAGCGAAATACCATCAACCTCCTTTCTTTTTACATTCACCGTATTTTATTATACACCATAAACAAAAAATGTCAAGTTGACAGATCCTCTTTCAAATGCGTAATTATCCGCTTTTCCAGGCGCGAAATGTAGGATTGGGAAATACCTAATTCGTCTGCCACTTCCTTTTGAGTCTTTTCCTTTCCGTCACTGCCTTCCGCCAACCCGAACCGCAGTTCTATTATTCTGCGCTCCCTCTCGGGAAGCTTGTGTATCGCCTTGCGGACGGTACGCTTTTCCTCGCTTTCCTCCAGCATGCGGTAAACAAAGTCACTGTCAGTTCCCAAAAGGTCGGATAGCAGTAATTCGTTTCCGTCCCAATCCACGTTCAGCGGCTCGTCAAGAGACATTTCGCACCCGCGAGATGCATTTTTTCTTATATACATAAGTATTTCGTTTTCTATGCATCTGGACGCGTAGGTTGCAAGCTTTATCTGCTTGTCGGTCTTGAAGGTATTTACTGCCTTCATCAGTCCGATGGTGCCGATTGAAATAAGATCCTCTATACCTATGTTTGTGCTTTCGAATTTTCTCGCTATGTATACTACCAGACGAAGATTATGCTCGATAAGTATTCGTTTTGCATCTTCGTCATCGGGCAGTCTTTCGGTAAGCAGGGTTTCTTCTTCCTTTGAAAGGGGAGGAGGCAATACCTGCGGGCCGTTTATATAAAATACTTCCTGTTGTATTCCGAGCAATTGTCGTATCCATTCAAGGGCTATAGTCATTGTTTTGAATTGCATTTTACCACCTTTTTATATCGGGGGCATAAGCCCGTCATAAGTATTTGCGAAACGGTTTCCGCTTGATATGGCAATTATCGCGCGTACCTTGCGTTTTCCTTTACGTCCAAATTCACGCACTTCGCATTTTTCCGGTCTGAATCCATACAGAATATCGCTTCCTGCGGCAGTTTTTACGGGTATAATTCTCATAGGTAAAGGAAATTCGCCGCTTGTAACATTATCAAAGCATTTTCCAAAGACCGTTTTTGATATTATGATCACCGGATCCATTGATATTGGATCAGTAAGCATATTTCCGTTGTCCTTCATTAAAAACGCTTTAAACTCCTTGCCCATAACAGTTATATATGCGTGTACCGCACCGGAGGATGAGTTTTTCTTGCAAACATACATATATCCTGCGGTAAGTGCCAAAGCCGCAAGCACGCATACTGTTACTCCAAAGTATCCATGGGAAGCAATGCTCTCTTCGCTTTTTCCTGCCAGATGGAATATTCCGTATACCGTTCCGCCGGTAAGGGCTGATGAAAGGAAAAGCACAGCAGTATTTAATAACAACCGCTTTTTGCCGAAAACCATAAAGCAGATAAATACTGCCGAAAGAATATTTAGCAGCAAGAATGATTTAACCAACAGGCAGAAAAAGGCGTACACAGTGCCGAAAACGCCACCTAAGAGAATTCGATACAGCTTGAACGGCGTGTTGGTGATCCTTGCAGTTATATATAAAAACAACGTATCGAACAGCATATTCAGTATAAAGTATACGTCCGCATAAAGAGTAACTGTCATACCACACCTTCTTTTTTAAGAGTATAAAACAAAGCATGTGTAAATGTTGTCATTTTCTGGTGTGTGGCAACATAATTTTTACGGAGGTGAACAAATATGAAAAAGAAACTTGTGCTTTTTGGAGGAAAGATAGTGTATTGCATTCTTCCCGCCTTTTTGCTTGCTGCCGCAGTGTGGTCTTTTTACAAAGCGGATATCCCCGCTTCGTCGGGAGGGAATGTGCCTCCTTACAGCGTGTTTGAGATAATTCAAGAGCTTTTGGAGGGATGACGTATTTTCGTTTGTTTTCCCCGTGTTGGAATGCGAATTCATATTCTAACGTTGCCTGCATTGGCGGTAATGTATTATATAGAGGGAAAATATCCGTTCCTGTTGTTTGTTCTTGCGGCGGTAATTCATGAGTGCGGACACATTCTTGCAATAAGGAGTGTAAAGGGCAGAATAAGGCGTGTTGACATAATGCCGTTGGGCGCTTGTATAGTCACCGACGGAGGAATGTCTCACAAGGCGGATATTCGTATATTTCTCTGGGGACCCGCTGCGAATGCAGCTATGTTTTTTGTATATATGCCTTTCTTGTTTGTGTCGCGTTCGCCGTATATCTGGTTTTTTGCATTCGTTAACCTTTTTCTTGCTTTGGTAAATCTGCTTCCTATTGCAGGTAATGACGGTTATCGGGCGCTTGAAGCGTTTTATAAAGACAGACAGGATGACGAAACCGCGTTCAGACGTGTGAAAGTAATAGGGAAATGGGCATCTGCTGTGTTTTTTCTCGTTACGATGCTATCTGTAATAGCATCAGATTTTAATCCCGGTGTTATAGCACTTGCCGCCGCCGCAAATCTTTACAAAAAAGAATAAAAAATCAATTGAAAATTGTACATTTGTGTGGTAAAATATACAAAGCACCTTGAAAGGACAATAAAAATGAAAAAACGTTTAATATTTTTAATGCTCGCTTTAGCTTTGTTGCTTACTGCTTGTGGAGGAAATAATAATTCCGATGCTTCTGTAAACGATACACCATCTGACGTTGTAAGCGAAGATGTTCCCGAAAAAGAGAACGATACTTCGAAAGAAGAGAATTCAAAGAACGAAGCATCTGCGGCGCCTGAGGTATCATTGCCCGGTTACGTTGCTGATGCACCTGACGTTCCCGACGTGCCTGACGAATCTGTGGATGTTGACAGTATTCTCGAGGATGAGTGCAGAGTAACCGTTAAGTACGCCAGTCTTTGTGAAAAGCCCTTTGCGGTAGTTATTGGTCAGTGTGATATTGGCGCTACAGTTACCTTAAAGTGCGGGAAGGAGGAATACACCTCTGAAAGCTGGTACGGCTGGTATTCAGTCCGCTTCATGTGTGCAGGCAGCTCTGCTGACGTTGTTATCACACAGAGCATTAATGGTACTCAGGTAGGTGCGGCTCTGGAGACTAAGGTTACTCCCAAGAATGCAGGTACCTCCGAGGGTGTTGTTGCAGGCGGTAACTTCCAGTTCTTCTATCAGAAGTGTCTGCGTGATTTCCAGCACAAAAATCTTTACAACGAAGGTGTTCTTAACTCTCTTAAGACAAGAGTTGAGGGACGTCTTGCCAATATTGAAAAGCAAAAGCTTGGCACAGAAATAATATATATGGTCGTTCCCGCGGCGATGACAGTTTATCCCGAGCTTGTTCCCGAGGACTATAAGCAGGGCACGGGCGACAGCCGTATGGATCAGGTGCTTAACACCTTGACGGATGCAGGCGCTACCGTTATTGATCTCCGTCCTGTATTTGAGGAACACAAGAACGACGAAATGCCGCTGTATTTTAAGTGTGACAGCCATTGGACCGATTACGGCGCATTTATCGCATATACCGAACTGTTTAATTATATCGCAAATGAATTTCCCGATGCGGCACCTCTTTCTTTTGAGGAGTTCAATTGGTTTGGCGGTTATTATAAGACCGGCGATATGCCTGTTTATCTTAATATGATAAAAGGCAGTATTTATGAAAGCGGAAAGATCGTAAATGAAGACGTTCTCGAATACGGATGGTATCGTACTTTTGCAGACGGAACCCCCGTTTCTGATAAGATCACCAAGGTGCCCCGTTACCGTGCAGACGTTCAGATGGTATACAGCAACAACGTTACATGGGCTAACACCATAAGAACCAAGCGTGATAATCTTCCCACCTGTATCGTCCTGCGTGATTCGTTTGGTACACAGATGTATGATATAATCGCAGAGCGCATGAATAAGACCGTATACAAAGCAATGTGGGATACCGGTTATCCCGGCGCTGAGGTTGTTACCAACAAGGCTGATTACGTAATATACATACTTGCCGAGTGGAATCTGGATTCTGTAGTTTATAACTAAATCACTTCAAAATAAAAGGCTTGCATATCGCAAGCCTTTTGTTGTTTAGGGAATTGACATTTACAATTGAAATTGTTATAATACGGGGACATTGAATTTTCAACAATGATCTGCATGGGGGAAAACATGGTAGAAAGATTTGAGCGGTTTTCTTTTGCTATAATGGAGATATTCCGTCATTGGCATAAGATAACTGCAGATGAAATGGAAAAATACGGTCTTAAAGGTACTCATTCAATGTATCTTGCGGCACTGTATCGTGAAAAGGAAGGAATTACCGCGACCCGTCTTGGAGATATTTGCGGTAAAGACAAGGCAGACGTATCGCGTACTATATCCATAATGGAGCAAAAGGGGCTCGTTGTAAAAGAGGGAAGCGGTTCTAATCTGTACCGTGCAAAAATAACACTTACCGCGCAAGGACGGGCTGTGGCGGAGTTTGTCCGTAAGCGTGCTGCATTGGCGGTTGAGCACGCGAGTGAAGGCATTTCTGATGAAGATCGTGCCGCTATGTATAAAGCGCTGGATATTATAGTTGAAAATCTTTCCAAGCTTAGCAAAGACGGTTTACCGGAGTAGTGTTATGAAAAGAATTTTTGTTTTATTAAGTTTGCTTCTTTCGGCAGCTCTTGCGGTTATGTGTATTGTATACCATCAAAACGGCGGAACTTTGCTAAAAGGCGTATGCTCTGGCTTATTCACAACCGTTGGAGCGGTAAATCTTGTATACTGTGTGCTCAAAAAGAAAAAGCTGTTGTTTCCCGTTCTGGCGTTTTCGGGATTGCTGCTTTGCACCGTAGGAGATATAGTACTGTTACAGAATTTCATACTTGGTGCTGCGCTTTTTGTTTGCGGACACGTTTTATACGTAATAGCATACTGTATTCTCCGCAAGCCTTCTGCTTTTGATATTCCTTTCGTTTTAATTATAACTGCAGCTTCGGTGTGTGTCGTTACTCTGGTTCCTGTATTTAATTACGGATCAACGGTAATGGAGGCGGTGGCTGTCGTATATGCCGTTGTTATCTCCTTTATGCTTGGCAAAGCCATTTCCAACGTAACAAAATTGCCTTCCTCAACGACTGTTACGGCGGCTGTAGGAAGCCTGCTGTTTTTCGTTTCTGATATCGCCCTTGCTTTTAATGTTTTCGGAGGAACGCCTACCTGGGCGGATCCCCTCTGTCTGGTAACTTATTTCCCGGGACAGCTTTTGATAGCGTGGTCGATATTCGCATACGCAAGCACTGAACAATAGCAGTATTAATCATATAATCACACAAGATGAATTGTCAAACTAAGTGCAACACTTTTTGAGAAAAAAATCAAACAAATCAACTGGTTTTTGAAAATTGAGAACCTTTTTAGGCCTGGCGTTGATCAACGCCAGGTTCTTTTTTAGTGTTGTTGGGCTTACACGAG
>JAZOBE010000011.1:0-34031 GCA_045595785.1 Eubacteriales bacterium
CCTGAAGAAGATCCGATTCCACGATCTTCGCCACTCCTGCGCCTCGGTCCTCCTTGCCCAAGGAGTACCTATGAAGCAGATCCAGGAATGGCTCGGGCACAGCGATATGAGCACCACGGCTAATATCTATAGCCACCTCGATGCCGTGACAAAAGCAGACACCGGCGCGGCAATGAGTAAAGCGCTGGGGTGAGAGAGCATAAGGAAAGGGCTGACCACAAAGTCAGCCCTTCAGATTGGAATTTTGCAAAAACATTTTGACATCACCGATTAATTTAATATTCCCATTATCCACGAGAATTGCACCTGTTTGAGCCGAAGTTGCATATACAGTTTTACCACGCTCTGCAAGCACACGTTGTATTGATTCATTTTGTACTGCGGTTCCCTCATAATGTACTTCCATATAAAAATCTTTTAAGTATGGAATTCCTTTATAATAATTAAATTCAGGGTAATCATCGTCAGGAGACAAATGATATTCAGCTAACTGAATAACCGCACCAGCACTATAACCCATAACTATTCCTTTGTGTTGCATCAAAACATCATACAAATTGAATTCTTTAATTCTATCCATCATTTTGTCAGGCAAGCCGCCAAGGAAGTAAACAATATCAGCATTCTTGATTTTTTGCACAGCGGATTCCTTTGTGTCAGTAAAATAATTAACAAAAACAATATTATCTTCGAGAATACCATAGGCAGCAAATCCACTAACAATTCCGTTATAATACTTGCCAAAATTCTTATCATACAATGCATTCCAATCCGATAAGGACTTCACTCGATTTTCTCTGAATGAAAATGCAATAATGACGACAGAATGATTAGGCTGTATATATTTCTTTAATTCATTATAAAGCCATGGGGTATCAATGTTATATCCTTCAAGCAATATGTTAATCATCGTTTCTACCGCCTTATTATTAATCAATGTCTGGATTTCGTTTTCTTTCTTCTTCGTATCGCTCTATCATATACAGATCGTATCCATGTTCGAAATATAAATCCGAAAAATATTTGAATTTAAATCTAACAGGTATTGTCAATTTGGAGAGTTCAATTCCTCTAACTGCCTTATCTAAAACATCATTTTTACCCGCTATTCTAATTATTTCATTTAAATGTTCCCAATATTGTTGTGTCGGATTATCTTCGGTTAAAATTTCGCATAAATACGTTTTCATTTCTTCGACGTCTGTTATTTTTACCAAAGCTATGTAAGGGTTTTCGTTCTGCTTCTTTTCATATCGAACACGATTATATTCGTTTATTTTATCTATTAATCTTTTCGTATATGGCGAACACTCTTCTTCACCAAAAGCTTCAGAATAATTTGACCAATCGCTATGCTTGTACATTAATGGTCGGCCGAGTTTTTCCTCGAAGGAAATTCGCTTACATATCGATAAATAAGTTTTTTCATCGAATTCATAAATGTCATAGGAGCATAATGCCTCGTATAGACTTATAGCTTTTCTTTGTGAATGGAAATATGTCAAATCCTGAGTGTTGTACATGCTCTTTACTTTGCTTAACAGTTCTTCAATATTGATACTTTTTTGTGCGTGAGCTTGATACAGAAATCGAATATCACGCGTTATCTCTACCCCTCCCGAATTATCATATTGGTGTTGAGCCTGTGGTACAAATCTGATTTTTGGCTTTTTCCCAGATACTTGAGCTATTAAATTGTTTTTTCCTATAATATCTATCAAATTTGATACTATTTGTTGGTATGACTTATCATTGTAGTAATAGATAGTTATTGAAGTTTTGTCACAGGATATTAAATCTGTAATAATATCACTATCTGAAGAATCTAATGAGTGACCGAAAAAAGCAATCTCAATCGATTCATCTTCTTTGGTGTTTTCTTGAAGCCAGCTTTTATAATCACTGCCAGTTTTTTTAGTAATACGCTGATAATATTTTTCAAACTCAACATAACTACTGTTTTTCGCTGATCCGTCACAAGGAGATGTTATACCCAAAATTATATTAGAATTCTCTGAAAAATTCTCAGTAGCGCAACCGTGAATATAGTGCACCTGTTCGTTCCAATGAACACCACCATAAATGCGCTGATACGTATTGGAATAATTAAATGTAATTACCTTATTTGCATCAAAATCTATAATATTGGGTGAGACACCTTGAATAGGGGTGTTGTTGACAAAGTGAGATATATATAATTCAAGTGCTAATGAAAAATCATTTAATGCTTTACACAAAGTCGAATGTATTTCCGCCAATGAAACCTCGTTAAGTTTTCCACTATCAATATGCTTTAAACCCAAGGATTCAATTACATCATGTATTCTATGTTCGGCGGTTGCATTATAACGAGTTTGATTAGAATTTTTAAATTCTTGTTCAACCGTTTTGAATTCATTAATGACCGATTTGATTTCAGTTTCTAAATCAATCCAGTTGGTACCACGCTTTTCAATTTGCCTATTAAAATGTCTAAATAGACAGTTTTCTTTCAATAAAGCAATAAATCTTTTCCGGAAATCCTCATTATATTCTAATTCTTCCATATAGGAGAGCTGGATCATGGTTAAATCTTTCAAATCAACATATGTTGGGGAATCGAATTTATTCAATACCTTATTGCAGAAATTCATAAAATTATAATAACTTGTAGGAAGGTCATGGTCTACATCGAACCCATTACCAAGAACTAAGATTTTCATAAATGTCCTCTTTCTATGCTTATTAATACTTCTTATTACATAACCTTAAATGAAAAAGCCGCAGAACTCCTAAGTCCTGCGGCTTCTTTTCGCGGTTTGAAACCGCATTTGGCGGAGAGAGAGGGATTCGAACCCTCGTGCGCGTGAGCGCAAACTGATTTCGAGTCAGCCCCGTTATGACCACTTCGATATCTCTCCGTATTTTTGATTTTGTATATGTTAGCACAAATGGCAGGAATTTGCAATAGTTTTTTATAAAAACCCCTTTTCTTTTTATGTCCGTTATGTTAGAATAAAAGTTACGGAGGTATGATTATGATGAAAGCTATCGAAGTTCTTGAACGACTTAATACTTTTTCTGCCGCGACGCTTGCGCAGACGGTGGACACCAGAAAAGCAGGAAGCGATGAAAAGGAAGTTCGCCGTGTGGCGTTTTGCTTTACCGCCACTGCCGATGTTATTAAAGCCGCCCATGAGTGGGGTGCAGACGTGCTTATCACCCACGAGCCTACTTATGCTGACCACTACGATAATTTTACAGATCACCCCGTAACAAAGGCAAAGCGTGACTTGCTTGAATCCACGGGAATGACGGTTTACCGTTGGCACGACCATCCCCATGCCGCCGTGCCCGATGTTATACACATGGGATTCCTTGAAAGAACCGGACTTAAAGGCACGCTTGACGGACGGTTTTTTATACTTGACGAGAGCATGACTGCCCGCGATATTGCCGAGCAGACCGAGAAAACTGCGGGAATAAAGCACGCCCGTATTATCGGTGCGGCGGACAAGCCTGCAAAAAAGATTGCTATGTGTCTCGGCGCTTGCGGAGATATGGTGTTTGACCTTGTTAAAAACAGCGATTGCGAGACGGTTATCGCAGGCGAGATATGCGAATGGCGCGAAGGCTGTTTTGTACGGGATGCCGCCCAGCTTGGGTTTAATAAATCTATTATTCTTTTGGGACATTGCGGAAGCGAGCGCGACGGTATGAGTTATCTTACCGACGTGTGGAACACCCTTTGTCCTGAAATACCCGGAAAATACTTTGAGACCGGCGAGGTCTACAGCTATACGGAGGACAAACGTTAATGAAAAAAATTTTTGTGGTTTTTTTGGCGGCGCTTTTGGTGTGCATGACAGCTCTGCCCGTAAGCGCATCTCACAGCAACCCCTGCGTTATACATAAATATTCCGGCACCGGCTATGAAATGACAGTTCCGGGCGCTGTGTCCTTTGACCCTGAAATTCAGGAATACTGGACGGAAAGCGGAGAAAAGTTATCGTTGGTTATTACCTTGAACGATATCAGCAACAAAATTATCGCCAACGGCGGTATTGTGGGTCTTACCCTTTACCTCACCTATAACTCCGAGGCAGTTACCTTTATTGATTCGGGCTTGGAAAGTATGTTTGTGTCCGTCCCCGCAGGCAACACCTCTGCGGCGAGAGCAGACTGGCTTACCGAAACCGGCACAGATTATACCGACCGTGTTGATTCCAAAACAGGACTTAACGTTATACGGATAATGGCTACGTCTTACGAAAGTATTGAACATTCGGACAGCAAATATGCGGCTGTGAAGGACGGCGACTTTGTTTTGAAGCTGGAGTTTACGGTAAATTCCGGTTGGACGGGCGATATACAGTTTAAGACCACCATGAGCAGTGTTACCGATTTCAAGCTTAAAAGCTATGACGGCGCAGGCTTTATCCGTAACGTAAAAAGCTATGCGGGTCTTGAGGCAAACTCCCAGCATTCGGGCGAGTGGATTACCGTTATAGAGCCCACCTGCACCACCGCAGGCTATGCAGAGCTTCGCTGTAAAACCTGTAACGAGATTGCAGGCGTAAAGGAGCTCCCCTTCGGGCACGTTCCCGGAGAATACGTGGAGAAGGTAAAGCTTTCCTGTGTTGACGACGGAGTTTATGAATCCTATTGTACTCTGTGTAACGCGCTTGCGGATACAAAGATTGAGTTCACCCCCGGTCACGATTTCAGCGAATGGGCGGAGACAAAGGCGCCCACTTATACCGAAAAGGGCGAGGAACAGCGTGTCTGCTCTGTGTGCAATACCGTGGAGACCAGAAGAATCCCCATGCTTGAAGGATTCGGATACAGTGTAAGCGCAAGCAATCCTGTAGTTCAAGGCGCAGAATTTGTGGACGGCTCTACTCTTGCGGTTACTGTGGCTCTTTCCGGAGGCGCCGATATTAACAGTATAAAGTTCAACCTTGAATATGATAAGAGCGTTATCAAGTTTACCGAAGCAGTTTTTGCAGATGGCGTGTTTGCCGTCACTTCCGCTCTTGAAAGTGATGGATATGTTGCAGTCACCGTCGGTGCAGAGGAAGGGCTTAACATAAAGCTGAACGGAAAGCAGACTATCGTTGTGCTGTACTTTACTGTTATTACGGGCAGGGGCGTTGAGGCGAAGAACTCAAAATTAAGCGTTGTCAACGTAGGTATTACCGATGCAGACGGAAAACAGATTTCCATTCAGTCCAAAACGACAACACAGTTTAGTGTAGTGAGATTTCTGGATCTTGATAACGACGGTACGGTTACTCTGGCAGACGCTATAAGCGTATACAATATTATTTCTGAGGGCTCTGTAAATTACACTGCCGCCGCAGACGTGGACAGAGACGGAGTTATCACCCTCTTTGATTTTATTGCGATTTATAAGCACCTCACCGGCGAATATACTTATGCCGATATGCTTAACGGCGGAGAAAAGGTGAATTAATTATTTTTATACCCTGCGTTTTTTGTTTTCGCAGGGTATATTTTTACGTATATTTGTCAAAATACACACGGGGTGATATATTTTGACAGACGAAAATAACAACGAAAACAACAACGAAAACCGAGAAGACATTTCTCCCGACCAAGAAAGCATAACCACGGAAAGCGGAATTCACGCCCTTATAATCGCAGGTCAGATAGAGGGTCATTTTACCGCAGGCGCACAGGCAAAAAGCACCAGATACGAGCAATGTATTCCCACTCTGGTGGCGGTGGAGGAATCATCAAACATTGGCGGACTTTTACTGCTTATCAACACCATTGGCGGCGACGTGGAGGCTGGGCTTGCCTTTGCGGAGCTTATTGCGGGAATGAAAAAGCCAACCGTATCCATAGTTTTGGGCGGCGGACATTCCATCGGCGTGCCGCTTGCGGTAAGCGCAAAAAAATCCTTTATCGTGCCGTCTGCAACAATGACTCTACATCCGGTTCGGATAAACGGGCTGGTGATAGGCGTACCGCAGACCTATAGTTATTTTGAGAAAATGCAAAACCGCATTGTGGATTTTATTGTCCGTAATTCCCGTGCAGACGGTGACGAACTGCGTAAGCTTATGTGCCGTACCGACGAGCTTACCACCGATATCGGCACTGTTCTGGAAGGAAACGAGGCGGTGGAAAAGGGAATAATTGACCAGGTGGGCGGCTTGGGCGACGCGGTGGCAGCCCTTAAGGAAATGATGCGCGAAAAGGGAAAACAGTAAGAAAAAATCTAAAAAAATGTATTGACAAACCGCTTTTCTTGTGTTAATATAGCAAGTGCCGCGTGTATGGGGTTTTTGAAGTTGCGCTTAAAACGCACACCTGCTAAGCAGCGAGTCTATAAAGAAAGAGAGGTGCTGCACCAATGTTTGCAATAGTAGAAACAGGAGGAAAGCAGTACAAAGTCAGCGAAGGCGACGTTATCTACGTTGAAAAGCTTGACGTTAACGAAGGCGACACTTACACCTTCGAAAAGGTATTGGCAATTTCCACCGCAGAAGGCTTTGTTGCAGGAAACCCCGTTGTTTCCGCAAAGGTAGAAGCTAATGTGGTTAAGAACGGCAAGGGCAAGAAGATCCACGTACTCCGTTACAAGGCAAAGAAGAACGAGAAGAAGCATATCGGCCACAGACAGCCTTACACCAAGCTTCAGATCACTTCTATCAACGCTTAATTATGATTAAAGCGGAAGTCAGCTTCGGAAAGAAAGATTGCCGTATCCGTGTTTCCGGTCATTCGGGTTATGCGGAATCGGGCAGTGATATCGTCTGTGCCGCAGTCAGTTCAATGTTAATGCTTACCCTTAATACGGTGACAGAAAGATTGGGCTGTAAAGCGGATATTCAGGCAGATAACGACGGAGCTACCGTAAACGCCAAGGTGTTTGATTATACGCCTGCGGCGGAAGGAATTATTAAGCAATTTGCACGGGAGGTATGGGAGATTTCCCAAAGCTATCCCGAAAACGTAACGGTTAATGCCGATTTTTTGAAAGGAGAAATTTCACAATGCTTAGATTGACTATACAGTTTTTTGCACATAAGAAGGGCGTTGGTTCTACCAAGAACGGTCGTGATTCCGAGTCCAAGCGTCTCGGCGCAAAGCGTGCAGACGGTCAGTTCGTAGTTGCAGGCAACATTCTTGTTCGCCAGCGCGGAACCAAGATCCACCCGGGCAATAATGTCGGCAGAGGTTCTGACGACACTCTGTTCGCACTTGCAGACGGCGTCGTTAAGTTCGAGCCTATGGCAGGCGGCAGAAAGAAAGTCAGCGTTAACGCAGTTTCCGCAGACTAACTATATGCTTTTCACGGAGCTTACGGGTATTTTCGTACCCGAAAGCTCCTTTTATTTTAGTGATAATTTTACCGAAGGAGGTCGACGGAAGTGTTTATAGATAAGGTTGATATTTATGTAAAGGCAGGTAACGGCGGCAACGGCTGCGTTTCCTTCCGCCGTGAAAAATACGTTGCCAAGGGCGGACCCGACGGCGGCGACGGCGGCAAGGGCGGAGACGTGATTTTCGTTGTTGATGATGGCGCAAATACCCTCCTCGCTTTTAAGAACAAAAGAAAATATATTGCCGAAAACGGCAAAGACGGCATGAACAAAAAGTTCTTTGGCGCTTCCGGCGCAGACCTTTATATTCCCGTGCCCAGAGGAACCGTTATTAAGGATAAGGAAACGGGCAGAATTATAAAGGATATGTCCGACGATACTCCTTTTACCTTCCTCAAAGGCGGCAAGGGCGGCTGGGGCAACACCCATTTTGCCACCGCTACAAGACAGGTGCCTTATTTCGCAAAAAGCGGAATTACCGGCGGAGAAGCAAACCTCACCCTTGAATTAAAAACCATTGCCGACGTAGGTCTGGCAGGATACCCCAACGTAGGTAAATCCACCCTTCTTTCGGTGGTTTCCGCCGCCCGTCCCAAAATCGCAAATTATCACTTTACCACTCTTCAGCCTAATCTGGGCGTGGTAAACAACCACGGCAACACCTTTGTTATTGCCGATATTCCCGGACTTATCGAAGGCGCAGGCGAGGGTAAGGGTCTGGGACACGATTTCCTGCGCCATATAGAGAGATGCCGCCTTATACTCCATTTGTTTGATATCTCCGCTTCCGAGCGTGAGGATCCGCTGGAGGATATTAAGCGCATAAACAAAGAACTTGAGATATTCTCTCCCGAGCTTGCCTTGCGTCCCCAGATACTTGCCGCAAACAAGTGCGACGTGGGCTATGACGAGGAAACTCTGGAGCGCATCAAGGCATACGCAGACGAAAAGGGATATGAGCTTTATCTCATCTCCGCCGCCACCCGTGAGGGATTGCAGGAAATGCTTAACGGCATAACCCAAGCACTTTCCGCTTTGCCTCCCGTTAAGGTGTACGAAGCGGAGGAGGTGCAGGAGGAGGCTATCCCCGAGGGAAGACATACCGAAGTCCAAAAGGATGGCGACGTGTACGTTGTTACCGGCGAGTGGCTTAAGAAGGTATGCGGTAGCGTTAACTTTGATGATTACGAGTCTCTCGCATACTTCCAGCGTGTGCTTCGCAACGGCGGCGTTATAGACGCGCTTGAGAAAGCAGGCATTCAGGAAGGGGACACCGTTGATATTTACGGTATCGAATTCGATTTCGTATATTAAAACAGAGTTTCTATCACTCTTTCACTGGCAAGAGGGGAGTATACCCATCTGTCAATATGGGAAACGGAGGGGTAGGCGTATTTATCACGCACAGCCGCTTTTTCTCCCACGTCAACTATTACGAGTTTAATTTTCATTCGCTCGGGTATAATGCTTTTAATATAAACTGCGGCGTACATTCCGGGAGAAACATCTTCTCTGTATTCCGCAAGCCCTGCAAGGTTTGGTGTAAGCTCCACGAATATTCCGTAGCTTTCCACGCTTCTTATAATTCCCGCAACTGTCTGACCGGCGGAAAAATCCTTGGCGTTTTCCTCCCAGCTTCCCAAAAGCTCTCGGTGAGTAAGTGAAATGTATCCGTTCTCGTCTGCCGATGAACGTACTACCGCCTTTATCCGCTGACCGATGTAAAATCTGTCCGACGGATGGGATATCCGTGATACCGACATACAGTCGATAGACATAAGGGATATTATTCCGCAGCCTATGTCGGCAAATCCGCCGTAGCTTTCAAAGTGGGTCATTCTGGCGTTTATAATATCACCCGGTATAAGAGGGCGGACGTATTCATCCATACATTCCTCCTGTGCTTTTCTGCGGGACAGAAGCACCGTCGTCTTTCCGTTTTCATCGGGTAATATTTCCGTAACCTTAAAGCATACCGGCTTTCCCACACGGGACAACACCGCAATATCCTTTATCCTGCCGTTAGGGGAATAACCGCATTCATCGTGGGGGATTATTCCCGTACACCACCCGAGGTCGATATACAAATTCATATCCTCATCGCAAAGTGTGCATCTTGCTTCCAGAATAACGTTTTCTGAAAACGCCTTTGCCAGAGAATCATAATTTTTGAGATAACTTATGTTCCGAGGGGTGTTTATAAGCCAACCCTCGGGCAGATAATCGTTTCGCTTCATGCTTCATCAAATTCCTTTCGGTTTTATATTTCATTTTATGAAGCGGAAAATACATATATTCGGAGGAAAACAAAATGATTGAAAAGCTTAAAGATATAGAGCGCAAGTTTGTGGAGATCGAAGAAAAGCTTTCCGATCCCGAGATCATCTCCAATATGGAGGAATATAAGAAATACACCAAGGAATACAAAAACCTTTCTCCCGTGGTTGAAAAATACCGTGAGTATCTGTCATACGTCCGCGAAAAGGAGGACGGTGAGGAGGTGCTTGCTTCCGGTGATGAGGATATGCGTGATCTTGCCGAGGAGCAGATAAAGTCCGCCAAGGAAAGTATGGAGACCTGTACCGAGGAGCTTCGTATTCTTCTGCTGCCCAAAGACCCCAACGACGATAAAAACGTTATTATTGAGATTCGCGGCGGTGCAGGCGGTGATGAGGCGGCGCTCTTTGCAGGCAACCTTTACCGTATGTATAATATGTATGCGGAGCAGGCAGGCTTTAAGTGCGAGCTTTTGTATGCCAACGAGACCGAGCTTGGCGGTATGAAGGAGGTTTCCTTTACCGTTAGCGGTGAGGGTGCTTATTCCCGTTTCAAGTTTGAATCCGGCGTTCACCGCGTACAGCGCGTGCCCGATACCGAGTCTCAGGGCAGAATACAGACCTCTACCGCTACCGTAGCCGTACTTCCCGAGGTTGAGGAATGTGAATTTGAGCTTAATATGGACGAGCTTGAAATAACCACCCACCGCAGTGCAGGCGCAGGCGGACAGCACGTTAACAAGACCGAAAGTGCTATTCGTATCATCCACAAGCCGTCGGGCATCGTCGTTGACTGTCAGGACGAAAGAAGCCAGGGTAAAAACAAGGAAAAGGCGCTTAAGGTTATGAAGAGCCGTCTTGCGGATATGGAAAAGCGCAAGAGAGATTCCGCCCTCGCGTCCGAGCGCCGCAGTCAGGTCGGCACAGGTGACCGAAGCGAGAGAATCCGTACCTATAACTTCCCTCAGGGCAGAGTTACCGACCATCGTATCGGTCTCACCCTCTATTCGCTTGAAAACTTTATGAACGGCAGAATCGATGAAATGATAGATGCCCTCATCACCGCAGACAGAGCAGAAAAATTAAAAGCGGATGTAGAATAAAACAATAAAAACGCCCGATGTTCTCGGGCGTGTTGTGTTTATAATGTTTATTCTTGAGGGATTTCGTACTCAGTGGGACTGCCGGCAACATCTCTATAGAAGGAAGCGAAAGCGGCGCTCTTGTAGGGAGTAAGCCAAAGAGAACCGATGCCAAACGTAAGAATGTTAAGCAGGTCCCAGCCGATAAAGCTGAAATGCAGGCAGAAAAGACGCCAGCGGTTACCGTACATAAGCTGCTTTGACATATTTATCGCTTCTTTTGAGTTCATATCCGGAGATTCCGCCATAAGGTAAGGTACCAGCGCATAGTTATAGGTTGCAATAATTCCGGGAACTATAAACAGCAGGCTCCACAGCGATATGAAAAGCTGGCGCAAAAAGTTTGCAAGCAATACTCTTTTCCAGTGAGGAAAATAATCAAACAAATTGCGGAAAGCAGGCTCACCGTAATCAACCAGAGTAAGGTTAAAGCGTGCATAGCCGACCTCAACGATACTGCCCAGCACGAAGAACACAAGTCCCACCGCGATAGACACCGCCATAATAACCCCAAATACGATAAGAAAAATGGTAAGTATCTCGGGAAGCGCCTCGGTAAAATCCGATACAGGCGGATCCGTGGGGAGAGTAGTACTGCCGCTGTCGCTAAAGCCGGAAAAATCAAAGCTAAAGCTTGTGCCGCCGCCTATACTATACGCCGTGCCGCCCAGCAGGGAAGCCACAAGTCCGGTTATAAGGGCAAGACCCCATCTGCCGGAAAGAGCGTTTTTTGAATCAAACTTAAAATCTGATGCTCGTTTCATAATATATCTCCTTTCCGTATTATGATTCATTTCTCGGCCTGTAACAGCATTATAACATATATCCGTACAAAAATCAATATTTTGGTTTTTCATTGATTCGGACGGAAAAATGTGTTATACTTACTTGAAAAGTATTATTGTTGGAGGAGCTTATGAAAAAAAGATTCTTTGCAACGTTTGTCCTTTTGTTTTTGGTTGCTTCTGCGGTTACAGCCGCATTTACTTGCATTAACGCTTCTGCGGATGATGAAGCTGTCATCGTTTTGGCAGGAAGCGATTTCCAGGCAATAACTGATGAAGTAGGCTGTGCCAACACAAGGGCCCTTATCTCCGCAATAAAAAAAGCGGGGTTTGCTTCGCCCACGGGTTTCCTTTTTGCAGGAGACTATAATAACGGAAGTGACGATAAGACCGGGGAAATCGCCGCCCTTAAGGATGCTGTCAAGCAGGAATATCCCGACCTTAAGGACGAGAATATGATTTTTACTCAAGGTAATCACGACCCTGCAAGCTCCAAAGGACTAAGCAAAAGCGGTGCTAACGATACCGAGCATTACGGTGTTTTCGTAATTCACGAAGATGAGTTTATGCAGGGAAGCACCAGCGAATCTACGGTTAAAAAGACAGCCGCATCACTTGAAAAATATCTGGGCGCCAAATCCGAATCCGGTTATAAAAAGCCCATATTCGTTATAAGCCACATTCCTCTGCATTATTCCTGGCGTACTCCCGAGGGAGGCGACGGTGTTTATTCCCAATATCTGATTGACGTGCTTAATAAATACGGCGAGACACTGAATATTATATTTATGTTCGGTCATAACCACAGCTCGTCTTATGATGATTATCTCGGCGCATCTGCCATATATCTCGAAAAGGGTGATTCTGTTTATATTTGCGAAAAGGGCGATAAGGAGGCGGCTCCCACCCTGCAGACCATTAACTTCACTTATATGAATGCCGGCTACGTTGGTTACGCTAACTGCCTCGGATATATGCTTACAATGACCGTATTTGAGATTAAAGACGATATTGTCAGAATATACCGCTATAATTCAGACGGCTCTTATCCTCTTAAGGATAAGGGAGATTGGTCCACCAATGATGAAAAAGGCATCATGTACGGCAAAAACGATGATTATCTGGAAATATATTACAACACTCCCGGTTATGCGGGCAGTACTGCCGCAGACAACGGGGTAAGGGTTGTTTCCAGCGGAATAAACAGTCTTTCCGTAAAAAAGAACACCTCTCCTTCCTGCCCTGCGGTACAGTCTGCATATGCATATTATGATATAACCGCCAAGGGTATTACCAAGGGAATGTTTACGGCAGTATCCATTACCTTGGATGAAAGCTTTGATATTTCACGCCCTGTCTTCGTTCGTGACGTAGCAAGCAACCAAACAAAAATGTGTTGGGCAGACGGAGGTAAAATAGTATTTGAGACAGACGAGCTGTCCTCTTACGAGGTAACTCAAAACCGTAACGTTACTACGGCGGAATACACCCTGCGCGCATTTACACTTGCTCCTGTCCTTGAATACGGAAAGGATTATTTGTTTATTACCGAAAACACCGACGGCAAAGCCTATGCAATGCGCCATACAGAAAAGGATGGCTTGACTTTTGCAGAGGTTAGTCTTAAAAACGGGTTTGCTTCGGTTTATCTTATGTCGTTTGATAATTCCTTGCTCTGGTCCTTTGAAGATGCTACCGATAAGGTGAATTCATCAGGCATGGGCACTCTTTGCAATAAGGTGAGCGGAAGCTATCTCGTTTCTTCGGACGGCAGTGATTTGATGGCTGAAAAGGAAATAAGCACCGAATACTTCGCGTGGAGGCTTTCCTCCGGCGCATACGGACTTTTTACCGTTTCTGCCGATGACATTGAGACCCGTTATTACGTCAAGCACGGAGAGAGCTTTTTCGCCTCCGATTCAGACGGAGATACTACCCGTGTGTATGCTTATACCGAAAATCTTTGTAAGGTAACCGTAGAGGGATATATCGATAGCGTTGCCGGAAGCGTTGCCCTTGGCGACCAATATTCTCCTACGGGAAGCAAAATATATCTGTTAGGTGAAGACGGAACCGAGAGGATAATGGACGTAACTCCGTCAATGCTTAAAACTGCTGACGGAAACAGCGTTTCTCTTGACACCGAGGGAGTATACAGCGACCTTTCCGTGTATTATAACGATATCGTTATTTGCTCCGATTACACTTTGTCGGTAGGCAGGGAAGCGTCCTTCCCTTCTGCAGGGAATGAGAACGTGTCTGTCCCTGAAGAAAGCACGGAAGTAAGCGAAGAGGATATCCTTTCCGACGTTTCTATTTACCATTCCCCCAACGAGTCCCACCCTGCGGAAGCCCCTGTTGAAAGCCGTCAAGACACTGTGGTATGGTATATAGCAGGCGGTGTGGCTCCGGTTGTTATAGCAGTAATTGCCGCCGTATTAATTAAAAAAAGAAAATAGATTATAAGCTTTTCAATAAAAAACGGAGCTGTCATTTACAGACAGCCCCGTTTTTTTACACTTTGGCTTTTATTTCTTTTTGCGAGTAAAAACAATTACAACGATAAGTATTACGACAGAGATAACTGCAGAGGAAATATAGATAACGTCGCTGTTTATTTCAGCCTTTTTTTCAGGGGTCTGAACGTTGGAGGAATCTTCGGAAGCGTTCTCGCTGTTTTCCTCATCGTTAGCGGTTATATCTCCCGCGTACGCTTCAACCTCGTCAATAAATACCCAGTTGGTGGCGTGGTAGAAGTTGAAAGTAATATATCGCACTTCAGCGTTTATCTTTGCAATAGATTTAACAACCTCGCCTTCAATAAGCTCAAACTCATATTCAGCTACGATAGGCTCGGACCAGTTCTCGCCGTCTGCGGAAACGGAAACCGTAATCATTTCGGGTGCGCTTATACCTGCAGAGCACAGATTACTGCAGGAAACCGCAGATTTAACAATAGGGTATACCTGACCAAGGTCAAGCTTAACAGAGGTTACGCCGTCCTGCGCCTTTGCGCCCTCAGAGGTTGCGTTAAGTCCTACGAAATCTACTTGGTCGTAGCTTGCGGTCTGCGCATATACGCCGTTGATAAGGCAGTCGCCGGTTTCATCGGGATACGATGTCTTTCCTTCACCGTCGGTATAGATACCGATAACCTCATAAGAGCCGGCGGGTGCTACGTTTTCCAGCTCTGCCGCGTGGACGGGAATTACGCAGAGAGATAAAACTGTAAGAACGGAAACAAGTACAGATAATGCTTTTTTCATGGTTATTCTCCTTTTTTACTATTCCATATTTGATTCTTGTGTATAGATGTCATAGGTGCCGAGAACGTGTCTGCGTATCATCAGGAAGTCAGTCGCGGTTACTGCAGGCATTCCCGAAGTGCGTGCCGCCTCGTACTGAACGTCGGTGTACTGATAAGTTCCCAATACGATACGCCGTGTTATCAGGTAGTCAGTTGAATTGACCATAGCGTTTCCATCGCAATCACCCAGCACTACTACGAGTGCGGTCTCTACGATATTGCCGTCTTTGTCCTTCAGCTCAACCTTTGTTCCCGTTCCCGCATATCCTTCGCGGGAGCAGGTAATTACAATGTATTCCGCGTTGTTTTCAAACATATCCGCCAGCTCCTCGGCGGTAGTGCCTGCCTTTAATCCCCAGATATATCCCTCGGATACGGATATATCTTTTTTGGGAATAAGGTTTTTCGGCATAGGCTTGTGTACCACGTTCACCGTGAATACAGCCGTCTTTCCTCCTGCGGAAACGGTTATTTCGGCTTTTCCTTCTTTTATTGCGGTAATAACGCCCTGCTCGTCAACCGATGCAATACTTTCGTCAGACGACTTAAAGGTTACCTCAATGTCCTCGGGGTCAACCGTCCACTTTATGGAATAAGTGCTTCCCTCCGCAATACTGGCGTCATATTCCTCCAATGCCAGAGTGTATGCACATTTTCCCGTCACCGTAACCCATTCGGATGAAACGTATCCGCTGGCATAGCTTCCGTCGACAGCTTTTCCGTATACCGCATACCAACCGTCAACAGCGTCGCCGTATACGATTATTTCAGCTTCAAAATTCAACTTCGCCACAACATCGTGCTGTGTACCGGGGCCTTTACGCATATTAAGAGTGCCGCCGTTGGTGGTCACCTTTCCTACGTATCTCGTGCCGGTAAATCCGTTGTCGGTTACATTTATGGTTATGGATGCACTTTGCATACCTGCCTTTGCGGTTATCTCCGTGCTTCCTGCCGTTAACGCCGTAACGACTCCGTTTTCGTCAACTGTAGCAACCGCTTTATCAGAGCTGGTAAATGTTACTGTGCTTTCAGACGGGTCGGTCTTCCATAAAACATTAAGTGTTTCACCTACAGTCAGCACCGCGCCGGAGGTGTTCAGCACCAGAGAATCTACTCTTTCGTTAAGCACGTTAACGTAGTCCTTGTAGATATATCCTTCTATTCCCTCACACTTTCCGGAGGTAACCAATACGTCATACCAGTTGTTTGCGGCGTTGCCGTATATAATAAGAGTGTCGCCCTCCTCAACTCTGCCAAGAGAAGAATATGAGGTGGATGGGCCTTGTCTCAGATTGACCTTTGTGCCGAGTACCGTGCCGTCATACTTTATTCCCGTAAATACCCAAGGTGTTACGGTAAGCGCACAAGTGGCGGACCGTTTTCCAATGGTGGCGGTAATAAAGCACTCGCCCTCACCGACAGCTGTAATTCTTCCGTTGGTTACGGTTGCGACCTGCTCGTTGGATGTGCTCCATTCTATTCTGGGGTCGGTGGCGTTTGCAGGTGTTACTATCGCCGTAAGGGTAACCGCTTCGTTTTCCGAAACCGTCAAAGCAGTCTGATCAAGGGATATATCCTGCACGGATATATACTCTCCCTCGGTTACCTTAACCTTGCAGGCGGCGTATACACCGTCCGTAGATACGGCAAAGACCATACACTCGCCCTCGTTAACGCCTCGTATCTGTCCGTTATTTGTAACGGTAGCAACGTAGGGGTTGTTGGATATCCATCTCACCGTTGAGGTGGAGGGAGTTTTTCCCGCACTGTTTTTGGGAGTCGCTTTCAAGGTCTCGGTGGTGTACTGCGCCAGCGTTACCTCGCTTTTATCCAAGGAAACAGACACCGTGTCTGTAAGATTAGTGTAGTTGATACCTATCTGATATGTTACGCCGGAAGCAAGCACGTATCCGGTTTTTACCAGAACCGACGTGCCCGTAAGCACCTTTGCGCGTACCTTTCTCCAGCTTACACCGTTTGAATCAGTAAGCTTTTCTCCAATACCTATAACGCAATGTCTTGCAGGCAAGGTGCCGTATTTTTCGCTTGATTTTGACATTTCCGCATACATGGGAATATCTCCGGAGCAGATATATTCCGCATAGGTGGTGTCAGGGTCATAGGTAGCAAGATAACAGCAGGCGTGCCAGCCGGTAGAGCTGGTAACTGTCAACAGACACTCGCCCTCGGAAACAGGCGTAACAAGTCCCGTTTCGTCAATGGTTGCCACCGACGGGTCGTTGGTGGTATATGTAAGCACGTCCTCTGCGCCAAAGGGCTGTATCACAGTAACGGGCAGTACCCACGTTTCGTTCATGGACAGATATTTTCTTGTTTTTGTAACTATTACCGCTTGATCCTCGGGATACTCCAACACGTCAAACCTGCTCAGGTTATATACCTCGATACAGTTGACGATCTTTTTGGTATATTCCATATCGGAAGCGTATCCGTCCTCAATAATATTCCAGGCGGCGGCAACGTAATCGTATTCGTAAGGAATATCGTCATATCTTGAAGCGGACGTAAGCAATAAGCTGTGGTCTGCCAAAGATTCATACCAGGTGGAATAAGCGCGCCATATTCGTTGAACGTTCGAAGCAACGTATGAGCTTGTGTTTGCCGCAACGTATGACGAATAGGATTGATGTACCACTCCTGCATTACTGTCGTAAACCATGCCCGACCAGTTGGCGTTTGCCTTTATGCCAAACAGGTTTTTTGCCAGCTTTGCCATTGTGGACGTTCCCCAGCCGGCTTCCAGAATAGCTTGGGATACAGTAAGAGATGCCAGCACGCCGCTGTTCACCATATCCTCGGATGCGGCGGAACCGATATCCTCAACGTATTTTTCCTGCGCCGAAGTAAGCGCCTCCGCGTTTATATGTATCTGACTCACCAAGGATGCCATAAACACAAAGCAGAGCAATAAACATATTAACCTTTTTAACCGTCCTGTCATTGAGTAACATCCTCCGTGAGAATAAAAGTATACATAATGTATTATATAATAATCAGGCGTTGTTGTCAATGTTAAATAATGGAAGCTTTTTTCCCAAAACAAAAAAGTTCCGGAAACGCTCCGGAACTTTTTGCTTATTGCTTTTGTATAATTTTTACGTTTTCGGGCTTTGCCGTTGTCTGCTCACAAACTATTTCAAGTATCATTGCGGTTTCAGCGGCGTTAAGTCCGCCGGATTTTACCACTACGGTGCAGTTTGCGCCCGAAACAATGGCAACGCATTCCTTAAAGCCTTTGGCTTTTATAAGAGTTTCTATGTTTGCTTCGGCGTTCATATCCTCAACAAGCTGGGCAATAGCGTTAAGAGCATCCTCCTTGGTATCGGGCAAAGCGTCGGGATTATTGGCAAGCTGGTTAAGTACTTCCATAGATTCGTCACGGGTCTGCTCGCGGTTTATTGTGGCGGACACAAAGAAGTTATCCTCTTCCTTGGTATCGGTCTCGGCATTGTCATTTTCCTTGTCGTTATCTCCGTCAGCCACGGTGCCGTCTGCCAATACCGCATTACCCAGAGTTTTGTTGCTTTCGTTTCCTAAAGTATCCGCAGCATTTTGGGATGCCATTATTCCGGATACCGTTACAGCCGCCACCACCAAAGCCAGACAGCCTGCAATAACGTACGTCTTTGTGTTCAGCAGCTTTTTCCATTCGTATTCCTTGATCTTTTTCCACAAATTGTTTTCTTTCATAGTTGCCTCCGTATGTATGTGTGTATTTTTATGATTCTACCGAAATTCTGTTGGACGGTATTCCGTACGCCGCCTGAAGCAGACGTATTATTCTGTACCGTGTCTCGTCGGAAAGGTTCTCCGCCACCACCGAAATTCCGCTTACAGTGGGCAGATTTTCTGTAATGGTTATTGGCGCTCCCTTTCCGTCAAGTGTATATTCCTTTGATGAGGAGCTGGATAATACCGTCCCCGAATTATCATAGGTACGGTCAAGGGTCTGATGGGATGCGTACAGATATTCATATCCGCTTTCTAAGGTTATAAGCACCCTGCAATCCGAAACTCCCTCCAGCGCACATATAAGCTTTTCGGTCTGAGCTTCCAGCTTTTCTCTGTATTCCTCTGAAGAGGGAGCAGGGGAGGTCTGTTTGTCGGTGTCCGGCCACAGTAAAAGTGCGCATCCTGCCAGCAACGCCGCAAACAACAGCCATATTCCCTTTGTTTTGAACAGCTTTCCCAACATATTCTGTTTATCCGTCGGTTTTCACCTCCGCAATACCAAAAAGCTCGGCTTTTGCTTTTTCATAATGCTCCTTCGGTACGCTGACCGTAATATCACCTATTACCGTCTCCGTGTCTGTTACAGTTATTTCTATGCTGACATCACTGCAAATTATACCTGTTTTTCCGTAAAGATAGTCGGAAATATACTCTTTGGTCCGCTTTGCTGTTTCTTCGGCAACGTATTCGTTTCCATCTGGCAAGGAAACGCTTTCTTCTATATAAACGTTTTTCGGGTCAAAGCCGTTTATCAGATTTTTAATAGGGGATATTACCGTCAGCAGACAGCAGAGTCCGCAAACAAACTTAATATACTTTTCGCTTTTCGTGCCGGAGGACAGTATGTTTATTATTCCACCTGCAAGGGATACCGTAAAAATAATATATACCCATTCTCTCATATCGGCGCACCAACACATACAAATACGGTTACCGCCAAAAGCCCCACAAGGGAGGAGCCCAGCATCACCGCAAACAGCAGACTGAAAATACCGTTTATATCGTATAAAAACGCCGCTTCCTTTTCACACCCCATCAGCCTTGCGGCGGCGGCACAAAAAAGTATGCCTATTTTATACAATACCACAACTGCCACGGGAGGTATTACAATTGTCATTATTGCGGATATTCCTCCCAGACCTATAACTGACTTTGCTTTTGCTACGGCGGATATCACCGTGCGGGACGCTTCTCCCACCATGTTTCCTATAACGGGAATAAACACGCCCGATGCAAACCGAACGGTTCTTGTGGCATAGGAATCTCCTGCCGCGCTTACTATCGTCTGCAACGATACCGCAAATCCCAAAACCGAAAAAACAAATGCGGTAAGGGTCGCCGCCAGATTCTTAATTCCTCCCGATATTGGTCTTACCGACGCGCATCCGGGCAGTGCAGAGGTAAGGGAAAGCACCAGACATATATTTACCAGCGGAGTAAGCAATGAATGACAGATAACGCTTATAACCGTGCAAAACAGATTAATTGAGGTTGCGTTGGCAACAGCCGCCCCCGTGCTTCCGCCGTAAACGAACATTGTGGTCATAACGGGAAGAAGTGTAAGCAGATATTCGGAAAACCGCATCGTCGCCTGCTCTACGTATTGCGTAACTCCGCTTACCGCCGAAAAAACACTGCCGGATAAAAGCAAAACGCTTATGTATTCCCCTGCATCTCCCAAAACGGGAAACGAGGCTTTGAAGGTGTTTATCAATCCTGCAACAACGCACATAGCCAGTATGCCGATACAATGACCCACCACGCTTTTGCCTGTCTCGGAAAAAGCACCGAATATAAGCGAAAAGGCGTGGCTTATAAGGCTTTGCGGCATTTGCGTTTTATCTGACGTATCGGCTTCACCCTCTGCGGCAATGCTTGTTAAAGGAAAGAGAAGTATCAGTATTAACGTTATTATTATTATCTTTTTCAATTTATTATTTCCCCTGCAATCTGCAGAATGTCTCTTATAAGGGGCAGAGAAAGAAGTAAAATACCTATTTTACCTGCCAATTCCACTCTGGATGCAGAGGAGGCTTCACCGCAATCCCTGCATATTTCCGCACTTACCTGACAGCACACCGCAATTCCCAAAGCCTTTAGCATTACGGATATTCCGCCTGAAGCCAGATCGTCCAGCGCTTTCAAAAATTCTATTATCGGTGCGGATGATACTATTATATATCCCAGTAAAAAAACTCCGCTTGCCGCCGTAACGTATGGGGCAAGTGAGGGGCGTGTTTCCCTTATTACTGCCGTTGCCGCCACGGAAATAAGCGCAATACCGCAAACCGTAAGTATATTCATAGCCCGAAAATGCTTCGTATTGACGAGAACAGCGTGCTTATCTCTCCGATGAGCATAAGCATAACGGTAATGACTCCCGCAATGCTTACGAAGGTGGCTTGCTCGTCCTTCCCGCTTTTTTGCAATATCTGGCAGGCGATGCTTGTCAGAAGCCCCACTCCCGCTATTTTTATTATAATAGCCACGTTCATATATCGTAACCTTTCCTTCAGCACATCAGTATTACCGCCAGCGCGCCTGCTAACAAAAACAGCGTTTGTACGCTTTTGCTTTTCTTATTCACACGGTCGTTTTCCTTTTCCCTTATAACCTCCAGCTTCTTGCATACCGCTTCCAGCTTTTCCTGCTGAGCGCTTCCGTCCAGCCGACCAAGAGTTGCGGTAAGGGCGTCCAGCACCTCCTCCGCCTCCCGAGGCAGAGTGTAGGATGAAAGTGCCGTGGTTATACCCTCGTTCACCAGCTTTTCTGCGAAAACGCTGTCGTCGGATATTTTGCAAAATGATAAATATATTTCCGGCAGGGGAAGGGCAGACAACGCCACTCCGTTTTTAATATGCTCGGTCAGCCTTATTACGTTATCCAGCTGCTTAACCGAATTCTTTTCCTCTTGGGTCGCTTTTCGTCCCAGAAAGAAAAAGCTTGTCATTATCAAAATAACACCCAGCGCGGTTTTCATATAAGCTCCGTAACGTAATCGTATTTTCCCGACCTTCGGCTTACCTGTGCCAGAAGTGAAAACGCCCCCTCGGAAACGAGACGGCTTATATACGGCTTTTTGTATAACTCTTCCTTGCTTTCCGCGTGGCAGGAGCATATAAGAAAAACTCCCGTTCCCGTTGAGTTTATCAGCGTTTCCGTGTCGTCAGCCGTTATTTCGTCGCACACTATTACTTGAGGAGACATTGTTCTGGTAAGTATTTCCGCCGCTACAGACTTTGGGCATCCGGATATTACGTCGGCAATACCCATGTCCGTGTCAGGCAGTATAAGCTCGCATCTTTCGTCGGCAATTCCCACCTTTACGGGCCGTATTCCTTCTCCCCGTGCCAGCATCAGCGCCACCGACCTAAGAAGCGTGGTTTTTCCCATCCCCGGCGGAGAATATACCAGCGTTCCCATAAGTCCCCTTTTTCTGTATACGTCTATTATCTTGTTCCCGTAAGACGGCACGTCTCTGTGTATCCGCAAGGATACCGAGGTTATCTCCCGTATCCGCTTAAGACGTCCGTTTTCGGTTACCGTGTCTCCGCATACGCCTGCTCTGCCGTACGGTATGGGGATATACCCTCTTTTAATGGTCTCGTCAAAAGAGTACATAGACCCTCTGCAAAGTAAAAACACGCACTCCTCCAGCTCATTTTCACTTACCGTAACGGCGTTTTCCAGCTTGCACAGCACTCCGCTTGTGTCGGGAAACAGATTTCTCCCTCCGGCAAAAACAGAAAATGCTCCGTTTTTCCGCAGTCTTATTTCATCTGTTATTTTTTTGGTTTCGTCAGGCATATTTTCATATGCCTCCTTTAACCTTTTTGGCAGATAATCTGTCAGCGTCTGCTTTTTTTCCATAGCTTATCAAAGGTCAGATACATTATTCCTCCCACTGCCAGATACACCGCCGTTACGCATATCGCTTTGGGATATATTCCGTCAATACTGTTTTTAATAAGATACGCTGCCATTCCACCTGCGCCAAAGCATAAAAGCGGTGTAAGCACACCCTTAACAATATCGGGGGCTGAGCCTGCTTTTTTCTTCATTCTGTAAGCGCACATTCCGTAAGAGAAAAGGTTGGATACTACCAACAGCCACAAATATCCTTCTGCGCCCGTTCGGGAAATAATAAACACCACGGCGGCAATACGGAACGTCGAGTTTATAAGTCCCGTAAGAAAGGTCCACATCTGCTCGCCAATGCTTTTAAGCATACCGTCGGTTATGGTTTCAATATACATAAAGGGCGTAACCGCCGCCAGAATTTTTATGGCGCGGGTGGCTTCATCGGTACGGTAAAAGGCGTTTCCCAATATATCGGGAAACAAAAAGAATATTCCTCCTGCCGCAATAGAAAACATCCATCCGTATGTAAGTATTTTTGAGGT
The DNA here is from genome assembly GCA_045595785.1 of Eubacteriales bacterium. Lineage (GTDB taxonomy): Bacteria > Bacillota > Clostridia > Oscillospirales > CAG-382 > SFLA01. The sequence goes on from JAZOBE010000011.1 coordinate 23,004, forward strand.
GCGCTCTTTAAGGGCATCTTTGTTTTTAAGCGCTTTTAGTCTGGATATCTCGGGAACTGCCACGGATATGAGTGAGGATAAGAATGAAAACGGGAAAAACAAAAGGGGTATTGCCATTCCCCGTATAATACCGAAATCGGACAGCGCACTTTCTCTGTCTCCGCCGTAAAGCAACAGCATTTTGGGTATCAGTACGCTTTCGCAGGTGTGGAGTATACTTGTCATATATGCGCCTGCCGCTACGGGAAAGCATACGCCTCTTATGCTTCGGTCGCATTCCTTCTTGTCGGCAACAGGAATTGCCTCTTTTTTTGTTCCCACAAAATACATTCCCGAAAGCAGTATAGTCGAAAACATTTCACCCAGGGTTATTCCTGCCACCGTGCCTACGCAAAGTGATACGGGATCGCTTTTTCCTTTCATAAACGTGCCCAGCAGTAAAATCGTTACGCATATTTTTACCGTTTGCTCAAGAAGTGAAGCAATAGATGGCTTTAACGGCTGTGTTACCGCAAAAAACCATCCCTTAAGACAAGCCGCAACCGCCATAAATGGCATGGAGATCGATAATATCCGAAGAGGTAACGCAACTCTTGCATCACCAATAAACCGCGCCGCGGTAATATCCGCACCTGCCAACATGATTATTCCTGCAGGTATACTTATTATAAGTGAAAGCCGCAGGGTACGTTTAAGTATAAGCTTTGCTTCTCCCGTTCCTCCCGTAATAAACCGTTCGGACGCCAACCCCGAAACGGTTACCGTAAGTCCTGCAGTGGCAAGGGTAGTGAACATGCCGTACACCGACATTATGAGCTGGTACAGCCCCATGCCCTCCGTTCCCATTCTGCCCGTCAGGTACAATCTGAACAGCATACCCATAAATTTGACACAGAGCGAAAAGGCAGTTATGGCAAGTGCATTGCCCAAAAGGCTGTTTTTTCTTTGCAAAACGGCATTTTCACCTCCCGTCATGAAATATTATGCAATAGTTAACAATTTAATTCTTGCTTTCTTTCACGGTTTGTTGTATAATCCTTTGTACTTTCCGGTAAGGAGTAAAAAATGAAGAAGTTATTTGCATTTATTATCACATTATTTGTTCTGGCGTCGGTACTGTCCGTATCTGTTTTTGCTTATACCACGGATGACGGCGCAGGCAATCTCACGGAGAATAACAAGGACCCGGAGGAGACCGTAAACGCTGAGGGAGATTATCTCAATCTCATGGGCGGAGAGACTGTTCTTGGCGGCACCGTAGGCGGTGACGTGCTGGGCTTTTTCGCATCCTTTAAGGCGGACGGTCTTACCGTTGGCGGAAGCATGCGTTTTGCTACCATGGAAGCTGAAATAACAAACACCACCTGCCGTAACCTTACCTTTGTTTCAGGCGACGCAGTTGTGGGGGAGGGAGTCAACGCCGGCCACGTATTCGTTTTTTCTTCCGGCAGAGTTGAGTTCAAGGGCGTTTGTGACGTGCTTACCGTATACGGTTCTCAGGTAGTTATTTCCGGTGAGGTTAAGAGCAGTGCCAAGATCTGTGCGGATAACGTGTTTTTTTCAGATTCTGCCGTTATTAACGACGTTACCGTGGAATCTGCCCGGAAGCCTCTGCTTACAGACGGAAAGACCTCTGCTCTGTCTCACGACGGATTTGAGGATGCTTTGAAATGGACCGAAGTAAACGTGTGGAAAAACGCGTTTGGTTCTATGCACTGGACTATTCTTTACGCCGTGTCCGGTGCGCTTATAGTGCAGTTTGTTTTCGGCAGCAGCACCAAAAAATCCGCTTCCGTATTCAGAGAGCATCCTATCCGCTTTACCATGTCGGGACTTATGCTTATTTTGTCTATTCCGGGCTTTGCGGTATTTATGCTTATACTCAGCTCCGAGATATCACTCGCACTGCTGCTGGTATATCTGGCGCTTATGGTGGTTTCCCAGCTTTTTGCGGGAAGCGTGTTGGGCGCAAGAATGTTCCCCTCAATGAACCGTTTCTTGTCCGCCGTAATTTCCACCACTACTCTGGCGGTGCTTTGCGCCTTGCCTTACGTCGGTTCTGCATTCTCGTTTGCTTGTATGCTCATCGCATTCGGATATTTCGGAACCTCGGTAATGTCCAAATTGTTCGTCCGCCGCAAAACAGAATAAAAATAAAAGGCAAGCATTACGCTTGCCTTTTTGCTTTTCGGGTATTTATTTTGCTATATTTGTAATTATGGTCTTGATTATTTCTGCGGTCTTTTCCATATCCTCTGCGCAGGCAAATTCAAATCTGCCATGGAAGTTGTTGCCGCCGGTACAAAGGTTGGGGCAAGGCAGACCTACAAAGGAAAGTCTGGCACCGTCGGTACCTCCGCGTATTGCAATTATCTCGGGCTCAACTCCGCACTCTCTCATCGCCTTTTCCGCATCCTCTATTATGTGGAAATGGGGGAGTATCATTTCCTTCATGTTGCGGTAGTTGTCGGTCAGCTTAACCTGAACACGGTTTCCGTATTTTGCGTTCATAAACTCTGCGGCAGACAGCATAATGCGTTTTTTCTGCTCCAGCTTTTCAATATCGTGGTCGCGGATAATAAAATCCATCACAGTCTTTTCCACGTCGCCCTGCATGCCGTTAAGGTGAATAAAGCCTTCGTATCCCTCGGTATGCTCGGGTCTGTCAAATACGGGAAGCAGAGAATCATATTCCATTGCCAGCAGCAAAGAATTTATCATTTTTCCCTTTGCGCTGCCGGGGTGAATATTTCTTCCCGTCACGGTTACCGTGGCGTGGGCGGCGTTAAAGCATTCGTATTCAATTTCTCCCAAAGCACCGCCGTCAATGGTATATGCCCAATCTGCGCCGAATCCCTTTACGTCAAACAGGTCAGCCCCAGCGCCTATCTCCTCGTCAGGAGTGAATGCGATACGAACCTTTCCGTGCTTTTCTCCGCTGTTTTTAAGCATCTCAACAGCGGTGAGTATATTTGAAATACCTGCCTTGTCGTCTGCCCCCAAAAGGGTGTTTCCGTCTGTTGTAATAAGTGTTTTTCCCTTATATTTGGTAAGGAAAGGGAAATCCTCCACCTTCATAACGGTGCTTTCGTTAAGGGTAATATCATTTCCGTCGTAGTCGGCTACAATTTTGGGTTTAACAGGCGCGTCGGGCGCATCGGGAGATGTATCCAGATGTGCGATAAGACCGATAACGGGTAAGCTTTTGTCTGTATTCGCTTCCAGAGTGGCATAAACATAGCAGTTTTCGTCCACTTTAATATCGGTAAGCCCCATAGCCGCCATTTCTTCAGCAAGATATTTTGCAAGTGCAAACTGCTTGTCGGTAGAGGGACACTTGTTTGCTGTCTCGTCAGAAGCGGTAGGGAACACAACGTATTTAAGTAATCTTTCGTATGCTTTCATTTTTATTCTCCTTTAAGGCGTGTGTCAATATATAGCTGTTTTATAATATCAAGGTCTGCTTGGTCAACGGATTTGTCACCGTTTGAGTCTGCGGCAGGATGCATGGGCATCGTTTTGCTGATCATCCGTCGCGCTGACAGATAATCACTTATATCAAACTGTCCGTTACCGTTAATATCACCCAAAACGTATTCGGGCTCCGGCTCCGGGGTATAAGTGCTTTCCAAAAAATCTCCCAAAACCTTTGCGTATAGCTCATATCCCTTGTGGTTGGGGTGGGTTCCGTCCTTGTTCATAAGGGAATATACGTCTTTTTCCCCAAACGCCTTGTTCAGATCAACGTAATATACTCCGTATTCTTCTGCCGTCTGCTTCATAATATCCGTATATTTGGATATAAGGCTGTTTATACCGCCGTCTTCAATATAATCCTCACCGGGGTGGAGGGGATTTGCGTTAAAATATTCTTCAATTACGGGGTTGGGTGAGAAAAGCACAACGTCGCTTCCCGCATTTTTAAGGGAAGTAATGTAAAAAACAAGGTTCTCTCTGTATCGCTCAAGACTCACGCGGGATGCTATTCTGTTAATCTTTACCGCATCGTTATAAGCAAAGCAAATAAGAGTGATATGTGGGTTTTGGGCAATAACGTCTTTTTCAAACCGCTCAAGGGAGGTTTCGGTGGTGGTGCCGCCGACTCCCGCATTTATAAAGCTTGTGCCAAACCGTGCGGAAAGCTGTTTTTCCCAAATACCGTTTGCGGTAAGACTGTCGCCGAAGCAGACCACCCTTTTCCCGCTAAGCGGGGACACAACGTCGGTGTAAGTATATACCACCACCTCCGAGTAATAGGGCTTGTCGTTTATATAGGAAGCGACGCACACGCGGTATGCCCCTTTTCCCAGAGAATCCATCACGGACTTTTCAAGAGTAAATGATGTTTTTTCTGTCTTCACCGCGGCATAAGCCAGCGGACCGTCATCGGCATTCTGTATATATCTCACGTTTACCGTGTAATACTGGGCGTTTTTTATTTGTTCCCAGAATATTTCGGTATCTCCGTTTACCGTCTGCCCGTTTATAAGCCCTTGTATAACCGGCTTTTGGGCGTAAACCGTCGGCGAGAGGGATAATATCATACAAGCGCACAAAATAAAGCATATTGCTTTTTTCATAATATCCCTCCTTTTTTGATATTTTACCACGAATATATATGTTTTTCAATACGTGCTTTTTCTAAACTGTGAGTTTACAGAGCGTGCCGACTAAACTCGTGGTTGATTTTTACTTCAAAAAGGGGTATCATATAGCAGTAAGCAGGCAGAAAGGTTGTTTTTCACGCAACTGCGCGGTTATTGATAATTCTTTTATTCTGTGGTAGCATATATGTGCGCGCAGAAAGTTGAAAAAGGAGAATTTTTATGGCAAACGGAATAGACGGATTCGGCAAACGCCTTGCGAAAATGCGCAAGCAGCGTTCGCTCACTCAAAACGAGCTGGCGGAAAAGCTTTCGATCACCCCTCAAGCGATCTCCAAGTGGGAGCGCGGGGAGGGGCTTCCCGACGTAACTCTTTTTCCGGCAATAGCAGAGGCGCTGGACGTATCTGTAGGCGCTCTGTTCGGCGAAGAGGAAACGGATAACGTGGCGGCTGATACCTTTGGAGCTCTTTCCTTTGTGGCGAGATACGGCAATCTTTGCTGTTATTCCGACAAGCCCGTTTTAAGCATTAAAGACGCCCGTGTGGATTTTACTGACGGAAGCTATGCTTTGCTTACGGAAAACTGCGTGGTCAACTGCGGTCCCGGTGAGATACGCATTATCGAGCAGGAGAAAAAACAGCCTCACAAGTATAATGAACACGAGGAAAATGAGCTTGAAAAGGAATTTACACCCTTTAATTCAATAGCCGTTACCAATAATTATCCCTGTAATATAGAGATACTTCCTTCCGAGGACGGTTCTTACCGTATGCACGCCATCGGCAGTGCAAGGTTTATTTCTCTTATCGAGACATCCTTTACCAACGAGAACACCCTGCGTGTGAACGTAAAAAGCTTTAACGGAAATAATTCCGACCGTACTGAAAACCGTCTTACTATTTATACCGGCTTTGAAAAGGGCGAGAGCTTAAGCGCACTCATAAACGGCTCAGGCGCTGTATCCACAGGCTTTACCTTTGAAAAGGGTACGTTTCAGATAAACGGCTCCGGAGATATACGTTGCAGCGATTTGAATCAGCATTTAAGTGTTCAGATAAACGGCTCCGGCGCTGTCAGCACAGGCGACGTGCAGACTCATACCGTGCTTCAAATCAACGGCTCGGGCGATATAACCTGCGGTAATTTCGGCGAAATGATGTCTGTACAGATCAATGGCTCCGGCGATGTTTCCGGAGGATGTGCAGGAACTGCGGACGTGCGTATTGCAGGAAGCGGAGATATTTCCATAGACGAGCTTCGTTCTGCGCTTACAGCGTCTATAACGGGCTCGGGTAATATAAGCTGCTCGGGCGAGGTACTTACACTTGAGCTGAATATAAGCGGCTCGGGCGAATTGGACGCACCTTCTCTTTCCGTAAGGGACGCTGAAATTACCTTAAAAGGCACTTCGGGCGCGACTATCGGCAAAATTACGGGAAAATCGGTAGAACGCGTTGCCAAAACTGCGACGCTTAAGGTGTTTAACCGCGGATAAAAAGCATTAATAAGGGGCGGAACAATATGAAAGCAATAAAGGGCACATGGTTTGAATTCAGCCACCACAACAAGGCAGAGGGAAAGTATTGGAATCCCGTTTGCCGTAGGTTTTCGGAATCACAATGGCGTGCAAAAATAAAGGAAATGCACGACGTGGGTATGGAATATATTGTGCTTTTGTGCACGTCCCTTGTTTATGAGGACAGCGAGGAGGCATATTTTCAAACGGATATTTATCCCTTTTCCCCGGATATGGTATGCAAAGAGCCTCTTGGCATTTTGCTTGACGAATGTGACAAATGGGATATGAAGGTGTTTGTTTCCGTGGGATATTACGGACCCTGCACCAACGCATATAAAAATATGACCTCTCCCGACGTGACTGCCAGGGCATTTAAGGCCATGGATGAGGTGTGGGCAAAATACGGACATCACCAAAGCTTTTACGGCTGGTATTATCCGGATGAGACCGGCATAAACGGATATTTTATCAATGAATTTATAGATTACGTTAATACATACAGCGCACACGCCCGTAAAATTTCACCTCAAACCAAAATACTCATCGCTCCCTACGGCACAAGAAAGGTGATTGCCGACGATAAGTACGTAGAACAGCTTGAGGCTCTGGACGCGGATTTTATCGCATATCAGGACGAGGTGGGCGTGCGTAAATCCAACCCCGAGGAGACTGCCGCTTATTACAAGGCGCTTCGTATTGCACACGATAAGGCAGGCAGAAGCGCACTTTGGGCAGACGTGGAAATGTTTGATTTTGAGGGCGACGTGTACCGCAGCGCTCTTATCCCCGCAACGATGGAGCGGGTGGAGCGCCAGATAAAGGCTGTTTCCGATTACGTTGATGTTATTCTTTGCTACCAGTATTTAGGGATGTTTAACCCTCCGTCAACAACAGCATACTGCGGACACCCCGATTCCGTGGGCTTTTATGAGGACTATGCGGCTTACAGAAGCAGGCAGAATAGAAAAGAATAAAAATAATGCGTCTGCAAATAAATAAAGCAGACGCATTTTTCATTTATCTATTGCAAAATTTACCGTTATTTGCTATAATCAAGACATAGATTGGAAAGGCGGTAATTATATATGAAGACAATTAAAGGCACCTGGTTTGAATTCAAGCATCATAATATACCTGAGGGAAAGTATTGGAACCCTATCTGCCGTAAGTTTACTGATGAGCAGTGGCGCGCAAAGATAAGAGAAATGCACCACATGGGTATGGAATATATGGTACTTATGTGCTCCTCTCTCGTTTATGAGGACAGCGCTGAGGCATATTTCAAAACCGATATTTATCCTTTCCCCGAGGATATGGTATGCAAGGATCCTATCGGCGTTATGCTTGATGAATGTGATAAATGCGATATGAAGGTATTTGTCTCCTGCGGATTCTACGGCGTTTGGACACATACCTTTGATAATATGACCTCTCCCGAGGTAACTGCACGCGCATTCAAGGCTATGGATGAGCTTTGGGCACAGTACGGTAACCACAAGAGCTTTTACGGCTGGTATTTCCCTGATGAGACCTGCATAAACGGTCATTTCCTTGAGGAATTCATCACTTACGTTAACGCTTACAGCGCTCACGCACACGAAATAGCTCCCGGCACCAAGACTATGATCGCTCCTTACGGCACCAACATTCTCGTTGCTGACGAGCAGTATGTTGACCAGCTTAAGCGTATGGACGTTGATATCGTTGCATATCAGGATGAGATCGGTGTACGCAAGTCCACTCCCGAGCAGACCGGCGCATACTACAAGGCTCTCCGCGCCGCACACGATGCAGCAGGCAGAAGCGCACTCTGGGCAGATATGGAAGTATTCGAGTTTGAGGAAGACGTTTACCGCAGCGCACTCATTCCTGCAGCTATGGAAAGAGTTGAGAAACAGCTTGAAGCTATTTCCGATTACGTTGACGTTGTTCTTTGCTATCAGTATCTCGGTATGTTCAACGAGCCCTCTACCATTGCATACTGCGGACATCCCGATTCCATTCGTTATTTTGAGGAATATCAGGAATTCAGAAAGAAGTACGAAAAATAATGAAAACAAGATTTATCCTTATATTGCTTGCCGTTATGCTTGTACTTGCTTCTTGCGATACGGGCAGTGAGGTAAGCACCCCTGCGGTTGACAACAGTCTTCCTGCTGCGGAAAGCAGTGAGCCTGCACCCGAAGTAAGCACTCCCGCACCTGAAACAAGCATTCCTTCCTCTGAAAACAGTGATGTTTCCGATGAAACAAGCACCCCTGTGGACAGCAAGCCCAACAAAGAGGACAGCTGGATATATTCCGGTCAGGGCGTGGATACCCACGGTGTTGACCGCAAGAAGCTGGACGATTTTTTGGAGGATTCCCTTTTCGTAGGTGACTCCGTAACAGACGGCTTCAAGCTTTACGTTAATAACTACGGCGATCTGCCTTACGTTAACTTTTTCTCCACCGCTTCTTATGGTTATATTAACGCCTGCCGCGACAAGGAGACTTCTTCTCTCCATCCCAAGATCGGCGGCGAGACCAAGTATATCTGGGAAGCAGTTGAGTATTATGAAGCAGAGCGTGTGTTCATCAACTTCGGACTTAACGATTTCGGCTATATTCAGGATAGCAAGCTGGTAGAATGTCTGCAGACTATCTGCGATAACATTCATTCCTCTTCTCCTCAGACCGAAATAGTATTTATGTCCTGCGGTTTCTTTACCAAGAACGCGCGTAATGCAGGCAAGGGCGTAGATAATGACCGTGTACGCGCCAAGAACGAGATAGTTCTTAACTTCTGCAAGGAAAACGGCTATGATTTTATTGACGTTTCCTGGGCTTATGCAGATGCGGAAGGTTATCTTGACAGCCAGTATTCCTATGACGATTATTGTCATCTGGGCTACAGCAAATATAATTTCTGGGAAGATATTCTTTACGGTTACGCCGCAGACAAGATCCTCGGCCAGTACGAGAATATCGAGACAATGCTTAAATGATAAGAGTTTACGATATATCCCTGCCGCAAGGCGGGGATTTGCCTTCCTATATACTTAATAAATTCGGAACGGACGTATCCTTTTCCGTGTTCCGCCGCAGTATAGATGCACGCAGAGGCAGACCGCTGAGATTTGTGTATACTGTTGATATAATGCCAAAAGATGAAAAGGCCGCACTTCGCTCCTTAAAGGGTGAAAAGTATGAGCTTTTGCCGGAAGAAGGGTATGAATGTCCTGCTTGTCTGCCAAGAGCGCATCGTCCCGTGGTGGTGGGCTTTGGCCCTGCGGGAATGTTTGCAGCTCTTTTGCTTGCCAAGGCAGGAGCGCGTCCTATTGTTCTTGAGCGCGGCAAGGCGGTTGATGAACGTGTTAAAAGCGTTGATACCTTTTGGAAAACCGGCGTGTTGGACCCCGAAAGCAACGTTCAGTTTGGTGAAGGGGGCGCAGGCAGCTTTTCCGACGGAAAGCTGAACACTTTGGTAAAGGACAAAAACTATCGCGGACGGTTTGTGCTTTCCTCTTTTGTTGCCCACGGCGCACCGGAGGATATTATGTACGATGCCAAGCCGCACATAGGCACCGACCTTTTGCGCGGGTGCGTGAAGGGGATCCGTGAGGAGATAATTTCCCTTGGCGGCGAGGTTCGCTTCGGTGCAAAGGTTATCGATATAATCGTGGAAAACGGAAGCGTCCGCGGTGTTAGATATAAGCTTGACGGTGAGGAAACCGTTTTACTTACAGATACGGTGTTTCTCGGTATCGGCCATTCCGCCCGTGATACCTTCCGTATGCTGGCGGAAAAGGGTGTGAAAATGGAGCAAAAGCCCTTTTCGGTGGGTGTACGCATTGAGCATCCGAGAGAAATGATAGACGTTTCCCAGTATCGTGAGCACGCACCGTTGCTTCCTGCCGCTTCGTATAAGCTTTCGCATCAAACGTCCTTTGGCAGGGGAGTATACACATTTTGTATGTGTCCCGGCGGATACGTTGTAAACGCTTCCAGCGAGGAAAACCGTCTTGTCACCAACGGTATGAGCTACCGCGCCCGTGACGGCGTTAACTCAAATTCTGCCGTTCTGGTAGGACTTACGCCTGCGGATTACGGCACGGGACTTTTTGACGGTATGCTTTTCCAACAGCGGCTGGAGGAAAAGGCGTTTTCTCTGGGCGGCGGAGACTGGCGCGCACCTTGCCAGACGGTAGGTGAGCTTCTCGGCACGGGAAAAACCTCTTTTTCGGTAACGCCCACCTTTTCAAACGGCGTTAGAGAAGCGGATATGTCACAGCTTTTCCCCGATTTTGTTACGGAGCCTCTTAAAGAGGGTATAAAAGCCTTTGGTAAAAAGATAAAGGATTTTGATATGTCGGGCGCTGTCGTTACTGCGGCAGAAAGCCGTTCTACCTGCCCGTTGCGCATTATCCGCGATGAGAACGGAGTGTCCTCCCTTTCGGGTCTGTATCCCATCGGTGAGGGAGCGGGCTATGCAGGAGGAATAATGTCCGCGGCAATGGACGGAATGAAGGCTGTTGAAAACTATTGTAAAAAATAAAAACAAAAACACCCCACAAAAAGTGAGGTGTTTTGTTTTTGGCGGAAAGAGAGGGATTCGCTCTCGCCTGCGGGCTCGGTCAGGGTCGGGTCTGACTTGCCACCGGCAAGTCATTCAATACCGACCCGTTCGAATCCCACCATATACATCGAAAAACAAAAACACCCCACAAAAAGTGAGGTGTTTTGTTTTTGGCGGAAAGAGAGGGATTCGAACCCTCGGAACGGTATTAGCGTTCACACGATTTCCAGTCGTGCGCCTTAGACCAGCTCAGCCATCTTTCCGTATACAGACTGTGAGAGTGCTTCTCTCACTCGTGCTTTGCAATTATATCACAGGAAAACCAAGTAAGTCGGAGGCCAAGCGG
>JAZOBE010000012.1:0-15618 GCA_045595785.1 Eubacteriales bacterium
TTCACATACTTTTCTTTGTACATTTCTTCTTCGTTGTTGTTCGATTTTCAATGTCCGTTCTCGCTCCCCACTCAGTCTCCCTCGCGGACAGCTTTGCTATTCTACCACACTCTTTTCACTTTGTCAACACCTTTTTTCAAATTTTTTTATATTTTTTCAAAAAAATTTTTAAGGTATAAAAATGCCGATTTAATCCACAATATATGGTGGTGATGTATATGCTGACAATACTATTTCGCACAATTTTGTTATATGCGATTTTACTTTTTTCGGTGCGGCTGATGGGAAAAAGACAAATCGGTCAATTACAGGCCGGAGAATTTGTTGCGGCACTTCTTATAAGCGAGCTTGCCGCCATTCCCATGACCGACCCCGACATCCCCCTCGCCTACGGAGTGATGCCGCTGATGATAGTTGCAAGTGCCGAGGTGGTTACTGCGTTTCTTTCCCGAAAAAGCAAAAGTATACGTAAGGTGCTGGACGGTGAACCTATTGTGCTGGTGAAAAACGGAAAGTTTATTAAAAAGAATATGGAAAGCGCACGGGTGGCGGAGGAAGAGGTTTTGGCGCAGGTGCGGCTGAACGGTTATGAGGACATGAAGCAGGTAAAGACTGTAACGCTGGAGCAAAGCGGAGACATGAGTGTGATACCGAAGGAGGAGGAAAAATGAAAAACGTAATTACCGCCTTCTGCATTATACTGCTTATGCTTATAGGCACAGCGGTTTCCTCTGTGGGAATTAACCGTTTTGCCGACAAGACGGCGTTGCTTATACAAAAGGGAGAATACCAAGCCGCCCTTGATTGCTTTGACGAAAACCGCGACTATATTTCGCTGGTGGTGAACGGGGACCTGCTCCGCGGTCTTCACGAAGGGTTGTCCGCACTGGCAGGCGGCGACGAATCCGTTAAAGACACGGTGCTGTTCGCCTGCCGTGAGATGTCCTGCCGTGAGAAATTAAGTCTTTCCGCCTTGTTCTGATTGACAAACGGCAGGATTCGTATTATATTATATATAGGAAGCGCGGCGAACGGGACACAAACGGTCGGATCCTTTGTTTTTCACTCTCTTTCCCGTGTGCCGACACTTTATTATATTATATGATATGTTTCGTCCTGCAAAAAGGAGAAAGGAACGGATATGGAAAAAGTTCATATCGCCCCCTCCGCGCTGTCTGCGGATTTCGGCAACGCGGCAAAGCAATTTAATATATTGGAAGAAAACGGTGTGCAGTATTTGCATCTGGACGTTATGGACGGTATCTTCGTGCCCAACATTTCCTTCGGTCAGGTAGTGATAAAGGCGCTCCGCCCTCACAGCAAGATGATTTTTGATACGCATTTGATGATAACCAAGCCCGAAAGGTATATTGACGATTTTGTTAACGCGGGCTCGGACTACATAACCATTCACTACGAGGCTACCGAGGACCCTGCCGCCGTGCTTGATATGATACGGGCAAAGGGAGTTAAGGCAGGCGTATCCGTAAAGCCCGGCACCCCTGCAGAGGTACTGATTCCCCTTATTCCCCACGCGGATATGTTTTTGGTTATGACGGTTGAGCCGGGATTCGGCGGACAAAAGTTTATGGCGGATATGATGCCCAAGTTGGAAACCCTCCGCAAGGCTATTGACCAAAGCGGAAAGGATATACTGCTTTCTGTTGACGGCGGTATCGACCCTGTGACCGCTCCCGTCGCTGTTAAAGCAGGCGCAAGACTTCTGGTTGCAGGCAGTGCCGTGTTCAAGGGCGATATCGCTCAAAACCTCAAAAACATAGAAAATTCTCTTGTATAATATATAGGAAAGAAAAAGCAACACGCATAGCTGTCAACTGAATTAAGGGGATGCTTATGAACACTGTTAAGCTTGATAAAAAAACGAAAATATATATTATATCCGCAGTCGCAATTACTTTGGCGGTAATCGCTGTGTCGGCAGTTATATTGAGTGCAGTAATGCCCGAAACTTACAACACCGATTGGATGGAAGGAAAACCCCTTTGGCTGATAGAGTTTCGGTATGGCGAGTTTGATTTTGAAAACGACCAATTGTGCGGTTACTTTGTGCGCGTACATAAAGATCTGTTCGGCGACGTTACAGGACAAACAAAAGTGTTGGTTTATTATAACGACAAAGGCATTTGCACCGGAGCACAGCAAATCACTTCTTCGTAAAACGACCCATATTAAATCTATTCTCCCCGAGAGGTTGTCTCGGGGAGATGTTTTTTGTTGACAGGCAGGCGGTTTTGTGGTAGTATAATTACACAAAAACAAAAAGGAGACCCGATATGAAAAGACTGTTGGCTATTCTGATGGTTGCCCTTATGCTTTGCGGAGTTATGACGGCGTGTAACGACAACGTAGGCGAGCAAAGCGTGGCAGAGGAAGTAAGCAAGGAGCCCGAAAACATTGTATACGGCGAGGATCTTGAAATAAAAGACCTTGGCGGAAGAGTTATACGCGTGCTGTGTCAGGACTATAACGCACAGGGAAGCGGAAGTATTATGGGCTTTGGCGGCGAGATTATTCAGAGAGAAGAATACTCCGAGGATACCGCATCTGCAGTAGACGTTGCGAAAGCAGAAGTAAGAAGACTTATTGAAGAAAGATACAACTGCACTATTACCGGTAAGATCGCACCCGGCTCCCAGACCAGTGTTATCACCTCTCAGGTGGCGTCCGGCATTACCGGTGAGGGTGCATACGATATTCTTTTTGACAATGTAAATGCAACCGCATCCCAGTGGCTGAACGGTATTTATCTGGATCTTAACGATATTGAGACTATCGACCTTTCCAATCCCTGGTGGGACCAGAAGGCCGTAGAGGATCTGTCTATTGACGGCAAGCTGTTTGTGGCTATGGGTGATATCAACACTCAGGACAATGACGGCACCTGGATAATATTCTTTAACAAGCGTCTTGCCCTTGAAAAGCTGCCTGACGTAAACTTCTACGATATGGTAGATGACAACGAATGGACCTTTGAAAACTTCGTTTCCATTTGCAAGGGCTTTACATACGACAGCAACGGTGACGGCGCACTTGACGAGTTTGACACCTGGGCGCTGGGCACCGAGCTGTACAACGTATACGTTCACGCGCTGGCAGGCGGACAGCGTATTGCCTCCAAGGGAGAGGACGATATGCCCCGTCTTACCTTCCAGACCGAGGGTATGTATGATGCTCTGGGCGCAATCTCCGCTTTCTACAGCGACACCGAAACCGTTATGATCGCCAACGACGGCAGATTTAACAACCGCGGATACGGCAACGTATGGGAAGAAACCATTATAAAGGCGTTTACCGACGGCAGAGAGCTGTTCTACATGGGCGGTCTTATGAATTTGACCGGATTCCGTTCCATGGAGGACGATTTCGGTATGCTTCCCATTCCTAAAATGAGCGCTGATCAGGACAGATATTATCACTCCGTATCTCCCTCCAAGACCTCTGCGCTTGCTATTCCCAGCAACGTTGAAAACATTGAAGATCTGGGTCTGGTTATTGAGGCGCTTGCTGCAATGAGCAAAAACAAGGTTACACCCGAATACTATGACCGTACTCTTAAGCTTCAGGCTTCCCGTGATGATGATTCCGGCAGAATGCTTGATATAATCTTCGATTCCCGTGTATTCGACCTTGCAAACATTTACGGCTGGGGCGGCGTAACAAGTGCATTCTATTACACCGACTCCAACTTCGTTTCCAGATTTGAATCTGTTGCAGACAGAGCTGAAAGAGAAATGGAAGCAACTATCGAAGGCTTGCTTGAATAAACCAAAAAATAATAGAAAAGGCAGGAAGTATCCTGCCTTTTTGTTTTTGTTATTTCTGTGTCGAACGTATCTTTTCAATTCTGTCGCTGAGAGGAGGATGGCTATATTCCATAACCACGTTTATTCTTGAAGGAGACAGATGGGCGAAGTTTTCCTTTGCCAGCTTTTTGAGGGCGGTGACCATAGCGTCCCCATACCCTTCCTTGACCGACTGTTTATCGGCGCGGTATTCGGCTTTACGGCTGTAGGCGTTCATAAGAATGCCTGTGAGAGGCTGAACAAGTCCCAAGCCTATGCCTGCCAGAACGTAGGAAAAGCCGTAGTTTATCGTTTCAAAGCCGAAGGCGGTGTGTAAAACGTCGAATTTAACAGCAAGCCACACGATGGCGGACATAATTAAAAGGTTGCCGATGTTGAGTATTTGACGCTTGAGCACGTCCTTGTGAAGTCCGTGACCCAATTCGTGGGCAAACACCGCACAGATCTCGTCAGGCGACATTGCATTTACAAGATTATCGAAAAGCACGATAGTCTTCATCTTGCCGAAACCCGTAAAATAGGCGTTAAGCTTTGTGGTACGGCGGGATGCATCCATGATCTCAATAGCCTTTACCTTGTAGCCGTGCTTTGTGAGAAGCGCCATAAGACGGTCTTTAAGCTCTCCGTCCTCAAGAGGAGTGAACTTGTTTCCGATACGGCTGAAAACGGGATACAAAAAGGAAACGGCAAGGGTGATTAAAAAGAGGATTGCGGCGAACAGCACCAGCATCCAATCCCCCATGCTGTCGTGAATTGAATAAAGGATGAACACCAAGCCGAAGGAAAGTGTGAACTCAAAGATGATATTACGGACACGATCGAAGATATACGTCTTCATGGTAGAACGGTTAAAGCCGTACTTTTCCTCGATGACCATTGTTTTAATATAACTGCGGACGATGCCGGTAATAACAGAAACAGAGGTTTCAAGAATTACCACGGACAAAAGCTGCATAACGGGACCCACGGGGAAAAGAGAAGCAAAAGCAGAGTAAACGTCGGTTGCCAGCAAGACCAGATTTATTACCACGCCCACCACCGAAAAGACGATATCGGTTATGGAGTTTTCTGCGCTGTAACGCTTCCACTTAAGATAGGTTTCTTTATCAAATACGTCGGACACGTTTTCGGGTGTGGGGTTGTTGGCAGAACGGAGCTGTACCACGCTGAGCAGTATTCCGTACAGACCGCCCACAGCCGCAAGAATAATAACTATAAGCTTTATCACGGTTTTTCTCCTTTTTAAGAAGCCATTTCGCGGTTGGCTTTACGCATTGTCATTATAAGAAAGATTATACTTAACACAAGAGACGCCACCTCCGCAATAGGGAACGCCAGCCATACTGCCCACAGTTTTCCTGTCAGCGCCATTAAAAACGCCACGGGGAGAAGCACCACCAGCTGACGGCAGGCAGAGGTGATAAGCGAAAAGAAGGGGTTGCCGATAGCCTGAGTAACGCTGATTGTGATAATGCAAAAGCCTGCGGGAATAAACGACAGGCCGATAAGGCGCAGACACGCCTTGCCCATATCCACCATATCGGCGGTGGGGTTGAATATACCCAAAAGCAATTCCGGCACGGAAAGGAAGACGATATATCCTGCCGTCATAATAGCAACGGCGGTAAGTATGGATATTTTGATGGTCTTCTTGACTCTATCGGGCTTTTTTGCGCCGTAGTTATAGGATATGATGGGAACCATACCGTTGTTAAGACCGAAAACGGGCATAAAGATAAAGCTTTGAAGCTTAAAGTATATGCCGTATACGGTTGCGGCGGCTTCGGTAAAGTTGTTTATGAGAATATTATTAAGAGTAAAGGTGGTAAGCGAGCCTACAGACTGCATCAGTATAGAGGGAGTACCTACCTTGTATATCTCAAGTATGGTTTTTCCGTGAGGAACGAGGTGCTTAAGATGCAGGCGCACGTCGGGATTAAGCTTAATATTAAATATAAGTCCCATAACGGCGGCGATGACCTGACCTGCGACGGTGGCAATAGCCGCGCCTGCAACACCCATGGCAGGAATAAATCCGTCTATACCGAAAATGAGTATAGGGTCAAGAATAATATTTATTATGGCGCCGGTAAACTGGGTGATTGTGGAAAGCATTGTTCTGCCTGTGCTTTGAAGCATACGTTCAAAGCAAAACTGACAGAATATGCCAAGACTGCCCACAAGACATATAGTCGTATAGGTAACGCCGAAATCTGCAATTTCCTGAACCTGAGTCTGGAACTCAAAGAAGGGGCGTGTAAGGAACAAGCCTACGAGAGCGAACACTCCTGCAGTGATAAAGGTAAGGAACAGTCCGTTGCCGGCGGCACGGTCTGCGCTGTCTCTATCTCCTCTGCCCAGAGATTTTGATATAAGCGTGTTCATACCCAGCATAGTTCCGCCGCCGAAAGCTATCATTAAGCTTTGAAGAGGGAACGCCAGCGTAAGAGCGGTAAGCTCGTTGCCCGTCTCGCTTATCTGTGAGACGAACATACTGTCAACAATGTTGTAAAACGCCTGCACCAGCATTGACAGCATTATAGGCACAGCCATTCCGAAAAGCAGCTTGCCTACGGGCTGAACGCCCATTTTGTTTTGTTGTAAGTTTTTATCCATTAGTATTCCTTAAAGTGACCGATAATTAAACTACCGGCTGTAGTTCAAAATCTGAGGGACACGGAGCATTTGGATGCAGAAGGGATTTTAACGAGCGGGAGCTGTACGAGGGTACAGCGAGCGAAGTTAAAATTTCTACAAAAACGCAAATGAAATAAATTTGCAGGAAATCCTGCAAGGATTTCTACCGATAAAACGATTACACACGGACGGTCGGGACGCCCGTCCCTACGATTATCGAAACCTTTTACTTATTGCGTTTTTGGGTCTGCGCCAAATGAACGTGTTCCTATATTTCTATTATTTTTATCTCGCCGTTTGCTATCTTCTCACCGCATACGGTTTCCGTCTTGCCGCTGTCGTTCCACACGGCGAGAATGCTCTTTCCGCCGAGAGTATACTTTGCCGCCCAGACTCCTGCGGGAATATCCATATCGGGCAGGTCAAAGGCGCCGTCGGTAAAGAAGGCACGGTACGGCTCACGAAGGTCGATAATCTTTTTAACGTACACCGCGTAATCGTGGCAGACCTCTATGGATTTTGCCTGTGCGCGGTAAAGCGCAACGTCAAAAATAAGACCGAAGACAAAGGCATAGTTAAGATGCTTTTCCCAATCCTTGCACTGATCGTGGAGGAAGCGGTTGGAAACGGGGATATCGGGGAAAACGTAACGGAAAATATAAGGATACGCCTTGGGAGTATAGGTCATAGCCTCACCGCATCCGTGAACGTAGTCCACCTGAACGCTGACTCTGTCCATAACACCCTCGGTGCCGAAGGTGTATTTATCACCGTCCACCATTTTGCGCATTTCCGTAACCGTTTCGGTGCGGAGCTGACCGTCAAGGTCGATACGCTTGCCGTGGGTATGGGTAGAATCAAAGCACAGACGGAATGCACAGCAAAGCTGGTCAAAGAAGGTACCGTTTGAGCCGAGAGACAGATGTCTTCTCTCCAATTCGTACAGCTTGTTTCTCCATTCCTCGGTGCCGTGGCATCCGTTAACAAAGCATTTATGACCGTGAGTAAGCAGAGTGCCGTTGTTGGAGAACATATAAAACTCACGGTACTCGTTTTGCTCAAGATCCTTCATTGTATATTTGTAGCCCTCGGTACGGTAGTAATCGGTAGCTACGTCGATAATATGGCCGTTGGCATAAAGAATTACCTTACCGCCCATATCGTTGATTTCCTTGATAGCATCACGGAGCGCCTGCTCACCGCCCAGCAATTCGTCGGGCTGATAGTTGGGATAGCCGTTGTCCATACCCTCTTGCCACCAAGCGAACAGAAGTATCATATCAATGCCGTATTTCTTTCCCTCCAGATACACACGGGGAAGGTCGGCATAGCGGTGGAATATCTCACCGTGCTGGTGCTTCATAATAATTCTCTGCCAGCCGTTAAGTCTTTTTACGCTGTCGCTTCTGGTAATGGGCTTGAGATAACGGGATGCGCTTTCCTTATAAATATCCGCACCCTTGCGCCAATCTCCCTCTCGTACCGCAACGACGAAATCACCGTAAACAATGCTCTCGCCGGAATCAAGAACGGGATAAGAGGAGATGCAGGCACACAGATAAGGAGAATCTGCCTGCTCTCTGGGCTCACAGTACATGGTAAAGGTCGCCCAACGGCATTCCTCGTTGTGACAGCCCATATACATAAAGTATTCGCCGCTTTGGAAGCCCCACCAGGGCATTGAAAGGGCGGCGGGATATTCAAACAACGCCTTTATATTTTTATAATCTGCCGCCATATATTCGGTGTGACAGGTCTCCACGTAACGGTGAGGGTCGGGAATACGTCTGCCCAGCCCGTTGGGGAGATACAAAACGTCATCCTTAAGAGCGCCGTTAAGAGACAGAAAATCAAAAAACGGATACTGTAATTCGTTAAAGCGGACGGAGCTGTTGTTTTCCATATTTGCTCCGAAAACAAGGCGGTCGCCCTCGTTTTTAACGGTAAGTGTAAGGGAAATATTATGCACGGAGCCGTCGTCTGCCTTAAGGCAGGGGTAGAAGATCACCATTCCATCAGGGCTTTCGGTAACCTCGGGGGTGTCCTGCATACTTGAATACACGCCCATTTCACGGTTTCCGCCGGCAAAGCCCATATCAAGATGAGCGCGCCAAAAGTCCCCGTTTTCGCGGAAAACGGGGGAAAAGCCCTCTGTATTGAATTTTATCTGTTTATCAAACCAAAATTTTATATTACTCATTTTTTATATTTCCTCATCGCACCATACGCATCTGCCGTTTTTAACGTAAACGGGCAGCTCCTGCTCTGTGTGGGAAATACATCTGGGGTTATGGCAGGTTTTATCCGTCTTTTCTGCGCCGAAGAGGATATCCTCACTCTCGTGCTCTCCGGAAAGGAGAAGCTTTATAAGCGCCATACGCATGAATTTGCCCCATTTTACCTGCTTGAAATAGCAAGCGCGCTCGTCTTTATCCACGCCCACGGAAATTTCGTTTACTCTGGGCAGAGGATGAAGAACGATAGTATCTGCTTTTGCCTTTTCCATCTTTTCGGGGGTAAGAATGTATACGTCCTTAAGACGCTCGTACTGAGCGCGGTCTGCAAAGCGCTCCTGCTGAACTCTGGTCATATAAAGCACGTCAAGGAAAGGAAGAGCTTTTTCAAGGTCGGTAACCTCGGTGTATTCCATGTTTGCAAGGGGACCCTGCTTAACGTAATCGGGAATACGCAGTTCATCCGGAGAAATAAGCACTATCTTAACGTTTTTATATCTTGCCAGCGCGTTTATGAGCGAGTGTACGGTTCTGCCGTACTTAAGGTCACCGCAAAAGCCTACGGTAAGTCCGTCAACAACGCCCTTTTCGTTCTTTATGGTGCAAAGATCCGCCAAGGTCTGGGTGGGGTGGCAATGACCGCCGTCACCTGCGTTGATAACGGGGATCTCCGCGCTTACAGCCGCAACTGCAGGTGCGCCCTCAAGAGGATGGCGCATTGCAATAATATCCGCATAGCAGGAGGCAACTCTCGCCGTATCGTTTATACTCTCGCCCTTGGAGGCAGAGGAGTTTGCGCCCGAATGTACGGACAGCACGCTTCCGCCCAGATCCAGCATAGCCGCCTCAAAGGAAAGACGGGTACGGGTGGAGGGCTCGAAAAACAGTGTGGCTATCTTCTTTCCGTCGCATACCTTGCGGTATTTTTCGGGGTTTACCGACATATCTGCGGCGGTGGAGATGAGTCCGTCGATCTCCGCAACAGTAAGGTCTGTAATATCTATAACGCTTCTCATTTCTTTGCTCCGTTAACTGCAAGATAATTCTTTATTCTTTCTACGTTTTCCTTGTTTGCTTCGTCCTCTTCAAGGTACTCGATAATATCGTAAACGTCAACGATGGAGTATACGGGGAAGCCGAACTGCTCCTCTATCTCCTGCATTGCGCCCTTTTCGGACTGACCCTTTTCTTTTCTGTCAACCATAATAAAGGTTGCGGCAACCTTAACACCGTTCAGATGGGAAAGTATCTCCATACTCTCACGGATAGCGGTGCCTGCGGTGATAACGTCCTCGATAATAACAACTTCCTCGCCCTCAGTGGGAACGTAGCCTACGAAAACGCCGCCCTCGCCGTGGTCCTTAACCTCCTTGCGGTTAAAGAAGAAGGGCACGTTAAGCTCATTCTTGGAAAGCGCAACTGCAGCGGAAACCGCAAGGGAAATACCCTTGTATGCGGGGCCGTAAAGAACAGCCTTTTTTGCGCCCAGCTTTTCAAAATACGCCTTTGCGTAAAATTCGCCGAGACGTGCAATATCGTCACCGGTCTTTATCATACCTGCGTTTATGAAATAAGGGATCTTTCTTCCGCTTTTTGCGGTGAAATCACCAAACTTAAGTACGCCTGCCTGCTGCAGGAACTGTATAAACTCTCTCTTGTAGCCTTCCATTTTGCTTTTCTCCTTTATCCAACAAACTCATTTACACATCTGTTATATGCGGCAACGGGATCGGGCGCAGCAGTAATGGGTCTGCCCACAACGATATAGTCCGAGCCGATGACCTTTGCCTGAGCAGGGGTCATAACACGCTTCTGGTCGCCGATGTCGCCGTCTGCAAAGCGGACGCCGGGGGTTACGGTAACAAAATCATTTCCGCAGACAGAATGTACCTTTTCTGCTTCCAGAGGAGAGCAAACAACACCGTCAAGTCCTGCGTTCTTTGCGCAGGAAGCGTAATGCATAACTACCTCGGCAATAGGCTCCTTTATAAGCAGATCGTTTTCCATACTCTCCTGATCGGTAGAGGTAAGCTGGGTAACCGCAATAAGCATAGGACGGGTGCCGTCGGGTCTGGTAAGACCTTCTATTGCCGCCGTCATCATACGGGAAGTGCCTGCGGCGTGGAGGTTGCACATATCCACATCCAGACGGGAGAGAACTGCCATAGACTTTTTAACCGTATTGGGGATATCGTGAAGCTTAAGGTCAAGGAATATCTTGTGGCCGCGCTTCTTAATCTCCTTTACTATAGAGGGACCCTCTGCATAGTAAAGCTCCATACCGATTTTTACGAAAGGCTTTGCGTCGGTAAACTTATCCAAAAACGCAAAGGTCTTTTCCGCGCTGTCAAAATCACAAGCGATAATTACGTCTTTTCCCATTTTACTTAACTCCTCCGATAATATCTGTTAAATTTTCTATTCCGTATTTTTCCATTGTCTGAGGAAGCTCCTCGATAATCTTTTTGCAGGCATAAGGGTCAACAAGGTTTGCGCTTCCCACCTGAACTGCGGTTGCGCCTGCCAGCATCATTTCAATAACGTCCTCGGCACAGGACACGCCGCCCAGACCGATTACGGGAATGTTTACCGCCTTTGCCACCTGATACACCATTCTTACCGCAACGGGGAACACTGCGGGGCCTGAATAACCGCCCATGGTGTTTGCGATTACCGGCTTGCGGTTACGCAGATTTATACGCATGCCCAGCAGGGTGTTGATAAGGCTGACACCGTCTGCCCCTGCGCTCTCACACGCCTTTGCTATTGAAACTATATCCGTTACGTTGGGGGTGAGCTTTGCGATGACAGGCTTGCTTACCGCCTTTTTCACCGCGCTGATGACCTGATATGCGCCATCGGGGTCAGAGCCGAAGTTGACTCCCCCTGCGTGAACGTTGGGACAGCTTATATTTACCTCCAGCCAGCCCACGCAATCCTCTTTATCCAATCTCTCACATACGGTTACGTAATCTTCAACCGAAAATCCGCCAACGTTTGCCATTACCGGCTTGCGGAACACTTTTTTAAGTTTGGGCAGCTCCTCTGCTATAACTCCATCAATGCCGGGGTTTTGCAGTCCCACCGCGTTGATAAGTCCTGCGGGACATTCCGCAATTCTGGGTGTGGGGTTGCCGAAGCGCTTTTCAAGGGTGGTACCCTTAAAGGAAAAGGTGCCCAGCATATTTATATCGTAATATTCTGCATATTCATAGCCAAAGCCGAAGGTGCCGGAAGCAGGGATAACCGGGTTATCCAGAGTGATACCGCAAAGGTTTACTGTCATTTTTCCCATAATATCTCCTCCTTCTTCATAACGGGGCCTTCCTTGCAGATACGCTTGTATCCTGTTATGGTCTTGCAGGAGCAGCCCATACACGCGCCGAAGCCGCAGCCCATTCTTTCCTCAAAGCTGAAATATCCCTCGGTGTTACTTGCGGCGTACACCGCTTTGAGCATAGGCTCGGGTCCGCAGGTATAAAAGCAGGTGTAATCAATATTTTTCATCGCTTCGGTAACAAAACCCTTTACACCGTAGCTTCCGTCAACGGTGGTAACGGTAACGTCACAGCCGAGAGAAGAAAAGTCTTTTTCACAAAACACCTCTTTTGCGGTGTTAAAGCCAAGAATTACCGAAACCTGCTTTCCCTCCGATATAAGCTTTTTTGCCAGCATATACAGAGGAGGAACGCCTACGCCGCCGCCGATAAGCAGAGGACGGTCGCCGCTGTCATCGGTAGTGTAGCCGTTGCCAAGACCCGTAAGGATATCAAGCTCGCCTTTTTGCATTTTGGATAAGATCTCCGTACCCTTGCCCACCACCTTGTAGATGATGGTAACGGTATCCTCAGTCATATCGTGAACGGATATGGGACGGCGGAGATACAGTCCCTCAATGCGGATATTTATAAACTGACCCGGTGCCGTGATGGCGGAAACATCGCCATACAGCACCATTTTGTATACGTTTTCTGTGAGGGGAATATTGCTTATAATACGAAAAATTCCCGTTTTCATAAAGATTTCCTCTCTGTGTGTTTTAGGGGTGATTTTTTCGGGGTCCCCGCAAAAGCGTTTTCAATTGAAATATGCTGTCTGTAACGGGCGATTCGTGAATCGCCCCTACTTATCTGAAAACCTTTTGTGGGGTGGTTATTATGCATCAATTGTAGATATGGTAAGGGTGATATCTTCAAGCACGTCCAGAAGCACGCCTACGGTATCAAGAGAAGTGAACATGGTCACGTTGTTTTCTACCGCAAGACGGCGGATCTCGTGTCCGTCGCTGATCTCACCGATACTGCCTGCGTCACGGGTGGAGATAACGTACGCGATATGACCCTGACGAATGGAATTGGGTATCTCCTCGCTGTTTTCGCTGATCTTCTTAAGCACTCTGGTACGGATGCCGTTTTCCTTAAGGAAGCGTGCGGTGCCGGAGGTAGCTTCAATATTAAAGCCCAGGTTATAGAAGCGGCGGATGAGAGGAAGTGCTTCCTCCTTATCCTTATCCGAAATGGTGGCAAACACGGTGCCGTAGTTCTGCAGATGCATACCCGATGCCTGCAAAGCCTTATACAGCGCTCTGTGGAAGTTGTCGTCATAGCCGATAGCCTCACCGGTAGACTTCATTTCGGGAGAAAGATATGCGTCGATACCGTGAATCTTGTTAAAGGAGAACACGGGTGCCTTTACGTAGTGGCGCTTCTTTTCATCGGGATAAATACCGAATATTCCCTGCTCCTTAAGGCTTACGCCCAGAATTACCTCGGTAGCGATGTCTGCCAAGGAATAGCCCGTTGCCTTGGAAAGGAAGGGAACGGTACGAGAGGAACGGGGGTTAACCTCTATGATATATACGTTTTCGTCCTTATCAACGATAAACTGGATATTGAACAGACCCTTTATACCGATACCCAGACCCAACTGTTTGGAATAACGGAGTATGGTAGCCTTTACCTTATCGGAAATGCTGTAGGAGGGATATACGCTTATAGAGGCGCCGGAGTGGATGCCGGTACGCTCTACCAGCTCCATAATACCGGGTACGAATACGTCGATACCGTCACAGATAGCGTCTACCTCTTCCTCTTTACCCTGAATGTATTTATCAACCAGAACGGGCTTGTCCTCGTCGATTTCAACAGCGCTCTTAAGGTACTGACGGAGCTGATGCTCGTTTGCAACTATCTGCATAGCGCGTCCGCCCAGAACGAAGGAGGGACGAACCAGCACGGGATAACCTATCTCGGCTGCGGTCTTTACACCATCCTCAATATTGGTAACGGCTCTGCCCTTGGGCTGGGGAATGTTAAGCTCAACGAGTATCTTCTCAAAGCTATCGCGGTTTTCTGCCTTTTCGATAGCGGCGCAATCGGTACCGATAATGTTAACACCGCGGTCAACCAGAGGCTGTGCAAGGTTTATTGCGGTCTGTCCGCCCAGAGAGGCGATAACGCCCATAGGAGACTCAAACTCAATAATATTCATTACGTCCTCGGGAGTGAGAGGCTCGAAATAAAGCTTGTCTGCGGTGGTGTAATCGGTGGAAACGGTTTCGGGGTTGTTGTTTATGATAATAGCCTCGTAGCCGGATTTCTTTATGGTGGTTACAGCGTGAACGGTAGAATAGTCAAATTCAACACCCTGACCGATACGGATAGGTCCTGCACCCAGAACCACTACCTTCTTTCTGTCGGTAAGGATAGACTTGTTCTCGCCTGTATAAGAGGAATAGAAATAAGGGATGTATGCGTTGGTATGGCAGGTATCCACCATACGGTAAACGGGGAAGATATTTTCCTTTTTGCGGAGAGCAAACACCTCAAGCTCGTTTACGCCCCAGATAAGGGATATAGCCTTGTCGCCAAAGCCCATTTTCTTTGCGGCTTTAAGGGTCTCAACGTCGCCCTTGTTTGCTCTGAGCACGTCCTCCATATCAACGATATTCTTAAGGGCGTTAAGGAAGTATACGTCTATTTTGGTGATACCGCTCAGCTTCTCGGTGCTTTCGCCCTTGCGGATAAGCTCGGTTATAGCGAAAATGTTATCGTCTCTGAACTTGGAGATGTATTCGTATATCTCCTCAACCGTCATAGCCGCAAACTTCGCCATGCTGAAGTGGCAAACGCCGGTCTCAAGAGAGCGAACGGATTTGAGCAGACATTCCTCAAGATTCTCACCGATACCCATTACCTCACCGGTAGCCTTCATCTGGGTGCCAAGGGTGTTGGGAACGGTATTGAATTTATCAAAGGGGAAACGGGGAAGCTTTGCAACGACGTAATCAAGTCTGGGCTCGAATGCGGCGTTGGTGTTGGCGATAGAGATATCCTCAAGAGCCATACCGACGGCTATCTTTGCGGTAACTCTTGCAATGGGATATCCGCTTGCCTTGGACGCAAGTGCGGAGGAACGGGAAACTCGGGGGTTTACCTCAATAAGATAATATTCGCCGGTTTCGGGGTTGAAAGCGTACTGTACGTTACAGCCGCCCTCTATTTTAAGCTCGCGGATTATCTTGATAGCGCTTTCGTTAAGCATCTTGTGATGCTCGGGAGAAAGGGTAAGTATGGGTGCAACAACTATGGAGTCACCGGTGTGAACGCCTACGGGGTCGATATTTTCCATACCGCAGATGGTAATGGCTTTATCGTTACTGTCACGCATTACCTCAAACTCTATTTCCTTGTAGCCTTTTACGCTTTTTTCAATAAGAACCTGATGAACGGGAGAGAGCTTGAATGCATTTGTGCCGACATCTATAAGTTCTTCTTCGCTGTATGCAAAGCCGCCTCCCGTGCCGCCGAGAGTAAAAGCGGGACGAAGAACAACAGGGTAACCGATTCTATCGGCTGCAGCCTTTGCTTCATCAAGGCTGTATGTGATTTCGGAGGGAATTGTGGGTTCGCCTACAGACTGGC